>CANSAF010000040.1 GCA_947644645.1 uncultured Sporosarcina sp. | reverse complement strand
GCCGGTGTGAAAAATGAAGTGGCTGAGATTAAAAACGATTTAGCCGGTGTGAAAAATGAAGTGGCTGAGATTAAAAACGATTTAGCCGGTGTGAAAACCGAAGTGGCTGGGATGAAAAATGATGTAGTTAGTATGAAATCCGAGATAACTAACATAAAAGAAGAGCTACAGGAAACTAATAAACGCTTGACAAGAATAGAGAAAAAACAAAATGGTACTTTCGAACAGACTGGAAAATTATCAGAATACCATGACCAAACGAATGCGCGTTTTGATCAACTTCAAACTGATATTGAGTTTACTTATCAAAAAACTGCTATTCATGATTTGAAATTTAATCGAATCGAAAATTTGCCGCCACAATGATGTGAATATACTAGCTCACTTCTTTTAAACCCCCACCCAAGCCAAAACTTAAAGTGGGGATTTTTTATGCTATTTTAAGAGATATCAAAAACAATCTTTCCAAAGTTTTGGCTTTCCTCCAAATATTGAAAGGCGTCAGCCGCGTCTTCTAACTTGAATACTTTATCCAAAACTGGACGCGTTTCATATTTTTCGATATGCGCGAGCATGTTTTTTAATTCTTCCCGACTTCCCATCGTTGAACCGAATAATTGGTGCTGATTATAGAAGAAACTGCGTAAATCAAGCTCAACTGTATCTTCGGTTGTTGCGCCGAAAACAACAATTCTTCCTCCTTTTTTCAGGACGCCTAATGAACGATTAAATGTCGCTCGGCCAACACTTTCAATCACGAGATCTATTGTTTCACTTTCCAATGCTTCTTGCCAATCTTCGTTCGTATCTAACGCCAGATCTGCTCCTAGCGCGAGTGCTTGTTTTCTTTTTTCTTCACTCCGAGAAGTAACAATGACGCGTGCGCCAATATTTTTTGCGAATTGAATTAAAAAGGTTGCGACACCACTTCCTGCACCCGGGATAAAAACAGTTTCACCTGCTTGTAAATTCCCTTTCGTAAACATCGCACGGTAACCTGTTAGCCCCGCAAGCGCGACGATTCCTGCTTCCTCCCAAGTTAAATAAGCTGGTTTCGATTCAACTTGCTCGGCAGAAATCACAATTTTCTCGGCAAAAGTGCCGTCATCGGGCATTCCTAAAATATCAAAGCTTTCTGGTGGAGATACACTTTCTTTATCCCAACGTAAAGCTGGATTGATGATGACTTCATCGCCAACTTGAACATTCGTTACACCTTGTCCAACTGCTTCAATAATTCCCGCACCATCAGAACCCAAAACAAGTGCTTCCGCGTCTTGTCCTCGTCGATTTGGAATATATAAATCTCTTCGATTTAATCCTGCTGTTTTTAAGCGAACAACAACTTGTCCTTCTTTCGCAACTGGTTCTGCGATTTCCCCGTATTTTAATTGACCCAATTCATGAATAAATGCTTTCATCAAAACTCATTCCCTCCCGAAAATAATGACTAAACTGCTTTAATTGTTTTTCACTAATAATATCTTGTGAAAATAAGGGCACGTACATCTTCGTTTGTGCTTGAAATTGTTCTTCAATTTTTTGAAGATATTTCTTTTCATGTTGTTTTCTAGCTTCCATAAATGAGCCGGAAGCTTCATTTGGCAGTACTTTATTGACAATAATGGACGACACAAACAAATCATATTGTTCCAATAATTGAATCGCTTTTTTCGTCTCCAAAATGGGCAAGCGCTCTGGATTAAGGACAAATATATACCCCGTTCGATTCACGTCTAGTAAAATATGACGGGCTTTTTTAAATCGCTCTTGCCTTTTCTGAAGCGCTTTATAAATCGGATCTTCTACCGGTTCACCGTCATAAATCAGTCTCGCATAATTTTTATTGGCTAATTGACGTTTCTCAAGTAATCCTTCAATCCATACACCCATAATTTCTGGAAGTGAAAGCAAGCGAATCGTATGACCTGTTGGCGCTGTGTCTATTACAAGCTTATCAAAATTTCCCGACTCTTCCAATAAAATTGTAATTAATTTATCAAATAATGCGGCTTCTTCCGCTCCTGGCGACGCTTTTGCTGTATCTAATTGACGATGTACTTCTTCCATCATATTCGATTGAACGACCTGCCGAATATTCCCTTTCACTTGTTCAATATAATGATTTGTTTCCAATTCCGGATTAATTTCGAGCGCAAATAAATGTCCAGTAATCTTTTTAATTTGACCGCCTATTTCCATATGAAAAATATCGCCAATATTATGCGCTGGATCTGTTGAGACGAGTAATGTTTTAAATCCTTCTGAAGCATAATGAAAAGCAATTGCCGCAGCTGTTGTTGATTTTCCTACTCCACCTTTTCCACCGACAAATAAAATATCCTGTTCAAACAACTCCATTTACATTGCTCCTTTCAACAACATCTAAATCCAGATAAGGGTGATTTCTCCATCCCCATTCGTAAATGCCAATCATGAAATTTTTCTAATATATATGGATAAAGTTCTAATGTATAATAATAAGCCGGATTTGGAATGCCAATCATTTCTGAATAAAGGAGCAGTAGAAATAAATCATCTTCATTTCTTAACTCACTTGCGATTTCACGGCGATGTGGCAAACTTAACACTTCTTCATACCAATGGATCAGTGCTTTTATTTGATGAATCATCAATTCCCCTCCTTATTTAAGTAATGTTATAAAACAGGAGCATCTCAAAAAATCACGAAATTTCAACTTTTTAGATGCTCCTATTTCAGTTAAATTTTCCGATCAGATTTCCCTGCCAATGCAGAAATGGCAGTAAGCGTAATCCATATCGCAAAGACAAAAATAATGGCGCCGAGTATGAATAACAGCATATTTGACCCTGTTCCCATCCAAGACCATTCAAAAATGACTTGTTGGAACATTGCCCAAAGCGTCATAAACATGACAAACACCATCGGAATCAGCGTGACCAAGTAATTTCGACCGAGGCGTTTTAACCAAATCGAAATGAGCAATAAACTAATTCCTGCGAGTAATTGATTCGCCGTTCCAAATAATGGCCAGAGTAAATAGCCCCCAGAGCCAAATCCTTGTGGCCCTTTTGGCAATAAAACAAGCGCTGCACTTGCTAACACAGCAGTTGATGTCGCCACATGCTTTTTCTCCAATACAGGCATTTTATATTCAACGCCTAGCTCAGAAATAATATAACGCATTAAACGAAGCGATGAGTCGAGAGTTGTTGCTGCAAAACTTACAACAATAATCGATACAATCGTCGTTGATATACTCGTCGGAATCCCTAGCCCCATTGCTAAATTACTCGCGCCTTGTACAAAATTTCCAAGCCCCCCTGCACTGGCTGCCGCAAAACTTGAATAGGATGCTGAAAATGCTTCTTTATTCGGGAAAAATGTAATGACCGCAATAATCGAAATAAGCGCTAGAATCCCTTCTCCTACCGCACCGAAATAACCAACAAAACGCGCATCTGTTTCATTATTCAATTGTTTTGAAGACGTGCCCGATGACACGAGTCCATGGAATCCCGAAATTGCGCCACATGCAATGGTAATAAATAATAGCGGGAACCACGATACATCGCTTACGACATTCGTCATAGGCGCCGTAATTTTAGGATTCACGAATAATAATCCTAAATATAAAATCCCAAGACCGACAACAAGTTGATGGGAGTTAATAAAATCACGCGGTTGTAATAATTTCCAAACAGGTAAAACAGAAGCAATATACACATAAATCATTAAGATGACAATCCAGATGAAAAACGCAGTTGAAACGGCCCCAAGTCCAAATAATCCAGTACCCGCTTCTCCGCCCATATAACGGACAAGATCGATTTGGAGAAAGCTAATTTCACTGGATAATACAGCGACACCATACATCACAGCTAAAGCAATCAATGATGGAATAAGCATTTTCTGTTTTCGTTTATAGACGGCATGCCCAATCCAAATTGCTAAAGGAATTTGAATAAATACAGGTAAAACACTTGCAGGAAATTGAATAAATAAATTAGAAATGACCCATGCAAAAACGGCGTTCACCATTAAAACTAAAATTAGAATGATGAAGAGGAATAATATTTTCGCCCGTTGTCCTATTAAACGATGTGCCAGTGTACCAACGGATTGTCCTTTATGCCGAACAGAAAGTGCAAGTGTACCAAAATCATGGACACCTGCCGCAAAAATAGTGCCCAGAATCACCCATAAAAACGCTGGTAACCAGCCCCAATAAACAGCGATTGCCGGACCTACAATCGGTGCTGCACCAGCCACTGACGTAAAATGATGCCCCCATAAAACAAACTTATTCGTCGGTACAAAATCGACATCATCTTGATAACGATGGGCAGGCGTCACATAATTTGGATCAAGACGAAAAATCTTTTCTGCAATTAACTTTGAATAATACCGATAGCCTAACGCAAAAACAATCATTCCAATAATCGCCAAAACAATTGCATTCAACTATTCTCCTCCTAACTTTTTAATTTTCCTGCCATAAACCAATCTATCTTATTCTATGTTTCAAATTTATCATTCATGATTATTTCCTGGGAAATAAAAAAAGAACAAAGGGAAATACTACTTCCACTTTGTTCTTTCATCGTTCAATTTTTATTTTCCAGACGAGCCAAATCCGCCTTCTCCACGTTCAGAGTCTGTTAAATGATTGGTTTGCTCTAGCGTTACTTTTAAAACAGGTACAATCACCATCTGTGCAATGCGCATCCCTTTTTCCACTGTAAAATCTTCTTTTCCATGGTTTATTAGAATAACTTTTAATTCCCCGCGATAGCCTTCATCGATAGTTCCTGGGCTATTTAATACCGTTACTGCATGTTTTGCCGCTAAGCCACTGCGTGGACGAATTTGTGCTTCTGTTCCTTTTGGTAACTCCATTTGAATCCCCGTGCGAATTAAAGCAGACTCCCCGCTTGGAATTATTTTCTCTTCAATTGAAAAAATATCCAATCCTGCATCCCCTTCATTTGCACGATAAGGCATTTTCGCATCTTCATGATTTAAATATATTTTTAAAGTATAATCCAATCTAATCCCTCTTTTTCTTTGTTGATGTACATGTATTAGTTTACCAGTGACGATTCTTTTATGCCATCTCCAACATTTTTTTAAAAAACTTATATATATTTTGAAACTTTTTAAAGTCGCATCCGTATATGTAACGATAACCTTTTATAAAGGGGGATATGAGATGGCTTTGATTATTCGAATCGTTATTATATTACTCATTATTTATTTGTTTTATCGCGGAATACGTTACTTGACGGACCCGAAAAGAAAGCTGGATGACGCTTATGAAGCAGAGCGCTACTATTTTTACGATGATGTAAAAAATGTCCGAAAAAACTTTTTCATTACGTATAAAGGTGCAATGTTTGAAGGGGAAAAATATTTAGGCACGACAGAAAATGCTTTTGATATTGTGTCCATCTTTGTTTGGGTGAAAAATGAAGATCGATTACAAGGCTTTACGAAAGATGATTTTTTATTTTTACAATCCGAAATTCAATCTAATTACCCAATGGCGGAAATTAATTGGGAAAATCCAATTGAAACGTTATTGAAAAAATAAACTTTTAGTTAGGCGTCCAAGTAAATTGGATGCCTTTTTTGAATGATTTTTGCTTATTGCTCGGAATCTGCCCGCAATTTTAAAAAATGTCACCACAATCTCCAATATTCTGCCCGCAATCCTGAAAAATGTCACCGCTATTTCAATTAATCTGCCCACAATGAATATTATTCACTCCTTTTATATCGTAAAGCCATCTGGTAACTTTACACCAAATAAATAAAGAAGCAATGTGCCGTAAATCAGCGCGAGAAATAAAAATCCTACTCTAAATTCGGTATGTCTTGTCTTATGACGAAAGATTTGCATGCCGAAGTATGCACCAATGCCACCGCCAATGATGGCAAGTGACCATAACGTTTTCTCTGGTACTCTAGCTAATTTTCTTTTCGCTTGCCTTTTATCATAGCCCATTGCTAAAAATGCCCATAATGACATGACCGCAATCCAAATTGGTACAACTTGCTCCATTCTCGACCCCTCCTTTTAAAAACTCTTCCTTTAATCTTTCTCTTTTTTCATCCAAATTCCTTTTCTAAAAAAGAAAAACCGTTTTTTCTCAAATATTATTCGAGAAAAAACGGTGATGCTGTCTTATTTTGCGATTGCTGTTTTAGCAGTGTTTGCAAGTTGTGCAAATGCTGCTGCGTCAGTTACTGCAAGGTCTGCAAGCATTTTACGGTTTACGTCAACACCTGCAAGTTTTAATCCGTGCATCATTTGGCTGTATGAAAGATCATTCAGACGAGCTGCCGCATTGATACGTGTAATCCATAATTTACGGAATTCACGTTTCTTTTGACGACGGTCTCTGTAAGCATAGTTGAATGATTTCATTACTTGTTGATTTGCAACTTTGTAAAGTCTATGTTTTGAACCATAGTAACCTTTAGCTAATTTTAATACGCGATTACGACGTGCGCGTCGCTCTACTCCACTCTTAACACGTGGCATAGTAATTACCTCCTGCTATTCTATACGAATATAAATTTTTCTTGTAAATTAATAACGTTCTTTTTGGCGCTTAGTTAAGCAACCAAAATTATTTCATGTAAGTGATCATTTCGCGAATACGCTTGTAGTCACCTGAAGAAACAAGTGAAGCTTTGCGTAAATGACGTTTTGCTTTAGTCGTTTTGTTTGCGAATAGGTGACTTGTATAAGCGCTAGCACGCTTTACTTTACCTGTACCTGTTTTTTTGAAACGTTTCGCTGATCCACGATGTGTTTTCATTTTAGCCATTGATGGTTCCTCCTAAATCTTTCATTGTAGCTTATTTCTCAACTGTTGGTGCTAATACCAAGAACATACTGCGTCCTTCCATTTTCGGGCGCTGTTCAACTGTAGCTAAGTCTTTGCATTCCTCAGCAAAGCGGTCAAGCACTCGTTGTCCGATGTCTTTATGCGTAATCGCACGACCTCTGAAACGAATAGATGCTTTTACCTTATCGCCATTTTGCAAGAACTTAATAGCATTACGAAGTTTTGTTTGGAAATCATGTTCGTCAATTGTTGGGCTTAAACGTACTTCCTTCAAATTGATAACTTTTTGATTTCTACGCACTTCGCGTTCCTTTTTTTGCTGCTCAAACTTGAACTTTCCATAGTCCATGATACGAGCAACTGGGGGCTTTGCTTTCGGTGCGACAAGAACAAGGTCTAAATTAGCTTGAGATGCCATTTCGAGTGCTTCGTTTCGAGATTTAACGCCTAATTGCTCACCATTTTGATCGATTAAGCGAACTTCACGGGCACGAATCCCCTGATTTACGTTCATGTCTTTACTAATCGTAATCCACCTCCGGGTTATTGTCTCGCGAATACATGGTTTGGGTACGTCAATCAATTACGCCTCGACGTAATTGTGTCCAGATTTTGAGTCGAACAAGTTCGATTGACTCTTTCACAAAATCTTTGACATCCGCCGGAAGCTTTATTTTCATCCCGCCACCTACAAGAGGTGAGAGTCTTCCGCTGGATGAAAATCAATGACGACTCCATAGGTCCATTCAAACACAAAAAAGCGGATAGACAATAAGTTTTGTCTACCCGCATATGAATACGTACAAAAATGTACGATAAAGTCATTCAAGTGTTAACCTGCCAACAACGATCACGCGTCGAATCAGGTGAGAAGCGGGTAGCTCCTACTTATACCACAAACTGTATTCAGTTATTTCCTTAACCTTTATTATCATAACACGCTGGTATCTGACTGTCAACACTTAAAATTACTTTTTAGTTTTTTAGTTCAGCTTTTACTAATTCAGCAAACTTTTCAAATGGCATACTTTCAGACTGTTTCTCTCCGTATTTACGCACATTCACTTCGCCAGACTCTTTTTCTTGATCGCCTAATACAAGCATATAAGGAATCTTTTGCATTTGTGCTTCACGAATTTTATAACCAATTTTTTCTTCACGTTCATCTAATTCAACACGGAAGCCTTCTGCAACAAGCTTTTCACGAAGTTCATTGGCATAATCCAAATGGACTTCTGGTGATACTGGAATCACTTGCATTTGAACTGGCGCTAACCAAGTTGGGAATGCACCTTTATATTCTTCAATTAAATAAGCAATGAAACGTTCCATCGTACTTACCACACCGCGGTGAATGACAACTGGACGATGATGTTTACCATCTTCTCCAACATATGTTAAATCAAAGCGTTCTGGTTGTAAGAAGTCTAATTGAACTGTTGATAAAGTTTCTTCCATACCTAGTGCTGTTTTCACTTGAACATCTAGTTTTGGACCGTAGAATGCAGCTTCACCTTCAGCTTCAAAATAGTCTACCCCTAAATCATCCATTGCTTCTTTCAGCATCGCTTGCGCTTTACTCCACATTTCATCGTCATCGAAATATTTCTCCGTATCTTCCGGATCACGGTAAGATAAACGGAATGAGTAATCTGTAATATTGAAATCTTTATAAACATCAATGACAAGTTGTACAACACGTTTAAACTCATCTTGAATTTGGTCTGGACGAACGAAAATATGTGCATCATTTAATGTCATCCCGCGTACACGTTGAAGGCCTGATAAAGCACCAGACATTTCGTAACGGTGCATCATACCGAGTTCAGCGATACGAATTGGTAAGTTTCTATATGAATGAATGCCGTTTTTATAAATCATCATATGATGTGGACAGTTCATTGGACGAAGCACTAAATCTTCATTGTCCATATGCATAATCGGGAACATATCCTCTTGGTAGTGATCCCAATGTCCACTTGTTTTATACAGTTCTGAACTCCCTAAAACTGGTGTATAAACATGTTGGTAGCCTAATTTTTCTTCTTTATCAACGATATAGCGCTCAACGATACGGCGAATTGTTGCACCTTTTGGTAACCACATCGGTAAACCTTGTCCAACTTTTTGAGAGTTCATGAATAAGTTTAACTCTTTACCAATTTTACGGTGATCACGTTCTTTTGCTTCTTCTAACATTTGTAAATGCTTTTTCAGTTCATCTTTTTTGAAGAAGGCTGTTCCGTAAATACGTTGTAACATTTTATTATTTGAATCACCGCGCCAATAAGCACCGGCAACACTTAATAATTTAAATTCACGTAATTTCGCTGTAGACGGCACATGGATTCCACGGCATAAGTCAACGAATTCACCTTGTTCATAAAGTGTAACTTGTTCGCCTTCTGGAATTGCGTCGATTAGCTCTAATTTATACTCATCGCCAATTTCTTCAAAACGTTTTTTCGCTTCTTCACGAGAAACTTCAATTCGTTTAATTTCAATGTTCTCATTAATAATTTGTTTCATTTCTTTTTCAATTGCCACTAGATCATCCGCTGTAATCGGTTCTGACGAATCAATGTCATAGTAGAAACCATTTGCAATAACTGGACCTACACCGAATTTCGCATCTTTAAATAGACGTTTCACTGCTTGTGCAAGTGTATGCGCAGAACTATGACGTAGAATTTCTAATGCTTCCGGAGAGTCCGGTGTAATAATCGAAATTTTACCATCTGTTTGAATCGGTGTTTTGAAGTCGATTAATGTATCGTCTAGTTTACCTGCAATTGCATTTTTTCTTAGTCCTGGACTAATTGAAGCCGCAACTTCTTCTGTTGTTGTGCCGATCGGGAATTCCTTTATCGCACCATCTGGAAATTGTAATTTAATCATTTCTGCCATTTTAAACACTCTCCTTATTTTTTGAAAAAATTCAGTTCCAATCGCCAACTACTCGGGACGTTTCAGGTATTCCGAAAAGGCGAAAAACACGCCTTTTACAGAATATCTTCCAACGCCTGTCGTAGCTAAACAGTGATTTCCACTTTTCCATACAAAAAAGCCCCATCCCTGGAAAAGGGACGAAGCTTACACTCGTGGTTCCACCCTTCTTCTGTTAATTTTAACCAACATAAAGAAGGCTTTCTATTAACGAAGCTTTACTTCGGCTAACGGGCCGGGACCGTCACTAACTACTCAAATTTTTCGCCAGTGCTGCTAAAAGGTGGTAAATCGATGATTGAACCTACAAGGGTTTCAGCCTAGCCCTCGCTCTCTGTCGGCAAAGAAAATCGATTCATGTCCTTGTCAATGCATTTCATTATATTACTGATGATTATACGATGGATTTTTAATAATTGCAAGGGAGGAATTAGAATGCTTTATTGCGACGGTTATCTCCCTCTAATGCAACCGGTTTTGCAACGGTTTGGATACGTTCCATAATTCTTGCTGCTTTAATGACATCTTTTTCACCGCGTTGTGTATACGTTAAATGATGTTCAAGTTCTTTCATATTTAAATTTGATGTAAAGAAAGTGGGTAACTGTTCAGCCATTCGATGTTGTAAAATCGCACCAAGAATTTCATCCCTCGTCCATGTCGTCATTGCTTCAGCACCGAAATCATCCAAAATTAAAACATCCGCTTCTTTGACATATTCAACTTTCTCATGCAAATTTTGCTCTTGAATTGCATTTTTAATTTCTCGTAAAAATTCTGGTACATAAACAACAACAGTACGAATTCGGCGTTCCGCAAGTTCGTTCGCTAATGCGCCGATGATAAAAGATTTGCCCGTTCCAAAAGGACCATAAATATAAAGTCCACGTTTTGGTAACTCTCCCGTTTCATCTAATTCACGTAAAAAGTCATTGGCCATTTTAATGACCGTTAACCGACTTTCATGTGAACCGCCTTCAAAGTCAACATCTTCTAAACGCGCTTCCATCACATCTTTTGGCATATACATACTTTCAATCATTTTCGCCACTTGCAGGCGATCATCTGCAATTAATTTTGACGGACATTTTTTATATTCCACATCGATTAAATTGGATTTTATGACCAGTTTCGGCTCAAAGCCTTTCATAATATTTGTACATTCTGGCAAGGATGCACATTTATCGCAGGCATGAGATGCTGTCATAAAATCATATAATTTCACAAAACTGCGTTCAATCATTGCATTATTCACTTCTGTTGCATGCGCTTGTAAAAACTTTTGAATTTCTTCATTTGCTAAAATTTCTTGTTTCATCGCTTCATAGCGGGCAGCAAACCCTTGATTTTCTACTCGATTTAAAGCATTTTTAATCGGTTCGATGTTATTTCACCCCTTTACGTGTTCGGCTCAGCTCTTCACGTAATTGTTTTCGTCTTTCTTCAAGGTCAATACTATTCTCAACAGGAGCCGGTTTTTTCTCCACGTTTTTTTTCTCATCATCTTTTTTCTTAAACCATTCAGGTACCATACCTTCCTTGATAGGTTTACCTTTATAAGAAGTCTGCGTTTTTTCTTCGTGTTTCCATTTCATATAATTATCATGTTCTTTGCGTAAATGCTCCAATGCTCCGCGCGCATTCGATATATTTTTCCCCATCAAATTGGAGGCAATGCGTTCTACGAAACCATTTGTAATTTTACCATCATTGCGCGTCCATACATAATGAAGTAAAGCATTGACGACACCAACTGGAAATTGATGGGTATTGACTAATCTTTCCGCTAACTGTACGTCTACCGGCATCGGTTCTTTTCCATTTAGCGCTCTCAGCATTTCAATCGGTGCAGTATGTTCGAATGAATAAATCAATTCTTCTTCCTTCGACATTGCCTTCGTCTCAACAGGGGGTTCTGGTGGTTCAACAAAGGTCTTTTCCAGAATAGGCGGTGTTTTCGCGATGTTCATCTTATAAAAATCAGCCGCTGCTTTTCTAAGTCGTGCTTCTGGTATTTGTAAATTTTCATCCAGCGCCATCATGACCACTTTTTGCATATCGAGTGGCGTCAACGTATAAAGAAATGCGAGTTTAGCAATAAGTTCTTGTGACACAGACGCTAAAGCTGCCCGCGGAACCATTTGTTCTGTTAATCCTGAACGGAGTAAATCGAAATCGAAATTCGATTCTGTAAACGGAACGCTTCCTTTTTGTCCACCAACTAATTGTTTCCCTTGATCATCATTTTCAATTCTGTGATTGACTGGCTTATACACATCTAAAAATGTACGAGAAACTTCCTGATAAGTCGGCTCAATCGGCGTACTTAAAAAACGATTTCTTAAATTCCGATAAGCTTGTTCACCTATTTTACTGAATAAAAAAGTAGATAATAAAGGGTCTTCAAAAAACGTTTTTGCATCTAATGGTGGCAATAAATCATATAAGAATGTACGAGTCTCTCCTTCATTTTTCACATATGTGCGAAGTAATCCAATCGCTTCTAGCGAGATTCTCGCTTCAAAAATCGGCAAAAGTGGCAGAGATAACACGTTCATTAAATGATAATGATTATATTCACGGGCTTGTTCGTCATGATCCGCCCATAGCGTCATAAATAAACTCATCGCTTCGGAGCCGATGAGCGGTTGGTAAAACAATGTCAGAAGTTTTCGGTCATTTTCTGAAAATGGTCGCGACATTCGGATTTCGTATGCATCAACTGGTTGTAATTCTCTTAATAACGCCACCACTTTTCATCACCTTTCATTCCGCATTTTTTGCACGGGTTTCTAATTCTTTTAGTTCTTCAATAAATGCACTCATATCTTGATAATCACGATAGACAGAAGCAAATCTTACATAAGCAACTTCATCGACATCGGCTAATTTCTCCATTACCATTTCGCCTAAATCTTTAGAGTCAATTTCGATTGTTCCCGAACTTCTCAATTCTTTTTCAATCAGATAAACGATATTCTCTAAATCTTCCAAAGCAACTGGTCTTTTTTCACAGGCACGAATTAACCCTCTTAAAATTTTTCTACCGATAAACTCATCTCGTGAACCATCTTTTTTCACGACAATTAAAGGCGTATCTTCTATTTTTTCAAAGGTTGTAAAACGATACGCACACGATTCGCACTCCCTTCGTCTACGAATCGATTTATTTAAATCGGCTGGTCTTGAGTCGACAACTTTCGACCCGTTATACTGACAGGCTGGGCATTTCATAAAATATCCTCCGCTTTTCTTTTCTATTATGCTTATTATAACAGAAAAGAGGCTGTCCCAAAAGTCGAAAGGTCACGACTTTTGGGGACGCCTCCCGTTTTATGTACATAGAAGTGATACATTCCGTTGATTGTTGGATTTTGTGCCAGTAAAAATTCAACAATTTAAAGAGGAGGCGTCCAATCGTAAAACGACGGACAGCCTCCTATTCTCATATGCGTGAAAATAATCCATTCCTTAGCTTGTTGAATTTCGTGTCAGTAAAGACAGTAAGTTAAACAAAGTAGGCGCAAACATAAAGACGGAGCGTCCAATCACAAAATGATTGGACAGCCTCCTAGCTCACGCCTTTACGAGCAAATTTAGGTCTTTACCTACTTTTTTCGCCAAATCAACAACACGTGCAGAGTATCCCCACTCATTATCGTACCAAGCAAGGACTTTCACTTTACGATCTCCCATAACAATTGTTGAAAGTCCATCAATAATTGCAGATTCAGTTGACGTATTAAAATCTACTGAAACAAGTGGTTCTGTCGTAAAACCAAGAATTCCTTTTAATTCGCCTTTAGCTGCGTTCATGAATGCTTCGTTGACCATTTCAACGGTTACATCTTGTTGTACATCTACAACTAAATCGACTAAAGAAACATTCGGTGTTGGCACACGTAATGCCATCCCATGAATTTTCCCTTTTAGTTCTGGTAACACAAGAGAAAGCGCTTTCGCAGCTCCCGTAGAAGTTGGAATGATTGATTGTGCACAAGCTCTTGCACGGCGCATATCTTTATGCGGATTGTCTAAATTATTTTGGTCTGTTGTAAATGCGTGTACAGTTGTCATTAGTCCATTTTCAATACCAAATGTATCATTCAATACTTTCGCTACAGGTGCAAGACAGTTTGTTGTACAACTCGCATTGGAAATTACATCATGTTTTTCTAAGTCTAATTGATCATCATTTACACCAAGTACAACTGTAATATCTTCATTTGTTCCAGGTGCAGTTAAAATTACTTTTTTCGCCCCAGCTTCAAGATGATAAGCTGCTTTTTCGCGTACATTGAATTTTCCTGTTGCCTCTATAACAATGTCTACGCCCATTTCTTTCCACGGAAGGTTTCTTGGATCACGATCTGATACGATTTGAACACGCTTACCATTCACAATTAACGCATCGTCTTCTGTTATTATGTTACCCTCAAAAGATCCGTGATTTGTATCATATTTCAGTAAGTGTGCAAGTGTTTCCGGTGGATAAGATGCATTCACCGCTACGATGTCTACATGCTCCTCTAAAATCATTTGGCGGAATACCATTCGCCCAATTCGCCCAAAACCGTTAATCGCAATAGAAGTTTTCATTATAAGTCCTCCCGTAAATATATGTTATACTCTAGTTGTACTTTCGTTAATTAGTATAACACATTAAACTAAAGAAAACACATTAAAAATACATTATTATAAAATCATATTATTCCAATCTATCGAAATATTACATATTCCATTTTTCGAGTAATATTTCCACTTGTTTTTTCGTTTCTTCTATCGTTCCATTATTATCAATGACCGCATCGGCCCCCGCTTCTTTCACTTTTAAAGGCAATTGTGACTGAATGCGGTGCATGGCTTCTTCTTCTGTAAATTTATTTCTTTTCATCAGACGGATTTTTTGATTATCCGGCGTTACTGTCACAACAAGTATTTTTTCTACAAAAGATTGTAATTGACTTTCAAATAATAATGGAATATCCATAATGACCGTTTTGGCTCCATTCGCTAAATGGGCTTCTTTTTGCCTGAGCATTTCTGCACGAATGGCTGGATGCATAATTGCATTTAAAATTTCACGATTTTTTTCATTTCCAAAAATGCGTGCGCCAAGCGCTTCTCGATTTAGCGATCCATCTTGTTGAATCATTTCATCGCCAAACGCCGCTTGAATTTCTTGCATTACTTCAGTTCCCGGTTCTACAACAAGACGCGCGATTAAATCTGCATCAACAATTGGAAAACCTTTTTCCGCTAAAATTTTTGACACCGTACTTTTCCCACTTGCAATACTTCCAGTTAATCCGATAATCATTATTTACACCTCTTTAAAATAGAGGCTGTCCGGAAAATTATCGACACTTTCCGAACACCCTCTTTTGATATATGCTTTTTATTTTATGACTTGTGTATTTGGAGCGACTTGATAAGTTTACAACGACGAAATGAGTTCACAGCCTCGACTCGTGAGTTTACATCTATCGGCGTCGAGTTTACAAGAAACGCACATGAGTTTACAACGACCACACGAATTCACAGCACCCGCGCGTGAGTTTACAACGACCACACGAATTTATACCCCAGGCGTACAACACGAACTATCTTTGACATTTCGAGCAATAAACAGATGTTCTGCCGTCAATTTGCATGCGTTTCGTTTCACTTTCGCATTGCGGACATTGCTTTTGACCGTACATTTGCAGACGATCTTGCATCGTTCCCGGTTCACCGCTTAAATTACGATAATCAGATATTGTGCTGCCGCCTGCATCGATACTTTCTTGTAAAATCTCCACAATAACCACAAATAATTCTTTTTTACGCGCTTCACTAATACGATTCGTCGCGCGATTTGGATGGATTTTCATTTTAAATAAAGCTTCCGTCGCATAAATATTGCCGCAGCCTGATATAACTTGTCCATCCATAATCACTTCTTTAATCGGTTTATTTTCATATTTTGGCTTCATTGTGCACGCAAGAAAATAATCCATTGCCTCTTCCTCAAACGGTTCAGGCGCCATTTTTAATAATGGCGGATGATCTGCTTCAAGATTTAACAAACGCAATTCACCAAAACGACGAATATCCGAATAAACGAGTAAACCGCCGTCTTTCATTTTCAGCACAACATGAATATGCTTTCGAAATTTCTCTTCAAAAACATCTTCAACACGGTTAACCGCGAACCAAGCGCCTGTCATTCCTAAATGACTAATTAACAGGCGCTTCTCTCCGTCTTTTTCAACATGAAAATAAATATATTTACTGCGGCGAATGACATCGACTATTAAAAGTCCTTTCATTTCCTGCTTGAACTGCTCTGTCGACATTCCTTTAATAATCGCTTCGCGTCCACGTTCTTTAGATTCGATGACAATCGGTGAAATTGACACTTCTTCAATCACTCTTCCAATCGCTTCTGGCGCGAGTTCACGAACGAGTCCTTCTACTTCTGGTAATTCAGGCATTCTTTTCCCCTCACTTCATATCGTACCAAGACTTCCCATGAGAAGATTCTACCTTTAATGGCACATTTAGCTGAATAGCTGCTTCCATTACTTCTGGTACAATTTTTTCTAATTTTTCAAGTTCATGCGCAGGCGCTTCAAAGATTAATTCGTCATGTACTTGAAGAAGCATTCTTGTTTCTAGTCCCTCTTCTTTCAAGCGTTTACTCATATCGATCATCGCTTGCTTAATAATATCCGCCGCACTTCCTTGAATTGGCGTGTTCATCGCCGTACGTTCTGCAAAGCTACGGACATTAAAGTTTGAACTTTTAATTTCCGGTAAATAACGGCGGCGATTCATAAGTGTTGTCACATACCCTTGCTTTTTCGCAGACTCAACAATTTCATGCATATACTTTTTAACGCCCGGGAAACTCGATAAATATTTATCGATAAATTCTGCCGCTTCTTTACGCGGAATATTTAAGTTTTGTGATAAACCATAATCACTAATTCCATAAATAATCCCAAAGTTTACAGCTTTTGCCGCATCACGCATTTCCGCTGTTACGTCATCGACTTCTACACCAAAGACATCCGCAGCCGTACTTCTATGAATATCTGCCCCTTCTTTAAAGGCTTGCATGAGTTTTTCATCTTCAGACATATGCGCCAATACGCGTAATTCAATTTGTGAATAGTCTGCCGCAAATAATGACCAACCTTCTTCAGATGGTACAAATGCAGCGCGAATTTTACGTCCTTCTTCTAAACGGACAGGGATATTTTGTAAGTTAGGATTAATCGAACTTAATCTGCCCGTCGTCGTTAAAGCTTGTTGGAAACGTGTATGAATTTTGCCATCCTCATGAATTTCTTTTAATAATCCTTCAATATAAGTTGAGTTTAACTTCGCGAGTTGACGATACAGTATAATATGCGAAATGATTTCATGTTCGCTTTCAAGTTTTTCCAGCACATCCGCCGCTGTCGAATAACCTGTTTTCGTCTTTTTAATTGGTGTTAGCCCAATTTTTTCAAATAGAATGACTCCAAGTTGCTTCGGCGAATTAATATTGAACTTTTCACCCGCTATTTCATAAATTAACGTTTGAAGTCCTTCGATTCTTGCTGATAATTCCGTCCCAATTTTCGATAATGCTTCGCGGTCAGCTGCAACACCTGTCGATTCCATTTCTCCGAGTATTAAAGCAAGCGGCAATTCTAACTCATGATATAAATCGAATTGTTCATTTTCCTTTAATTGTTCTTCAACAGTTTGTTTTAACTTCCAAACAGCAAGCGCTTTTCTTGCAGTATGGTCTTGAATGACATCGATTTCTGGCAATGCTTTTTTCGCACCTTTTCCGTAAACAACTTCATTAGATTCGACATTTGTGTAGCCAAACTGTTTCGCAACCGCCGCTATTTCAGGAGATGACGTCGACGGATTGACAATATAAGCACCGAGCAATAAATCAAAATCAATGCCCTTCACTTCAATTCCATGACGCATAAACGCTGCATACGTCGCTTTAGAATCTGAACAAATCTTCTTTTTCGTATCATCTTTTAACCAATTTAAAAAGACTTCAGACTGCTGAATCCTGTCCAGTGTGAAAAATAAAGTACGTTCATCATCCGCCACTGAAACACCAATAATATCCGCAGTTAAATAATTATCGTCCATCATTTCAACATGAAGCGCCATTTCATCTGTTAAAAATTTTTCATCTACTTCAAGCATCGTAAGCACTTCAATGTCTTCTTGCGGTTCTTCAACAGGACTTCTGCCCAATTTTTCGAGCAATGTATTGAATTTTAATTCTGTATAAATATCCGCGACATCATCCATATTCGGTCCATTATACGTTAACTCTTCAATATTAATCGTAATCGGCGCATCAATGATAATCGTCGCCAATTCACGGCTCATAAATGCTGACTCTTTATGATTCGTTAAGTTTTCATTTAATTTTTTCGCCGTAATTTTATCGAGCGACGCATAGACGTTTTCAATTGAACCGTATTCCTTTAATAATTTTAAAGCAGTTTTTTCCCCAACGCCTGGCACGCCCGGAATATTATCCGATGCGTCTCCCATTAAACCTTTCATGTCGATAATTTGATGAGGTTCGATTCCGTATTTTTCCATCACATGATCTGGCGTGTAAATTTCTGTATCTGTAATGCCTTTACGTGTAATTCGAACAGTTGTATGCTGACTCGTTAATTGCGTTAAATCTTTATCGCCTGAAATTACAACAACTTCAGCATCTTCATCATCACCGCGCTGGCTTAATGTGCCGATAATATCATCCGCTTCATATTGGTCTAATTCATATTGCGGAATTTTGTATGCTTCCAGCAATTTTCGAAGATATGGGAACTGTTCCGAAAGCTCACTCGGCGTTTTTTGACGTCCACCTTTATAGTCTTCATACGTTTTATGGCGGAATGTTTGTTTTCCCGCATCCCATGCAACGAGCATATGTGTCGGTTGTTCTTCTTTTAAAATATTTTCAAGCATCATCGTAAATCCATAAACTGCGTTCGTATGAATTCCTTGGTCATTTGTCAGTAATGGTAACGCAAAAAATGCTCGGTACGCTAAACTATTGCCATCCAGCAATACGATTTTCTTTTTCGCCAAATATTTTCTCTCCTCTTTATTGAGTCTGTCCAATAGCTCTGCCATCGGACGCCTCCCGTTTTACATGACACTGATTTTCGGACTTTCTTTACTGGGCACGAAATCAAAAAAAGCAAAAGAATGCATCACTTCCACGCACATAAAAACGGGTGGCGTCCCAATAGTTGCGTTCTTTCAACTTTTGGGACAGCCTCGTCATCTTACTCCCATCTTACCACGTTCTTAGATGGAATTAAAAATGGCGGCTTATTGTTTTTAGTCTAAATATCCCGTTAATAATTTCGCATACGGAGAAGTTGCGGGTAAAATAATCATTGTATCTTCTCCAATTGTTTTAGAATAAGATTGGAGCGTTCGGTACAACTCGTAAAATTCCGGGTCTTTTGAAAAAGCTTCATTGTAAATTTTTGCGGCTTCCGCTTCGCCTTCTGCATGAATAAGTGCAGCATCTTTTTCAGCAGTTGCTAGCATTTCTTGCACTTCTCGGTCCGTTTCCGCCTCAATTTTACGCTTATTCGCATCTCCTTCTGATAAATACTTTTGTGCAGTCGATTGACGTTCAGAAATCATGCGTGTATAAATGGACTGTTCATTTTACTCTGGTAAATCGATGCGCTTCATCAGTAAATAAACTACTTCAATGCCAAAATTTCCTTCATCCAATAATTCATTCACACGCGCTGTCACTCGGTCATTTAAACTACCTCGCGACGAGTTCTCGTCATTGACCACATCAACATAATCGAGCTGCCCCAATTCCGTCCGGACGACTGAATAAATATATTCCGCCATACGCCCTTCCGCATTGACAATATTTCGCGCATTTGAAATCATTTTACTCGGATCTGTAATTTTCCAAACCGCATAATTATCAATTAAAATTCGCTTCTTATCTTTTGTATTAATTTCTTCTTCTGAAACATTGAATGTCATTTGACTTTTCGGAAGCGTCATCACCGATTGGATAAAAGGAATTTTCATATTAATACCAGGCTTATCAACGATTCGCGTAATTTCTCCAAACTGTCGAACGACACGATATTCATTTTCTTTCACGATGAAAAGATTTGCGATTAAAATTAACATAATCGCAAAAGCTCCTGTTAATATCGCCGTCATCTTCACATACTTTTTCATATTCAAAGGCTTTTTAAATTGTACCGTTTTCTTCGGCTCTTTCGCTTTTTTCTTTTGGTTCTCTCTGAATTTCTCTTCCATACTTGAAAATGGATTTTTATCATTCGGCATCAGACTTTCCCTCCTTCTCAGTTACAGGTGGCGTATTTTTCAATGATTCTAACGGTAAATATTTCAACGTCTCTCCGCTATCATTCATAATATAGAGCTTCGCATTCGGCAATACTTTTTCCAATGTTTCTAAAATTAATCGCTGACGTGTAATGCCTTTATTTTTCTCATATTCGGCATGTAAATCATTAAAAAGTGCAACATCTCCACGTGCTTGTTCGATTCTCGCGGTTTTTCCACCAACAGCGCGAGATTTAATGGCATCTCTCTCCCCGACCGCTTCATTCACTTTTTGATTTACATATTTTTTCGCTTCATTCATTTTTGTGTTTTTCGTTTCACGCGCATCTGTCACGGCAGTAAAAGCTGCGCGAACTTCTGCATTTGGCAATTCTACATCTTGTAACTTAACACCTTGGATCATCACGCCGATATCATATTTTTCAACCAAAGTTGCAAGTAAATCTCTCGTTTTCGCCTCGATATCCGCTTTCCCATCCGTCAATGCAGCATCAATCGTTGAATTTCCGATAATCGAACGAATCGAAGCTGATGTTGCGTCCTGTAAAATTTCTTGCGGATTTTCAGAATGGAATAAATACTTTTGCGGCTCTGTGATTTTCCACTGCACAATTAAATCCGTCAAAACAATATATTCATCCCCTGTAATCATCTTCGTTTCTTTATCATAAGAAACCAATTCACCGCTCTCATCTTGCTTATAACCAAACTTTAAACTATAGGTTTCCTTTGATAGTTTTTCTACATTTTGAACTGGCCAAGGTAGTTTGAAATGTAAACCTGAATTAGTTACCGTTTCACCCGCTTGACCAAATGTAATGACAACGGCTTGTTCCGATTCATCGACTGTATACCAAGTTGTAAAACCAACGAGGATTAACAATATCCCAGCAATCACCATGCCAAGCGTCACTAAAATCCTACGCACGCTCATCTAAAACTCCCCCTTTTTTTCTGCTTTGTTTTTATACGGATGAATTGCATAAAAGATTCATTTTTCTGCATATAAAAGTAAAAATGAGGCTCTCCAATAACTTGACTATTGGCCGCCTCTTTGTTGTATATACATTTATTTTGTTGCTTTTTACGCTTTCCTTATTAGGCACGAAACTCAATAAGTAAAAAACGCATCATTTCCGCGCATACAAAAATAGGAGGCGTTCCAAAAGTCGTGCACTTTCGACTTTTGGGACAGCCTCACTTCTTTTCGTTTTCCTTCGACGCATAACGCAACCAATTTTCTTTCGTTAATGGTTTACTATAATAATATCCTTGAATTGTATCGATTTTTAATTGGCGTAAAATCGCAAGTTGTGAGGCTGTTTCCACACCTTCTGCAACAACATAAAAATCCAAATGTACACCTAAAGAAACGATCGTCTCCATAATCGATTGAACAATCGGACTTTCTTCAATTTGTTGAATAAACGAACGATCGACTTTAATACTATCAATAGGCATATACCGTAAATAATTCAGCGATGAATAGCCTGTCCCAAAGTCATCTAACGCAATTCGAACCCCTAATTTTTTTAATTGATGCAACTTCTCAACCGTTTCTTCTAACCGATCGACCAACACGGATTCTGTAATTTCAATCGTTAAAAGCGCTGGATCTATGCCGCTTTCCTTTAACTTCTGTGCTAGTTTTTCAACTAAACCATTTTCTCTTAATTGTAAAGCACATACATTAACTGAAATTGGAATTGGCGGCATTAATTCGTCTTGCATATGACGAATTAACCGAATTCCTTCATCAATCACCCATTCACCAATGGCAATAATTTGACCTGTATCTTCTGCAACTGGGATAAATTCTGCTGGCGATACGACGCCTAATGTCGGATGTTCCCAACGAATTAACGCCTCTGCGCCTACAATTTTCTCTGTCTCCATATCCAATTGAGGTTGATAATGTAAAAAAAATTGTTCTTCTAATAAAGCATTTTTCAAACTTATTTTTAATTCATTTTCCTTTTCAAGTTTTTCTTTCAATGTATTTTCGAAGAAGTGCGTGCGATTACGTCCTTGTTTTTTCGCTTGATATAAAGCAGTATCTGCATAAACAAGCACTTCTTCCCATGAATTGGCATTTTCGGGATATACCGCAAGACCAATCGATGTCGAAATATAGACAGGTTGCTCGAATAAATTAAAAGGATTCTCGAATTTCCGATGAATAAAAGTTGAATACTCTTTCAGTACATATAAATCTTTTTCATGAAGGCGAATTAAAAAGATAAATTCATCCCCACCAAATCGTCCTAGAAAACTATTGACTGGCATCGTTTCTCGAATACGTTCCCCAACTTTGATTAATAATTCATCCCCGTAAGCATGTCCTTTTGAATCATTAATATATTTAAAATGATCCAAATCAAAGAATCCAACAGCAATCCTTTCATCTTTCCCTAACTGCTGACTCCAACTTTTAAACTTCTGTTCAATTAATCGACGATTAGGCAATTTCGTTAGCGCATCATAATTTGCTTGGAAATCTAATAATCCCATATGTCCACGCAACTCATAAGTCATTTGTTCAATCGCATGTGCAATTTCACCAATTTCATCTTGACGATTGATCTTCATACGTATCGTAAAATCGCCATCTTTTATTTTATTAATTTGTTGAACAATGGCTGGAATATCCTTTAAGTAATAATTTAAAATAAACGCTAAAGCGAGTAAAAGCCCTATTATTGAAATGGACCATAACACTTTAATCGTTCTTTCATACTGATTAAGCGGTGCAAGTACAGCCGATTCGGGTGTATAAACAATCGCATACCAACCGAGCTCTTCTAACCCGCGCATCGATACATAATAATTTTCTCCAACATCTTGAAATTGAAATAAGGATTGTTGATTCGCCGGAATTTTAGACCACATCTTTTCCGTATCATATAAAACATTGCCTTTCTTGGATACTAAGATGATTTTTTTATGTTCATCTTCAAATTTCTCCATTAAACTAGCAATTAAATTTAAATGTACAGTAACACTAAAATTCCCAACACGTTCGTCGTCTACATAAATTGGATAAGAGATGAGAATGGTCCATTCATTTGTTTGATAATCCAAATAAGGGGATGAATAAGAAATACCATCCGTTCCAATCGCTTCCTCATACCACGGACGATTTCTTACATCATATGTTTCATCAGATATATAATCATCATTCGAAATAAAGTATTCGTCTCTTTCATTGACAAGTGAAACAAGAAAGAAGTCATCATTTCTATTTTTAGTCGCTGTTAAAATCCGTTGAATCGATAAATATTCGGGATTCGTTCGCATTTCATCCATATCAATTTCTTCATCCATAAAACGATCGACAATAGGTAGTCCAGCTAACTGAAAAACGGCTTCCCCTGATTTTTCAAATAGTGCTGAAACTTCATTGGCAATCATTTCATTTTGAATGAAAAGATTTTCTTCTACTTCCTCAATTAAAATCCGTTTCGTCACAGAATGTGAATAATAAGCAATGGATAGTAGAAATAGCAAAGTCACAACGGACATGATTAACACAACTCTTCCATTCATGCCAATTGCCCTCGTACGACTTTTCAAAAATTCCAAATGAATCACCTCCTCCCATTCTTCTTAGCTCATATTCTCTCTCCCTTCAATATAATCCAAGTATTCTGCTTTGTCATGTATTTTTCGTATAATTTTATGTTTTTTCAACAAAAAGAACGACTTGGAAAGCGATTAATCGCCTCCCCCGTCGTTTTCAAAATTTTCCCATCATTGTTCAATTGGAAATTTAATATAAAATGCGGTCCCAATTGACGGCTTACTATAAACTTCCACCGTCCCTTCATGTGCTTCAACGAGATGTTTGACGATTGCAAGGCCAAGTCCCGTTCCACCAGAATCACGACTTCTTGCGCGGTCCACTCTGTAAAATCGCTCAAAAAGACGCGGTAATTCCGTTGCTTCAATCCCAATTCCTTCATCTTCAATAATGACCAAAATTTCCTCAGGCAAATTTTCCATTTGAATTCGAATGGCTTTATCTTCTTGCGAATAAGTAATCGCATTTGACAATAAATTCACGAAGATTTGAATAATACGCCCCGAATCCCCTGAAATTTTATAAATTGTGGACGGATTAAAATCGACTGTCATATGCTTTTCTTCTAATGCAACAGACACAAGTTGAATCGCTTCCTCCATTACATGATTTAAATTGACTTCCGTATAATTCAATTTAAATCCAGTTCTTTCTACCCCTGATAAAATTAATAAATCATCGATGACTAAATGCAGCCGATCACTTTCTTTATGAATAATTTCTAAAAAATTACGACTCACTTCTGGATCTTCTAACGCACCTGATAATAAAGTTTCCGCGAAGCCTTTAATCGAAGTAATCGGTGTTCTTAGCTCATGTGAAACATTGGCTACAAAGTCTTTTCTAACTTCTTCCAAATGAACAAGTTCTGTAATGTCATGAATGACGACAACAATCCCAAGCCAATTCCCATGGTTACCAATAACCGGTGCACCTGAAACGCTAAACGTCGCTTCTTGTACACATATTTGTATTTCAATCCGTTGTTCAGTCATAAAAACATCTTCGATTAACTTCTCAATTTCATGGGGGAGACCGACTTCACTAATCGTTTGACCAATAATTTCAACATTTTCATAACCAAATGTTTTGCGGAACATCCCATTGACAAGGCGAACTGTACCGCCTCGACCAAACATTAAAAGCCCACTTCCCATACTTTCAATTAATGTTTTCAATCGATCTTTTTCAATTCCACGTTTTGCCGAAATTTCTTCTATATTTCCCGCTATTTCTTTAATCGCATAAGCTAAATCATCTTCATAATAATGAAGACGTGGATGATGCGTCCAATCGACTGCCTCGCCTTCTGCAATTTTACTCGCAACTACTGTAATATCATCGATTGGCTTCGCGTAATTCAATAACATGCGCATCGCGATGAGCATCGATAAAATAAAAGCAATGACCAAAGTAACTATTAAATAAATTGTATAAGTTGTTGACGTCGGTGCTTCCAAGCTTTTATAGAAAAATGGGAAAAACTGACCTAGAACGATGCCAAGACCAATTAATAACATAGCTAAAAGGATCGCATAAGCACCGACAAGCCTACCGTATAATCCCTTCAAGAAGTCATCTCCTCAAATTTATAGCCAATTCCTCTAACAGTTTTAATATATTGCGGCTTTCTTGTATTCTCTTCAATTTTATCTCTTAAATGACTTACATGAACATCCACGATACGTGTATCTCCTGCAAAATCATAATTCCAAACTGCACTTAATAACGCATCTCTTGAAAGTACACGATTTTTATTGCGCACAAAATAAACGAGTAGTTCAAATTCTTTCGGGGTAAACTCCAATTTTTCTTCAGATAAATAGGCTTCATATTGTTCTAAATAAATTTTAATTGGCCCCGATGTTAATGTATCAATCGTTTGATCACCGTCTGAAATATTTGTCGTTCGTCGCAATACAGCTTTTACGCGTGCCATCACTTCTCTTGGACTAAATGGCTTTGTCATATAATCATCCGCACCAATTTCTAGTCCAAGTACTTTATCTAATTCCTCACTTTTCGCTGTTAACATGATAATTGGAATATTAATATGGCGCTTTCTCAATAACTTACAAACTTCTATACCATCTATTTTGGGAATCATTAAATCAAGTAAAATCAAATCCGGCTTTTCTTGTTCTACTTTTTCAATCGCTTCTTCCCCATCAATCGCCATAACTGTTTCATAGCCTGCTTGAATTAAGTTATATTCTAGCAATGTCCGAATCGATTGTTCGTCGTCTACAATTAATATTTTAGGTGTGTTATTTTCCAAACATAATCCCTACTTTCAATCCATTATGTGAAAAAACTTTCTTTATTTAGTATACCAAACCTTTGTAAATTGTTTGTAAAGATTGAGGGGAGGCTGCTCGAAAGTTTTACTTTCAAGCGCCTGCGGTTTTGTTTGCGGGGCGGGGATTGTTATTTTCTCGCCTGTTTGATGATTGCGTGGAAGTGTCGGCGTAGGGGGTTCGTTTGGATATGTTATTTTGTAGGGCTTGAATTTCTTAGGTGAATTCTTAAATATTTGATTGACCTACTAACGGGAGGCTGCTCGAAAGTTTTACTTTCAAGCGCCTGCGGTTTTGTTTGCGGGGCG
>CANSAF010000039.1 GCA_947644645.1 uncultured Sporosarcina sp. | reverse complement strand
ATGTTAATTGATCAAATTAAACGTACGACATTTGAAGAGAAAACGTATGACGAATGGCAAGCACTTGCTGTGAAATCACTCAGAGGATTGCCTTTTGAAAAATTAGTGACAAAAACCATTGAAGGCATTGATTTATATCCATTATATACGGAAGATTCTCCGAAATTAGATTCGCTACATCCAATTCGCCATGCGAAAAGTGAAAATGGATGGATCATCGGGCAAGAACAATACGTGCGCGATGCAAAAGCGTTTTTACAAAGTTTAAAAACATCATTAAAAAGAGGCAATGAAGCGATTGTTTATGATGGTAGAAAATCTTTTGATTGGGGGCAAGAAGAGTTACAAGAACTTGCGCAATATGCGGTAAAATATCCACTTTATTTTTTCAAAGTTTCAAAGAAAGATTCAATTTTACATTTTTTTGATAAAATTTCGGCAGAAGATCGAGAAAAAGTAAAGGGTGTTGTTGAAGTTGAAGATGGCGCTTTCGTCAAGCAATTCGTCAATCTCCGAACAATTGGCGCAGATGTTGTGGACGAGCATCATAGAGGCGCAGATGCGGTGACGGAACTGGCGCTGGTACTTCTGAAAGCGGTCGATGAAACAAAAAAAGTCGGCAGTTTTTCTGCACTCAGTCAAACATTTTTTACGCGTTTTGCGATCGATACACATTTCTTTATGGAAATTGCTAAACTGCGTGCTTTTAAGGTGTTGTGGGAAGCGCTTTCAAATGCATACGGAGAAAACATGCAGCCAATTCCAGTGATTTGTGAAACGTCGAAACGTTCATTTTCGACAGTGGATCCATATGTTAATTTACTACGTGCTGGCAATAGCGCATTTTCAGCAGTGTTAGGCGGCGCGGATATGTTGATGGTTCATCCACATGATGTACTAACAAATCCAACAGCGACGTCTATCCGTTTAGCGAGAAATATTCAACTAGTCATTAAAGAAGAAACGCAAGTAAATGAAGTAGTAGATACAGCGGGGGGATCTTACTTTATTGAAGCACTAACGAAAGAATTGGTGGAAAAAGTTTGGGCAATGTTCGTGGAAATCGATCAGACTTATACTTATGAACAATATTTAGCTAGCGACCAATATAAAACGCATATTCAATCGCTTTATGAAAAAAGAATCGATGCCATTGCAAAAGGCAAGCATTCACTCGTTGGAACGAATGTCTACGCGGACCTATCTGCAAATGATGAAATTGAAGCGGTTGTTCAAATAGAGGGTAGATTAGCTACACCTTTTGAAACATTCCGCAAAATATTTAAACAAGAACAACCGACTGTTGCTTTACTGACATTTGGGGAATTAAAAGATTTTAAAGCGAGAGCAGATTTCATTAGTGGATTTTTCGCGACTGCAGGGATTGAAACAATCGGAAGTCCAGCTTTTCAAAGCGTTGAACAAGCGCTCGATTGGGTACAGGAATCATCTTTGGATCATGTAGTGATTTGTGCAACGAATGAACGAACAGAAGAAATTATGCCGACATTTTTAGCGCAAGTTTCCAAGGACTTCGTCATTGATGTTGCGGGAAAATATCCGGAAAACTTAATGAATGAATGGTTAGAAAAAGGAGTAGACGGTTTTATTTACCAAGGGTTAAATAAATTGGAGAAATTTACGGATGTTTTAAATCGTTGGAAAGGGGATAGCAACTCATGAACAAGCCTGATTTTTCAAAAGTGAATCCACTTCATATAATGGAAAAAGAATCTCAAATGCCGACGAAAAAAGCTTTTCAAACAAATGAAGGCATTCAGCTTCAACCAGTTTATACAGCAGAAAGTATTCAAAATGTCGCGCATTTAAAAGACTTACCTGGAATTGCGCCCAATACACGTGGGCCTTATCCGACGATGTATGTAACGAGACCGTGGACAGTTCGCCAATATGCAGGGTTTTCAACAGCTGAAGAAAGTAATGCCTTTTATAGACGAAATCTTGCGATGGGACAAAAAGGATTATCCGTTGCTTTTGATTTAGCGACACATCGTGGGTATGATTCAGATCATGAGCGTGTAACGGGAGATGTGGGGAAAGCAGGCGTTGCGATTGATTCGGTGGAAGATATGAAAATTTTATTCGACCAAATTCCACTCGACCAAATGTCAGTATCGATGACAATGAACGGTGCAGTTCTCCCAGTTATGGCTTTTTATATCGTTGCGGCGGAAGAACAAGGGGTAACACCAGAACAATTAGCTGGAACGATTCAAAATGATATATTAAAAGAATATATGGTCCGAAATACATATATTTTCCCACCAGAAATGTCGATGCGGATTATTGCGGATATTTTTGAATATACGTCACAGAAGATGCCAAAATTCAACTCCATTTCCATTTCTGGTTATCATATGCAAGAAGCAGGCGCAACAGCCGATATTGAGCTTGCCTATACATTAGCAGATGGGTTGGAGTATGTGCGCACGGGTTTAAAAGCAGGCATTGAAATCGATTCATTTGCGCCGAGATTATCTTTTTTCTGGGCAATTGGGAAAAATTATTTTATGGAAATTGCCAAAATGCGTGCAGCGCGTAAAATGTGGGCACAATTAATGGCTTCATTTGAACCGAAAAATCCAAAATCATTGGCGCTCCGTACACATTCACAAACTTCTGGTTGGAGTTTAACAGAGCAAGACCCATTTAATAATGTGACGAGAACATTAATCGAAGCAAATGCAGCGGCAATGGGGCATACACAGTCCCTTCATACGAACGCATTAGATGAAGCGATTGCGCTCCCGACAGACTTCTCGGCACGAATTGCACGAAATACGCAGCTGTTTTTACAAGAAGAAACATCGATGACGAAAGTGGCAGATCCTTGGGGTGGCTCTTATTATGTTGAAAAATTAACGGATGAATTAATGGAAAAAGCGTGGACGTTAATTGAAGAAATTGAAGAATTAGGTGGCATGACGAAAGCAATTGAAACAGGACTTCCAAAAATGAAAATTGAAGAAGCTGCTGCAAAACGTCAAGCACAAATCGATTCCAAAGCGGAAATTATTATTGGTGTCAATCAACATCAGTTAGAAGTTGAAGAACCAATTGATATTTTAGATATTGATAATACAATTGTTCGAGAAAAGCAAATTGACCGTATTCACCGGATGAAGCAATCAAGGGATGAAAACGCAGTGAAACTTGCGCTCGAAGCCATTACAGAAACAGCAAAAACAGGCGAAGGGAATTTACTCGAAAAAGCGGTCGATGCAGCTCGTTTGCGTGCGACAATTGGTGAAATTTCGGATGCGATTGAAATCGTATCAGGTAGACATAAGGCGGTGATTCGTTCAGTGAGTGGTGTTTACAGTTCGAATTTTTCAAATGAAGAAGAAATTCAAGAAGTAAAAGCGATGGCAGATGATTTTTTAGAAAATGAAGGGCGACGTCCACGAATTTTAATTGCCAAAATGGGACAAGACGGTCATGACCGTGGCGCCAAAGTGATTGCTTCATCATTTGCCGATTTAGGCTTTGATGTTGATATTGGTCCACTCTTCCAAACGCCGGATGAAACGGCATTACAAGCAGCGGAGAATGATGTACATGTTATCGGGGTTAGTTCACTAGCGGCAGGGCATAAAACATTAGTCCCTGCGCTGAGAGAAGCACTTGAAAAAATTGGGCGAGAAGATATTTTAATCGTCGTTGGCGGTGTAATTCCAGCACAGGATTATGCATTTTTAAGAGAAAACGGTGCCGCTGCAATTTTTGGACCTGGGACGGTAATCCCTGTTTCCGCACAAAAAGTGATTGAGAAGATTTATGAAAAACTTGGCTATGAAGAAGTGAATGCCGATGAGTAAAAAAGACGATTTACAAGCGGATAGCGCCATGCATGTCATGGACGGAATATATGCCGGGCATGACGGTATGAAAGAAACGCCGCGTAAACGTTTTATGAAAAAGAAAAAGACGGTGAACATTTCAAATTTAGCGGAGGAGATTGCGAAAGGTTCTCGTTTACATTTAGCAAGAGGCATTACCTTACTTGAAAGCATTACACGAGAAGATCGGGAAGCGGGGCAACGATTATTATTAAATTTGCTGCCAAAAACAGGAAATAGTATCCGGCTTGGCATTACAGGTGTACCAGGTGCGGGGACAAGTACTTTTATTGAAACATTTGGTTTAAAGCTCGCGGAAGCAGGACATAAAGTTGCCGTACTTGCCATAGATCCGAGTTCGACTGTAACGGGAGGCAGTATTTTAGGTGATAAAACGCGTATGGAAATCCTCGCAAGACACCCAAATGCTTTTATTCGCCCGTCGCCATCCGCCGGTACACTCGGAGGTGTGCATAAAAAATCTCGAGAGACTATGCTTTTATGTGAAGCGGCAGGATACGATATTATTTTAATCGAAACTGTCGGTGTTGGGCAAAGTGAGACGATGGTGCGCGGAATGGTCGATATGTTTATTTTACTAGCGCTAACAGGTGCTGGTGATGAATTGCAAGGGATGAAAAAAGGGATTATGGAACTTGCGGATATGATTATTGTGCATAAAGCGGATGGAGAAAATTTGCCGCTTGCGAAAAAAACGGTGCGCGAATATAAGCAACTTCTTCATTTGCTTCAACCAGCATCTCCCGGATGGATGGGGAAATCTTTACCCGTTTCATCTTATGAACGTACTGGCTTTGACGAAGTTTGGGGATTGGTCAAATCGTTTAAAGAAGCGATGGAAAAGAATGGTCACTGGCAAACACGTCGCAATTACCAAACGAAAGATTGGTTTCACGCAATGATTCAGAACCATTTAATCGATTCATTTTATTCAAAGAAAGGGAAGTTGGATGAAGTGAAAAAATTAGAGTATGCGGTAGTAAATGGTCAAATGACTGTGGCAAGTGCAGTCGAAGCGTTGTTTAAGGAATGATGCGATTGCCTAGAAAGTTGACCCGGCTTTCTAGGCAATAAAAAATAGAACTTCTAGAACGAGTTGCTCGTCATATACATAAGCTAGAAAAAAGGGGAGATCTTATGCATTTTCTTTCATTTACAGGTATTGTTACAGCAATCCAACAATTTGGAACAGGTCTGCATGGCGGCATGTCAGGTTGTACAAAGCTGTTTACAGTAGAAAATGAACGTGGAGAAATCGTTAACTTTGTCATTGAACCAGAAACTTATTTTGTGCCGCATGAAACAATTCGAAAAGGTGACCGAATTACGGGTTTTTATAATGGGGATGCACCCGCAATTTTAATTTATCCACCGCAGTACCCGGCAATCGTCATTGCGAAGGAAAGTGATCGTTATTTTGTGAAAGTATCTTTTTTCAACGAGGCGCTCATTAGTGATGATGGCCAACTAAAGTTGAATATCGGAAGAGATACGGTCATTCAAATGGAAAATGCGCAAAGTTTTGAAGGAAACTTAGGGAATCGAAATTTAATTGCTTTATACGGTCCGACAACGAGGAGCATTCCAGCACAAACGACACCTTTTAAAGTAATTGTCATTTGCCAATAAACGATGAAAGTCAAATTTGTGCATGAAATCAATGATTCTAATCTTGATTTCATGCATTTTTTTGTGCGAATTAACCTATTTTTTAGCCAACTCGCTCTTGCTATTTTTTGAATTGGGTATCTTATTGCCAATTAAAGTATGAATAAATATACTTGTTACGTTCGGGGCGCCAGATATTAATTAAGAAAAAAATTCAATGCATTCCAATTTATCTATTCAAAAAAATAAAGTATACTAAATCTCATCAAGGAGGGAGGAAACGAGATGAACCATCATTTCACAACAAAAAAAGACCATTTTCAAATGGTAAAGGCAAGTGAAAAAGATACCGAAGCGATTCTTGCATTATTAATTGATCGTGCTAAGTGGTTTCAAGAAAACGGCTCGATGCAATGGCATGGCTTATTAGAAGGGGTTGATTCGCATAGAACGCGGGATAAAATCGAAGAAGGAAAAGTGTTTATTTATCGAGACAATGATCAAATTGCCGGCATGGTAATGCTGTTGCCGGACCCTAGTGAATGGGATGAAATGCTTTGGCAGGATCAGCCAATCGTAGAAGATGCAATTTATTTACATAGAATCGCAGTTAACCGCAGCTATGCGAATGGGGGACTTGGAAAAAAGATTTTAAAATGGGCCTGTGGATCAGTTCATTTTGAGGGGAAAAGTCGGATTCGTTTGGACTGTGTGGCGGACAATCAATTTTTAAATGCTTATTATAAGACGGCTGGTTTTACATATCTCGGTGAAAAAGATGGCTATTCGCTTTTCGAACGTTTTATCGATTAAATTTTTATAAAATTTGTAAACCGCATATTTGCAACTCGTTCGCGTCCTTGTTATGATTAGACTGCATATATGAAAGGGGTTTTTACGATGTCAATGGATTTTAATCTTTTAATGACTGAAACTGTAAATCGCGCACGTTCTGAAATGGATACGATTGGTTATGAGCAACTAACAACTGTAGAGCAAGTCGAAGAGGCTGTTAAACGTTCTGGTACAACACTTGTTATGATTAACTCAGTTTGTGGCTGTGCTGGAGGAATTGCACGTCCAGCTGCACAACATGCGATTCATTTTGATAAACGTCCAGATCATCTTGTGACTGTATTTGCAGGACAAGATAAAGAAGCAACTGCACAAATGCGTATGCATTTCGGAGAAGATCATTTACCATCTTCACCATCATTTGCACTGCTAAAAGATGGTAAACTAGTTGCAGAAGTAGGACGTTACGAAATTGAAGGACATGACCCAATGTCTGTTGTCGCAAACATTCAAGGCTATTTCGATGAATTTTGTGAAGAAGTTTAAGTAATAAACGGGAGATCAGTCCCATAAAAAATAAGAGGCGTCCAAAAGTCTATTAAAGACATTTGGACAGCCTCTTTTTTACATCATACTTAAGCCCATGCCAAGCCCAGATAATAACATTGCACCAATCATAATATAAACGATCCACTTTTGTGTTTTTTTATTGCTCATGACCAAAGCTCCTTACGTCTTGTATTGTTTCTATTTTAACAGAAATTACAGTTTTCACAACTGGTAGAACTTTTGTGTGAAAACTTGTACAATAAAGATATGGGGGGGATTTTCATGAAGCAAGTAGATCATATCGGAATTGCAGTACATAGCATTGAAAAGTCTTTGCCGTATTATACGGAAACACTTCAGTTGTCGTTAATCGCAATTGAGGAAGTTGCTCAGCAAAAAGTAAAAGTAGCGTTTCTCGATGCTGGAAATGTGAAATTGGAATTATTAGAAGCAACGGAAAGTGAAAGTCCAATTGCGAAGTTTATCGCAAAACGCGGTGAAGGGGTTCACCATATTGCGTTTGGCGTAGAAAATATTCGCGCACGTATGAAAGATTTAAAAGAAAACGGTGTTCAATTATTACAAGAAGAGCCGAAAAAAGGTGCGGGTGGCGCGGAAGTTGCTTTCTTGCATCCAAAATCTTCATATGGTGTATTATATGAGCTTTGCGAAAAGACGACAACGGGGGAATGAAGTATGGATATTTTCGATAAAATTAATGAGTTGTATGATAAAAGAAGAGAAATTGAACTTGGCGGTGGAGATGAACGAATTGATAAGCAGCACGAAAAAGGTAAATTAACAGCTCGTGAGCGAATTGACCTTTTACTCGATCAAGATACATTTGTAGAATTGAATCCTTTCATCACGCATCGTAATCGTGACTTTGGTATGGATGGTCAAGCTGGACCTGGTGATGGAGTTGTTACAGGTTACGGGAAAGTAAATGGACGACCTATCTATTTATTTGCGCAAGATTTTACAGTGTTCGGAGGAGCACTTGGCGAAATGCATGCGAAGAAAATTGCAAATGTAATGGATCTAGCTGCGAAAAATGGCACACCTTTTATCGGTTTAAATGATTCTGGTGGTGCTAGAATTCAAGAAGGTGTTATGTCTCTAGACGGTTATGGTGAGATTTTTTACCGTAATGCGATTTATTCAGGGGTTATTCCGCAAATATCAGTGATTTTAGGTCCTTGTGCGGGTGGTGCGGTTTATTCGCCAGCAATTACTGATTTTGTTTTTATGACAGATGACACGAGTCAAATGTTTATTACGGGACCAAAAGTCATTGAAACAGTGACGGGAGAAAAAATTTCTTCCGAAGCATTAGGTGGTTCCAAAGTACATAATACAATTAGTGGTAATGCACATTTTAGAGGGAAAGACGAAGAAACTGTTTTACAAAGTGTTAGACAATTGCTTTCTTATCTACCTCAAAATAATGAAGAAAAACCACCCATGATGCCTTATGACAATGAAAATGATGATCGCCCGGAATTGGTCGATATCGTTCCGTTTGAGGGCATTCGTCCTTATGATATTCGTAAAGTGATTGACCAAGTTGTCGATTCAAATTCTTTTATGGAAGTACAACCTGAATTTGCAAGAAATATTGTCATTGGTCTTGCGCGAATAAAAGGGGAAACGGTTGGGCTTGTTTGTAATCAGCCACGTGTGATGGCAGGTGGTTTAGATATCGATTCTTCAGATAAAGCGGCGCGTTTCATCCGTTTCTGTGATGCGTTTAATATTCCAATCATTACATTTGAAGATGTAAGCGGATTTTTCCCGGGGATTAAACAAGAACATGGCGGTATTATTCGTCACGGTGCGAAGATTTTATACGCTTATTCAGAAGCGACTGTACCGAAAATGACGGTGATTTTAAGAAAAGCTTATGGCGGTGCGTATGTTGCGCTTAATTCAAAATCGATTGGTGCGGATGTTGTATTTGCTTGGCCAAATGCAGAAATCGCAGTGATGGGACCTGAAGGCGCGGCGAATATTATTTTTGCGAAAGAAATTGCTAACTCAGACAGTCCTGAAGCAACGCGTGCTGAAAAAATTGAAGAATATCGTAAAAAATTCGCCAATCCATATGTAGCGGCGTCGCATGGCATGGTAGATGATGTCATTGATCCTCGAGAAACACGGATTAAACTGATCCAAGCATTAGAAATGATGCGTGGGAAAAAAGAAGAAAGACCGAAGAAAAAACATGGAAATATTCCATTATAAGGAGACTTTTGGGAAATGAATAAAGAACGACTTGTAGATGAATTTATGGAACTTGTTCAGATTGATTCTGAAACAAAAGATGAAAGAAATATTGCGAATATTTTAATCGAGAAAATGACTGCACTTGGTTTCGAAGTATTTGAAGATGATTCTGCGGCACGTAGTGGACATGGTGCGGGGAATTTGATTGCGAAGCTGAAAGGGACTGTTGAAAACGCCGATACAATTTACTTCACATGTCATATGGATACGGTCGTACCAGGGAATGGCATCAAACCTGAACTTCGTAATGATGGTTATATTTATTCGGACGGGACGACAATTTTAGGCGCAGATGATAAAGCAGGAATTGCAGCATTATTTGAAATGATTCGTACGCTTAAAGAAGAAAACATTCAACATGGTGATCTTGAATTTATCATTACTGCCGGAGAAGAAAGTGGTCTAGTCGGCGCGAAAGAAATGGATCCAAACCATATTACCGCAAAATATGGCTATGCGGTCGATAGTACTGGAAAAGTTGGTGGCATCGTTACAGCAGCTCCTTTCCAGGCGAAAGTATGGGCGACTATTCACGGGAAAACTGCGCATGCTGGCGTTGCACCTGAAAAAGGCGTATCTGCCATTAATATCGCAGCTAAAGCAATTTCAGCGATGACATTAGGACGAATTGATGAAGAAACGACAGCCAATATTGGTAGCTTCCACGGTGGAAAAGCGACAAATATCGTGTGCGATGAAGTAACAATTATTGCAGAAGCGCGTTCGATTAATGAAGAAAAACTTAATGCACAACTTGCGCATATGGAAGAAACTTTCACAAAAGTTGCGGAAGAAATGGGCGGCAGTGCAACGGTTAAAACTGAAAAAATGTATCCAGGATTTAGTTTTACAGAAGAAGCGCAAGTCGTACAAACAGCAATGAAAGCAATTCAAAATATCGGCAGAACGCCAGAACTTATGACAAGTGGTGGCGGTAGTGATGGTAATATCTTTAACGGTGCAGGCATTCCAACGGTTACACTTGCAGTAGGTTATGAAGAAATTCATACGACAAACGAAAGAATGCCCGTCGAAGAATTAGAAAAATTAACAGCGTTATTAGTCGAAATTGTAAAAGAAGCTGCACAGTAAATTGATTCAAGAAGCATTTCTAACGATTTTTTATGTATAATAGGAAGACCAATATGGAGCACTCAAATCTTCTTTTTGAAAGATGATTTGAGTTGCTCTTTATTCGTTCAAGAAGGGATGTGTTTGTGATGAAAAACAGTTTAAGAAAGGCGAAGGTCATTTTACATGTGGATATGAATAGCTTTTTTGCGTCTGTTGAACAAGCATACGATTCTTCTTTGAAAGGACTTCCACTGGCCATTGCTGGCAATCCACAACATCGACGCGGGATTTTAGTAACATGTACATATGAAGCGCGTGCATTTGGCGTTTATACAACGATGACCGTTGGCGAAGCACGCAGACTTTGTCCAGATTTAGTCATCATTCCACCAGATTTTGAAAAATATCGACGCGCATCCTCTCAAGTCTTTGAAATACTTCGTTCTTATACAGAACTTGTTGAGCCGGTTTCCATTGATGAAGCTTATATGGATATTACATCTATTGGCGGATTAACAAATGCGGAAAATATTGCGAAAGAAATCCAACAACATTTACTGGATACACTTGATTTACCTTGTTCAATTGGCATTGGTCCGAATAAGTTCTTGGCGAAAACAGCTTCAGATATGAAAAAGCCGCTGGGCATTACAATTTTGAGGAAAAGGCAAATGCCAGAAATATTATGGCCAAAGCCTGTTATTCATATGCATGGCGTTGGTAAAAGTACTGAAAAAAAGCTAGCAGAACTCAATATTTTTACGATAGGTAATCTTGCAAATGCGGATGAAATTACCGTCAAAATGAAACTCGGGAAAAACGGTGTTCGCTTAAAAGAACGTGCAAATGGTATCGACCATCGCGAAGTTGATCCAGAAGCTGCAAATGAACGAAAAAGTGTGGGAAGTTCCACCACTCTGCCGACCGATGAAACTGATTTAAGCGCTTGTTTAAAAATATTTGAATGGCTTGCTGAAAAAGTAGCGTTTCGCCTAGAAAGACAAAAGTTGGCTGGAACGGTCATTATGATTCAAATACGAACAGCGGATTGGCAAAATATAACGCGTAGTAAAACTGTTCTGAATCCTTTAGTGAAAAGTGAACATATTTATAAAGAAGCAAAGTCTTTATTTGAAAGACATTGGGACGGGGAACCGATTCGTTTATTAGGCATTACAATTTCAAATGTACTGCCAACAGAACAATTATTCGAACAATTGTCAATCGATAATTTTGAAGTGCACGCAAAAGATGAAAAAATCGATGGATTGATTTCAGCATTGAATAAGGAATTGGGAACAGATATGATTAAAAGAGGCAATCAATTAGATTGAAATGATTAAGGGGGCAATCCTTTATATGGAATTACAATTTTTGGGAACGGGTGCCGGAATGCCTTCGAAAACGAGGAATACTTCCGCATTACTTTTGAATTTAACAGCGGAAGGACGAGGTTATTGGCTATTTGACTGCGGAGAAGCAACGCAACATCAAATTTTGCATACATCATTAAAACCGCGAAAAATCGAAAAAATATTTATTACACATTTGCATGGAGACCATCTATTTGGTTTACCAGGACTCATTAGTTCGAGATCTTTTCTCGGGGGCAATGAACCCCTACATATATATGGTCCACGAGGTTTGAAAGAATGGCTCTTTTCAACTTTAAATATGACCAATACACATTTAAATTATCCACTAGAAATTCACGAAATCACAGAAGAAGGGCTCGTCATTGAAGAGTCGGATTTTACTGTGTCTGTAAGAAGCTTACAGCATGTTATCCCATGTTTTGGTTATCGAATTGAACAGAAACCACTTCCGGGAAAACTTTTAATTGAAAAAGCCATTGAAATTGGTGTGCCAAAAGGTCCGTTATTGAAAGAATTAAAAGAAGGAAATGATGTGACATTACCGGATGGTCGAGTAATTTTAAGTGAATTGGTAACAGGCCCTCCTCAACCGGGCTTTGTCGTTGCAATTTTAGGTGACACAAAATATTGTCAAGCCGCTGTGGATTTGTCAAAAAATGCCGATATTATTGTTCACGAAGCAACATTTGACAATGAAACTGGAACGCTCGCACAAGAATACGGTCATTCAACAATTGGTGATGCGGCAACCGTTGCTAAACAAGCAGACGCAAAAGCACTGATTGCCAATCATATTAGCGCACGTTTTTTACCAAGCGATTTAGCACAATTAAAAAAACAAGGACAAGCCATTTTCGAACCACTCTATATTGCAGAAGATTTCCTTTGTTATGTTTGGAAAAACGGGGTATTAATCGAAACGAAAAATCATGTGAGATAATCAAAAGGCGGTTCGGAAGTGTTGTAAAAACACTTCTGAACTGCCTTTTTTTCGATTATAACCATCCTCGTGTATATTGTTTTGGCGCAACAATCTCAGCATTTAATTCTTTTGCTGCTGTATATGCAAAGTAAGGATTTCGCAATAATTCTCGCCCAAGAAAAACGAGGTCTGCACGGTTATTTTTTAAAATTTCTTCTGCTTGCTGACCCGTTGTAATTAATCCGACTGTACCTGTTTCAATATTTGCTTCTTTTTTAATTATTTCTGCAAAAGGAACTTGATAGCCAGGAAAAACATCGATATCGGCTAACACAACGCCGCCCGAACTGACATCGATTAAATCAACTGTTTGTGCTTTCATCCATTTAACCATTTCAACATATTGCTCGGCTGTCATGCCATTTTCAGCGTAATCATGTGCTGAAATTCTCACAAATAAAGGTCCTTCCCAAACAGAACGCACCGCGTCAATCACTTCGCTTAAAATTTTATACCGATTTTCTGCGCTCCCACCGTAAACGTCCGTCCGCTTATTCGTTAATGGCGATAAAAATGAATTGATTAAATAGCCATGCGCTGCATGAATTTCAATGACATCAAAACCTGCTTTTTGTGCTCGAATGGCAGCTTTTTTAAAATCACTAATAAACGCTTGAATTTGTTCAATTGACATTTCTTTTGGTGTTGGATAACGATCGCTAAAAGGGATGGGCGAAGGTGCGAAAATCTCGCCTTCAACAGTAGCTTTTCTACCTGCATGGGCAAGTTGAATCCCAGTTTTCGCTCCATGTTCTTGCATTAAGCGAACAACTTCTGATAAACCAGCAATTTGTTCATCATCCCAAATGCCAAGATCTTCCGCAGAAATTCTTCCTTGTGGATGAACAGCCGTCGCTTCTACAATGATTAGGCCAACTTGACCAATCGCACGCGTCGCGTAATGAATTTTATGCCATTCCTCAACTTTTCCATCTTGTTGAAGGCTTGAATACATACACATCGGTGCTTGAACGATACGATTTTTAAACGTTGTTTGTCGAATCGTAAACGGTTCGAATAGTTTTGCCACTTAGATAACCTCCTGAAAGGATTAATATAGTGATTGCATATGAGTTTACATCTTTTGAGCTTGAGTTTACAAGAATGCTGCCTGAGTTTACAGCAAAGTGTGTCGAGTTCACAACCCGCGCAGCACAGCACAATCATTTCCTGACGGGCGTCTCTTTTGCAAGCTCTTTAGAACGTTCTGTCGCCGCGATAATACAATTGGCGATAATTTCTTCAAACTTTCCATCAGCCAATGCTTTTAACCCGGCTGCGGTTGTGCCGTTTGGGCTTGTAACATTTTCGCGTAAAATACTAGGTTCAACGCCTGTTTCTTTTAACATCGCTGCTGCACCTTCTAAAGTTTGGATTGTTAAGGAGCGCGCGACGTCTTTTGTCAGTCCTTCTGATACAGAAATTTTTTCAAAGGCTTCAACTAAAGCATAAATATATGCCGGACCGCTCCCTGATAATGCGGTAACAATATGCAATTGTTCTTCATCGACTTGTTGCACGAGTCCGATTGCTTCAAGTAATGCACAAATTTCCAACTTTAAATTGTCCGTAACAGCGGCATTAAAAGCAATGCCTGTCGCTGACTTGCCGATAGTTGCTGATGTATTTGGCATTGAGCGAGCGATTGGTCGACTGCCTGCACATGCTTCAATTGTCGCAATTGAAATGCCTGCGACGACAGATAAAATCGCTGCATTTTCTTTTAAAATGGGACGAATGTCAATGAGCGCTTGTTGAATATCTTGTGGTTTCGTTGCGAGTACGATTAAATCGGCTTCTTTCAAAGCAAATTTATTTGGACAAATAATTGATACGCCGTATTTATTTTGTAACTGGATTAATCTTTGATCATCTGCTTTATTCATCACAGTAATATTTTTAGGTAGTGTAACTGCTTCTTTCACCATTCCTGCTATAATTGCTTCGGCCATCGATCCTGCACCGACAAATACGATTTTCTTCAATTAAAAACACTCCTCATTTTTACATAATAAAAAACGCTTCCATCCCTTTATCATAAAGGACGAAAACGTATATTTCCGCGATACCACCTAAATTTACTGTTGAACAGTACAACTCACTTCGCTGATAACGGGGCGTCTCCGGCTATATTTCTATAGCTGCTCAGAAGGAGGTTCAAAGGGGGAGTGGGCTTATGGTTTTCAGCCAATGACCATTTTCTCTTTTCGCCATCACCACTTTTACTCGTCTTCGTCAAGGCAAGATTATTATTCTGATTATTGCATAGTTAAAGAATTCCGTCAACAGTTCTTCTTACAGGAAAAGGGTGACGTCTACTTAAAAAAGTTGTACAATAGACTGAACAGTCATTCATTTTAAATGAATTAATCATAAAAGGGGTTTTTATAATGATTCATAAAATTATCATTCCAACACCATTTGCGGTTGGAGATGTCAATGCATTTTTAGTAAAAGGAGATACACTTTCTTTATTTGACGCGGGACCGAAAACACCGGAAGCTTATGAAGCCATTCAATATGGATTGAAACAAGCGGGCTATACTTTTAAAGATGTCGAACAAGTTATTTTAACGCATCATCATCCGGATCATTCAGGCTGGATAGAAGCATTTGAACACGCAACAATTTTAGGACATCCTTATAATGATTTTTGGTTGAAACGAGATGCGGATTTCTTTAATTATCACGACGAATTTTATATGCGCTGTTTAGTTGAAGAAGGCGTACCCGAACAGTATTTTGAATGGGTTCCTAAAATGAAAAGACCCATTATGTTTGTAGGGGAACGTGCATTAGACCAAATGCTTCATGAAGGAGACGAAGTTCCTGGACATCCAGGTTGGATAACATTGGAAACTTTAGGTCATGCGCAAAGTCATCTTGCATTTTGGCATGAACAAACGAAAGAAATGATTGGCGGAGATTTAGTTTTGGATAAAGTTTCCTCAAATCCATTAATTGAACCGCCGATGGACTGGAATAGTGGACGTCCACGTTCTTTATTGCAATATAATGCTTCATTAAAAAGAGTTGCAGCATTGCCGGTAGAAACGATTTATGCTGGACATGGAGCAGAAGTTAGAAATAGCAAGGTTTTAATCGAAGAACGACTGAAGCATCAACAAGAGCGAGCGATGAAAGTCTACAGCATGTTGGATGAAGGACCGAAAACAATTTTTGAATTAACGAAAACTTTATTTCCAACAGTTTATGAAAAAGAATTAGGATTAACATTATCTGAAACGATTGGTCAAGTAGACTATTTAGTCGAAGAAGCATTAATTGATGAAATTCAGAAAGAGAATGGTGTGTTATTGTATGCACAAAAGTAAGACAGTTTTAATTACAGGAGCAACGAGCGGGGTTGGTTATGCCCTCGCAAAGCGTCTTTTGGCGGAAGGACATAAAGTTTGGGCACTCGGGAGAAATCCCGAAGTGTTACAACAATTGAAAATGGCGGGCGCTTGGGTGTTTTCAGTTGATTTATGTAAAACGGATGAAATGGATACGTTTTTTGAGTTAATTGGAACACCAGATATTATTGTCTATTCTGCGGGAATTGGTAGTTTTTCATATACATATGAAATGACAGATGCTGATATTAACGAAGCAATGACGCTGAATGCCATCGCACCGATGCAATTTACGAGAAGGATTTTACCGAGAATGATGGAAAAAAATCAAGGACAGTTTATTTTTCTCGGTTCACAAGCTGGGAAAGTTGCGACGCCGAAAGCATCAGTTTATGCAGCATCAAAACATGCTTTAATTGGGTATACAAATGCTTTGCGGATGGAATTATCAGCTTTTCAAATTGATGTGACGGTTATTCATCCAGGTCCAATTGATACACCATTTTTAGATTTGGCGGATGCGACTGGAAATTATCGAAAATCAGTAGGTAGACATTTATTGTCGGTCGAACAAGTAGTCGATGCCATTGTAAAAGCAATGGAAAAACCAGTACGGGAAATCAATTTACCTTGGTATATGGGCATTTCGAGTAAATTATATGCAGTAATGCCCGGGTTAGTGGAGCGTCTTGGTAAGAAGTTTTTTATGAAGAAATAAACCAAATGAGGCATTCAGAAAAAATATCTGAACAGCCTCATTTTTTTGAGTGGAAAATGTAACTTTTTTAAAAACATTCAGTCTACTCATTAAAAGGGGTGATGGATATGAAGAAATACTTAGCTTTTTTCTTAATGTCAATATTACTATTAAGTGCATGTAGTGCCTCGGGTACGAGTGATAAAGTTTCTTCTGAATCAAGTTCCAATGACATGGCTATTGAACATGAAGTCGGTGACTATGAAGGAGAACAAGCGGATGATGCGACTGGTAGTAGCGAAGAATCGAGTATCCAAAGAAAAATTATTCAACGTGCAAACCTGCAACTTCGTGTGAATGACTATACATTGGCACAATCGAATATCGAAGGGAAAGTTAAAAAATACGGGGGATATATTGTTGAATCATCTATTTATCACGATGAAAAATCGCTAACAAATGGCTATTTGTTAGCGCGAATTCCTGCTGAGCATTTTGAAAGTTTTTTAACAGACACAGAAAAAGAAGCGACTAATGTCATTGAACGAAATGTGAGCGGGGAAGACGTCACTGAGCAATATATAGATTTAGACGCAAGATTGACGTCGAAAAAAGTAGTTGAAGAACGACTGCTGAATTTTTTACAAGAGGCAGAGAAAACGGAAGATTTATTAAAAATTTCAGCTGATTTAGCGATTGTTCAAGAAGAAATTGAAAGCCTTGTTGGCATGAGGAACTATTTAGACAATCAAACTGCATTATCTACGGTGGAAATTTCACTAATGGAAGACCGTGTGATCATGCCTGAAGTCGGAACGAAAGGATTTGACACTTGGGAGAAAACTAAAAAACAATTTTTGACGAGTATTCATTTCTTACTGGCATTCGGTTCGGGGCTTATCGTATTTGTCATCGGGAATCTTCCTATTTTATTAATCATCGTCGGAATAGGCGGTGTCGTTTATTTCTTGATTCGCTCAAAGATAAAACGAGAAAAAAAGAAACAACCTGACGTCTCAAACGATGAATAATGATATAGAAAAACGTCCGGAAAACACTTTTCCGGACGTACACCATTATAATTAAGAACGCACTTTTTCTTGTAAATCAAGTAAGCGCTTTCTTGCGTTTTTATATTGAACATCAAACTGCTCAACGAGTTTACCAGCACTTTGTACTTCTTTAATTGCCCCAATTCCTTGGCCACTGCCCCAAATATCTTTCCAAGCTTTAGCACCAGATTCTCCAAAATTCATTTTTGATGGATCGCTTTCAGGTAAATGATTTGGATCTAGTCCTGCTGCTTCAATAGATGGTTTTAAATAGTTTCCGTGAACACCTGTGAATAAATTACTATAAATAATATCATCAGAGTTGCAGTCGACAATCGCTTGTTTATAAGCCTCTTCCGCACGTGCTTCTTCTGTCGCGATAAACGGTGAACCAATATAAGCAAAATCTGCGCCAGTAGCTTGGGCTGCTAAAATCGCATCACCTGTCGCAATAGAACCAGATAATGCCAGTGGACCGTCAAACCATTCTCTAATTTCCTGTACGAGTGCGAATGGACTTTTTACGCCTGCATGCCCCCCAGCACCAGTAGCCACTGCAACTAAACCATCCGCGCCTTTTTCGATTGCCTTTTTCGCAAAAGTATTATTAATAACATCATGGAAAACAACTCCGCCATAACTATGTGCCGCTTCAAAAATTTCCTCTCTTGCGCCTAAAGAAGTGATGATAATCGGAACTTTATATTTCACGCATAAAGCCATATCATGTTCTAATCGCTCATTGGATCGGTGAACGATTTGATTGATGGCAAAAGGCGCCGCTGGTCGATCAGGATTTTCAGCATTATGTTTTGCGAGTGCTTCTGTAATTTCAATTAGCCATTCTTCAAGTTGTTCAGCAGGTCTGGCATTTAAAGCTGGCATAGACCCTACAATTCCTGCTTTACATTGTTCAATGACAAGTTTCGGTGTACTAATAATAAACATAGGTGCCCCAATGACAGGAAGACGTAAACCTTCTAATACTGCTGGAATTTTTGACATTTCATTTCCCCCAATTCGAATAAATTTCTTTTCGTTTCACAAAATGAATGAACCTTCATTTTATAAGACTAATTAGAATATAACGTATATTGCTATAATTGTATAGGGAAACTCATCATTTAACAGACAAAAAAAGCCCCAACCATCCAAAAAAGGAAGTTGGGGCAGTGGTCAAATTAATAATTCAAATAAAGTACTATCTTTATTCACTTCTTTATAATCGAATCCTAATTTATTCATGCGATTAATTAAACCATCATAGTCTTTGCTATTTTTCAATTCGATTCCGACAAGTCCAGGACCGCTTTCTTTATTATGCTTTTTCGTATATTCAAATGTCGTAATATCATCATTTGGCCCAAGCACATGATCCAAAAATTGTCTTAAAGCACCCGCACGTTGTGGGAAATTAATAATGAAATAATAAAGCAACCCTTCATACAATAAGGATTTTTCCTTAATTTCTTGCATTCGTCCGATATCATTATTACCGCCACTAATCACACAAACAATCGTTTTACCTTTAATTTCTTCTTGATAAAAATCGAGTGCAGCAATTGGTAAAGCACCTGCAGGCTCTGCGATGATTGCATGTAAATTATATAAATCTAAAATCGTTGAACAAACTTTTCCTTCAGGTACTGAAACAATATCCGCCACATGTTTTTGACAAATTTCAAGCGTTTTTTGTCCCGCACATTGAACCGCCGCACCATCTACAAATTTATCAATCGATGGTAAATAAATTGGATTTCCTTTATCAAATGCGGCTTTCATACTTGCTGCGCCTGCTGGTTCTACACCAATCATCTTAGTTGTTGGGGACACACTTTTAATATACGTGCTTACACCCGCCATTAAACCGCCGCCACCAATACTTGCAAATACATAATCGACCGGTTTTTCAATGTCATTTAACACTTCAATAGCAACTGTTCCTTGGCCAGCCATAATTTCTTTATCATCAAACGGATGGATAAAAATTTTATCTTCCTCAGAAGAAAATGCCATCGCCGAATTAAATGAATCATCAAATGTATCGCCTGTTAAAATTACTTCAATCGAATCTCGTCCGAACATTTTTACTTGATTGACTTTTTGTTTCGGTGTTGTTTGTGGCATGAAAATCGTTCCTTCAATGCCAAGTTGTTGACAAGCATACGCAACACCTTGTGCATGATTCCCGGCACTTGCACAAACAATGCCTTTTTCTCGTGCAATTTTTTCGACTTTCAACATTTTATAATAAGCGCCGCGAAGTTTAAAAGAACGAACGTATTGTAAGTCTTCTCTTTTTATATAAACATCGCATTCGTATTTCTCTGAAAGCTGTTCATTTTTTTGTAAAGGTGTGTGCGTTACAACATCTTTTAAGTGTTGATAGGCTTTTAAAATGTCTTCTACTTGTAATGTTTCTACTTCTGCTTCTTTGGTTGTCATGTAAATTCCCTCCGTTATGAAAGTAAAGATTTTTTTATTATAGCATGAATAGAAGGTCTTGTGTGAATTTTTCATGTATTTCAGTTAATTCCTTTCGAAGAAAATTATTTCGGAGTTCGAAAAATTTCTAATACGAACCTTTCTTATTTACAGAACCTTTGCTAAACTAGGAGTAGTTAATTTACTTGAAAAGTAGGGGAATGAAGTGAAAGTTTTAAAAGAACTGAGTTGGTTTTTTAAACAACAAAAAAAGCAATATTTAATCGGTGTTTTGGCACTTGTTTTTGTGTCGATCTTGCAATTATTTCCACCGAAAATTATCGGTTTAATTGTCGATGAAATTCGGCTTCATTCGTTAACCGCGACTGGACTAGTCAAATCGTTATTGATTTTAGCGATTGCCGGGATTCTCATGTATATTGCTCGTTTTTATTGGCGTGTCATGATTTTTGGCTCTTCCGTCTTGCTTTCACGAACTTTACGTGAACAATTATTTAATCATTTTACACGTATGTCTCCTGCATTTTATCAAAAAAGACGTGTCGGCGATTTAATGGCGCATGCGACAAATGATATTAATGCGGTGCAACAAACTGCAGGGATGGGTGTATTAACGCTTGTCGACTCAATTGCAACGGGTGGCTTTGTTATTTTGACGATGGCTTTTACAATTAGTTGGAAATTAACGCTTATCGCGCTTATTCCATTGCCATTTATGATTTTTTTAACGAGTTATTATGGTCGTTTATTGAGAGAAAGATTTCGTTTTGCACAAGAAGCCTTTTCTAATTTGAATGATAAAACGCAAGAAAGTGTCACAGGTATTAAAGTCATCAAAACATTTGGCCAAGAAAAAGAAGATATTGAAGACTTTACCAATTTATCGACAGATGTCGTTCAGAAAAACATGCGTGTGGCGAAAGTCGATGCGTTATTTGATCCAACGATTACAGGGATTTTTGCGGTATCTTATATTCTTTCTTTTTATTTTGGAACGAAATTGATTATCGCGGAAGAAATGACAATCGGTGATATGGTTGCATTTAGTACCTATTTAGGTTTGCTCGTTTGGCCAATGCTGGCTTTTGGTTTCTTATTTAATATTGTTGAACGAGGAAGTGCTTCATACACGCGTATTCAAGAGCTTCTTTCAATTAACCCAGAAATTAAAGATTTACCAAACGCGATTGACCAACGTCCAAAAGGAGATTTGCAGTTTGCGATTAACTCTTTTACTTTCCCAGGAGATGAAACGCCTGCTTTACAAAATGTGCATTTCACATTGAAAAAAGGAGAGACTTTAGGGATTGTCGGTCGAACAGGTTCTGGTAAAACTGCTATTTTAAAACTATTGCTACGTGAATTTGAAGGCTATCAAGGTGAAATTCGATACGGCGGGGAGCCAATTCATCTTTATAAACAACAACGTTTACGTGAGGCGATTGGCTACGTGCCACAAGATCATTTTTTATTTTCCACAACGATTGCTGAAAATATTGCATTTACCAATCCGAAAATTGACCGTGAGAAAATTTTCGAAGCGGCGAAACTCGCGCAAATTCATGAAGATATTCTCGGATTAACAGAAGGATATGAGACGATTGTTGGAGAAAGAGGCGTGTCTTTATCGGGTGGGCAACAGCAAAGAGTTTCGATTGCACGCGCGCTCATTATGAATCCCGAACTTCTTATTTTGGATGATTCATTGTCCGCAGTAGATGCGAAAACGGAAGAAGCGATTTTAGAAGCTTTAAAAGCCGAAAGAACTGATGAAACAACAATTATTACCTCTCATCGATTAAGTGCGATTCAACATGCGCATAAAATACTCGTCATGCATGAAGGAACAATTGCAGAAGTCGGTACGCATGAGGAATTACTAGAGATGAATGGAAAATATAAGGAAATGTATGATTTACAACAATTAGAAGTAATGGTCGAACGAGGAGGTGGGGAACAATGACAATCGAAAAACAACCAAAATTAACCGCAAAAGATCAATGGATTGTGTTAAAACGTTTACTGCGTTATACCATTCCCCATAAAATGAGCATTACAATTGCGCACGTGCTACTTGTTTTGACCATTACCGGCACAATTATAGGACCTTTAATTATTCAAAGGTTTATCGATGATTATTTGACGCCGATGCATTTTCCAAAAAGCGGTGTCATCGGGATTTTTAGTTTGTATGTGGGTATTCAAATTTTTATTGTGATTGTATCGTATTTTCAGTTACTACGCTTCCAGGATATTGCGCTGAAAATCATTCAACAAATGCGGATCGATGTTTTTACAAAAGTTCAAGGGCTCGGCATGACTTATTTCGATAAAGTACCCACGGGCAGCATCGTTTCGCGTGTAACCAATGACACAGAATCCATTAAAGAAATGTTCGTTAGTGTGATTGTCACTTTTTTACAAGCTGTTTTTATGTTGGTTGGCGTGTATATTGCACTGTTTTCATTGGATATTAAACTGACATTGATGTCTTTAATTTTACTGCCGATTTTTGTAGCGATTATTTCTGTTTATCGTTATTATAGTGCAGATTTTTACCAAGATATTCGAGAAAGATTAAGCCAATTAAATGCTAAAATTGCCGAGTCATTATCGGGAATGGGCATGATTCAAGCATTTCGCCAAGAACAACGTTTGGAAGTGGAATTTGATGATATCAATGAACTGCATTATAAAGCAGGAATGCGAAATATAAAATTTGACGGGATTTTATTAAGTCCGGCGATTGACTTACTGTATATGTTTGCGCTTGTTTTTGCGCTTGGTTATTTTGGTTTCTCATCCTTAAATGGTGTAGTGGAAGTTGGGGTATTATTTGCTTTTACGACATTACTAAGTCGATTATTTCAACCAATCCAGCAAGTGATGCAAAGATTATCGATTTTCCAACAAGCACTTGTCTCGGCTTCGCGTGTTTTTAAATTAATGGACGATGTGCAAATGGAACCAAAACAAAGTTTGCAAGAAGATGCGAAAATAGAGAATGGCAAAATAGAATTTCGCAATGTTACTTTTTCTTACGACGGACAAACGGATGTATTAAAAAATATTTCCTTTACAGCTAACGAAGGAGAAACTGTCGCACTTGTAGGTCATACAGGAAGTGGAAAAAGTTCGATTATTAATTTATTAATGCGGTTTTATGAGTATGAAGACGGCGATATTTTAATCGACGGGGTTTCTTTAAAAGCTTATCCAAAAGAAGAACTCCGTGAAAAGATGGGACTGGTTTTACAAGATCCATTTATGTTTTACGGAGATATTGCGAGTAATATTCGCTTGCATAATGCATCCATTCATGACAAAACTGTGCGAGAAGCAGCAGAATTTGTGAATGCGCATGAATTTATTGAAAAACTACCTAATCAATACGCGCAAAGAGTAACAGAGCGCGGGGCAACATTTTCAAGCGGACAACGCCAATTAATCGCATTTGCGCGAACGATTGCCGCGAACCCTAAAATTCTCGTGTTGGATGAAGCGACAGCAAATATTGATACAGAAACAGAAGTCGCAATCCAAGCAAGCTTGGAAAAAATGCGAAAAGGACGGACAACGATTGCCATTGCGCATCGATTAAGCACCATTCAAGACGCTGAACTGATTCTCGTCTTACACCGAGGCGAAATTGTCGAACGCGGAACACATCAAGAACTTCTAGCACAAAAAGGCTTATACCATATGATGTATGAGCTGCAAAACAGTGGTGGAGAAGAAGTCGGTTAAAAAATTAAAGGAGGCTGTCCAATTATTTTGGACGCCTCTTTTTTGACGTATATAAACTAAAGATTTAAAGTCTATATCGATTCTGTGTTAAAGTGGTTAGATTAATCAGTATACTTAATTGTTTAGAAATGATGAAAAATTTCTTTGGAATAAAATAAATAAAAAAGGATGTTTTAAGATGAGTCAACAATGGTTAGATTGGGCGAAAAAAATTCAATCAATCTCACAATCTGGATTAGCTTTTTCGAAAGATGCATATGATATTGAAAGATATGAGGAACTCCAAAAGCTTAGTGCTGAAATTATCGTAGAACATGCAAATGTAGAAATGGAAAAAGTGATGGCGTTATTTGCCAATGAAAAAGGTTATCAAACACCTAAAGTAGATGTGCGCGGCGCTCTATTTTATGAAAATCAAATTTTATTGGTACGTGAAAAAATCGATGATAAATGGTCATTACCGGGTGGCTTTTGCGATGTTGGTTTATCACCGGCAGAAAATATTGTGAAAGAAATTAAAGAAGAATCGGGTTATGAGGCATATGCTGAAAAATTGGTTGCTGTACTAGATATGAATAAGCATCCACATCCGCCGCAACCTTTTCACTACTACAAAATATTTATTCAATGCGCGTTAACAGGTGGGCAAGCAGAGACGGGATTAGAAACGAAAGATGTCAAATTCTTTTCAGAAGATTGTTTACCCGAACTTTCAGAAGATCGAAATACGAAAGGGCAAATCCATATGCTTTTTGAATTTTTACGAGATGAAAATAAAGTCGCGATCTTTGATTAGATGAATTTTTTAGCGCTGACATTTATTGGACAAAATGTCAAAAAACAAATCAGGCCTATTTTCATCTACTCTTAGCTGTCTTCATCCACTTCTTCCCAAATGTTATGAATTTGTTCACAAATTTATAACAAACAAAAAAGACGTATTGTGAACCGTTTTTTGTTACGATAAGGGGAGCATTGAAAAGGAGTTATGATAATGGGTACAGATTTAAACATGTTTTTTGCGTTTGGCGCTGGTTTTTTAAGCTTTATTTCGCCTTGTACATTGCCTTTATATCCTGCATTTTTATCTTATATTACTGGGATGTCATTGGATGATTTACAAGACGATAAAAAGCGCATGACAAAAAGAGGAATGTTACATACGCTATTCTTTTTAATCGGATTCTCAATCATTTTTATTGCATTAGGATTTGGATCCACATTTATTGGTTCATTTTTCAAAGAAAATATCGTCTTATTAAGGCAAATTGGTTCAATCTTTATCGTGATATTAGGTCTTATGATTATCGGCTTATTAACACATGAATTTTTTTTGAAAGATCGTAAACAACAATTTAAAAACAGACCTAGTGGTTATTTGGGTACGATGTTAATAGGTCTTGCCTTTGCAGCTGGTTGGACGCCTTGTTCGGGACCAATTATCGGGGCAATTATTGGATTAGCAAGTACAAATCCAGGTTCAGGTATGTATTATATGCTTGCGTACGTACTCGGCTTTGCGATTCCATTCTTTACACTGTCATTCTTCGTGACAAAGATGAAGTCTATTCGTAAATATAGCGGTCGTATTATGAAAGTCGGCGGTTACATTATGATTGCATTTGGTATTTTGTTATTCTTCGATGGTATGACTTATATTATCGCTTGGTTAAGCCCAATCTTTGGAGATTTCACAGGGTTTTAATCGATGGAAGAGGTGAACTTTTATGAAAAGAATTGAGTCTTTCGGGCAATGGTTGGAAGAAATTCAAGAAAATCCAAAGTTATTACTATTTGTAGAAACGGATCATTGTTCAGTTTGTCATGGTTTATTGCCACAAGTTGAAGTGTTGCAAGAAGATTATCAGATTCCTTTTTATATCGTCAATGCTGCACAAGTCCCTGAAATGGCTGGACAATTATCTTTATTCTCAGCACCAGTCGTTTTACTGTATAAGCATGAATCGGAATATGCCCGTTTCGCTCGTTTTGTCCAAATGGATGAATTAAAGTATCGGATGCGTGAGCTAGTCGACGGGGGCGAATAAGTGTGATTGAAGCAATTTTCACATCCGTGCCGCCAGTTGTTTTAATTATTATCACAACTGTTGGCGCATTATTTATGGGATTACTTGCGATGTTTGTTCGTTCGAAATCTGCAAAACGTCCTGTTTCTATAAAGAAAATTATTTTACCACCTATTTTTATGTCTACGGGTGCGTTGATGTTTATTTTTCCAGAGTTTCGAGTGGCGCCTTTGCAAATTGTAGAAGCCCTTGTAGTAGGCATGTTGTTTTCGATTATTTTAATAAAAACAACGAATTTCGAAGTGCGGGAAGAAGCTATTTTTTTAAAACAGTCTAAAGCATTTCCATTTATTTTATTTGGTTTATTGCTCATTCGACTGATTGGGAAACTCGTCCTAAGCAGTACGATTGACGTGGGAGAACTCGGTGGAATGTTTTGGATTTTAGCGTTCGGGATGATTGTGCCGTGGCGCATTGCGATGCTTGTAAAATTTAAAAAATTAGAGGCAGGTTCGGAAAGTCAAAGTGTAAAATGGTCCCCAAGTCAAGGACAGATTAAAAAAAGAAGTTAAGCTACTAAG
>CANSAF010000038.1 GCA_947644645.1 uncultured Sporosarcina sp. | reverse complement strand
TGCGTATATCATTATACGGTGGTATAATAAAGTTAGTTGGTAAGGCAGCCAACACAAAACAAACTTTAATCGAGCCACTTGCGCCACGACCTCCACAAAGGAGTGAGCGACAAACAAGGAGGAGCCAAGACATTAAAGTAAGTTGCTAAAAATAAAACTTAGGAGATGGTTAACATGACAATCACAAACACATTAGTAAACGAATTCGGAGTAAAAAACGTTGAGGAGATTATGACGCTGGACGGTTTCACGTATTTCGAGGCTGTAGATACTGGTTTCGGCGATGTGGTCGAAATTAAAGTAAATGGAAAAGGAGAAGTTTACACACGAATCCAAATCGAAGGAATCGACATTGATTTCGAAATGGACGGAGTAACAGACATCTACATTCACCGCGGTAGCATTTCAACTAGTTTTTTAACTGCGGAAGAAGTAAATGCTGTAGAGGTTATTCAAACAGAATACAAAGGCATTGATTTGAACGCTATGGACCGTAACGTAGCTAAAGCTGCTAAGTATTACATGTCTACAGGTGACAGTCTTGAAGTCGCTGTACAAAGAGCGCAAGACTACATTAACTATTACGGACACACATTCAGAGTTTACCAATAAAATTTAAAATAAAAGGAGAATGATTGAAAATGAAAGAAAAATACATTAATGAAATATTAGAATTAGGTAAGTGCATTAGAGGTCAAGTAAACGGTGAAGGATTAACATCGGGAGAACTCGAATTAATCGAAGTGGAATCTTTGAAGAAAATAATCAAACTCAGAAAAAAAGTTTTAAAGAGAAAAATAACGAATTAAAAAAAGAACGCTTATAAAAGCGTCCCCTCTTTGAAACATAAATCTCGCACATTTATTGTAACAGAGAGGGAAGTATTTTACAAAATAAAAACTTTTAAAATAAATTAAGTATTATACTTGCGTATAATGATATACTATGGTATATTATAAATAGTTAGAAAAACAAAACAAACGAGGAGGAAACAACAATGACAAACGTAATGAAAAATGCATGGGAAATCGCTAGACAAGGGGTAGAAAAATTCGGTGGACAAGTTAAAGAGTACTTTGCAGAAGCGTTACGCATTGCTTGGGACCTTTTCAAAAAATCAAATTCAAAGGAGATGGCAGAAATGGAATTAGTTAAAGAAGTTAAATTCGGGAAAGCAGTTGCAAGAATCACGGTGAGCGGAACTTTTCAAAACGAAACGTTTCACCAATTTGTAAAAGGTGGAGAGGTTTTCATTTCAGAAAAAATCGAAATCGTACACAATGGGAAAATTGTTGGCGAAGGAAATTACGCTTACTCAATGGAATACAACGAAATTTACGACCGCACTTACGAAAAACATAATTTAGACACACGCAAGACTTACACACAAATCAAAGGCAAGAAAAGCGCATTATTTTGTGAAGGAAAAGAAACAGCAGAAGAAATCAACGCGCTGATCAAGTCGATGGAAGAAGAAATTGAAACTCACTATAAAGGTGAAGTTGAGCAGCAAGAAGAAGCACCAACTGTGGAAAACGCTAAAAAAATCGTTGAACTTGCCGAACAGCAAGGCGTTAAAAAGTTAATGACTGAAAAAGAAATTAACGCATGGCGCAAGCAATACAATGCAGTTGTTAACGAAGGCGGAGAAGGTTACATCCCACGCAAAATAAGCAAAGAGCAATACGAGCAAGCGTTAAGTATTTTAAAATAATAAAAATGGAGGGTTCGCCCTCCTTTCAAATAAAGGAGAATAAAAAATGAATGCGTATGAAGAAACTTTAAGAGGTGTGCAATGGGTTTTGGATAATTGTACATCTTATCAAGTCGCAAAAGACTTGAATATTAACGCAAGAACTGTAAATCGATACCAAAACGGAGAAACGCCAGTCGGGAATATGAAAGCTGAAACAATGGGGTTGATTTACAACTACTACTTGGACAAGTTCGGTCACATTTTTAAAGCTATTGAAGGAATCGAAAACAGGTCTGTCGAATTAACTAATGACGACCCCGATTTCCATGAAGTTGATTATGCAGATGGTCCAACAAGTGAATTTATCATCCACACTGTTGAGGGACACGATGATTTAGAAGTATTTTTTGCAGAGCGTGACTTTGTAAAAAAAATCAAACAGCAAATTTACGATGGCGATACGGAAGAATTGAATCATGAAGAAATGGAACTGAATGAATATGCAGACCGATTTAATTATGATGATGTTGTTGCGTATCGTGTGGACGATGGAGAAATAAACTGGATTTAGGGAGGGATTTTAATGAAAGATGAACAGAATAAAATAGTGGCTTTGAAAGATTGGTTCATTTACAAAAACTTTGATGAAGAAGATGCTCGCGCGATTCGCAAAGAAGCATATTTATTCGATGTTTTAACCGAAACTGAAAAAGCTTATCACTTCTCAATTCACGTTTCTGATCGCGCTATGCTCGCGTGGGTTCCCAAATCTGTTTGCTTAACTCAATCAGACTTGGATAACAAAAACACAAAACTAAAACAAAAGGATAATTAAAATGAAAACGAACGAAAAAGAAGCAATCATTAAAAATTACAAAGACACACTAATGCTTTACGGTTTCGGGGATTCTCCCCTAACGTCACTACTTCACGGTGACCGAGACACTATTGTAAACGCAAAAGAAGAAATGATGAGTACGATATTCAGCAAGGATGAAATTCGTCGTTTTAAAAATGAAGCAAGAGTTTACGATAACCCACGAGCGATAAAAGGGGTATCAGAATTTGAAGAGATGCTTCACGAAGTCGGGACCTGGTACCTCATCTGGGATGCCGAGGGTATCGAGGAAGCGTTTCAGTTGTATGTGAAATACTTCAAAGACGAAGAAAAGAAAGAAAGGTTCAGTGCATTAGCTGAAAGAGCGAAGTATATCATTAACAACATGAGTAAAGTCAGATTAGAATCTGTCGATGAAATGGACGTTAATTTATTAAACTATGGAGATTTAATAAAGATTACATCTGAAAATGAAGATAACAAAGGTGATTATTATCACAAGTGTAAGTTTTCGGTAGGTAAAACTTATAAAGTAGTAAATCTGGGTGATGGGTTTATGTTGGAGGATGACGAGAATGACCCTTATCACATCTCGGAAGTTGAAACGTATTACCATTTGGAATTAGTTTGAAATAAAAAAGCGACCGTCCAAATAAAATGGATAGTCGCTTTTTGACCTTTCTGAAGTCTACTTAATCGTATCTCACTTTAGGTTTTGTTTCAATGTCACTTAACTTTCTTGTTCAGTTTTTCCCGAATTTCCAAACTTAACTTTAGATCATGAAATTCCCTACGCGTCATATTATTAACTTTTGGTGAGTGATCCACACTAAAATGTTTATCTGCAAAGGCGCGTTTGAATAAATCTTCTGCGTCCTTTTGTTGCGTTGGTGGTAGTTTCTCGTCCATGTATTTTGTCAAACTGTCCACTTCCTTTTCTACATCAATATTTTTAATGACCTCATTTAACTTGGCCATCGTAATCGGTCCCGCTGACCCATCAACTGACAAACCATGCTTGCGTTGAAAATCCTTAACCGCATTAGTAGTTGCTGGACCATGTGAGCCGTCTACTTCTAATTTATAACCCACTTGATTTAATAGACGTTGTAACTCTTTAACGTTATCACTCGCAATTGTGGACGGAACTGACCAACTCGTTTTAACTTGAAAGTGTGGACGGTCAATAGTACCTTTCCAGTCGCCACCCCATTCGATGCCTAAACTCCTTGCAATCGCACCGGCTCTATTTAATGTAGCCACGTCATATAAAGATTGTGGAGGACTAACGGCAATATCCCATGCTAGTTTGCTTTTATGGTTGCTGCTTAATGTCCAAGTAACAATCTGCCCTGGACGTGTACGACCTTGTGCATATAGCCATTTTTGTCGCTCTTGACTGCGGTAAGTTTCGGTGATGAAAATATTTACACCTTGCTTTTTACACTCATCCAAAAACAATCGGCAAGCCTTTTGAGCAACTGGATGCAATGACTCTATGCGTCTGTCTGCTGTTGTTACGCTCATGATCAATCATCCTTCCTAAACTTACCTTGCACAAACAACTGATGCCCAAATACAGCCGCACCACTTACTAAAACGCCTTGGATAACTGCATCCACATTAAAGCCCATTAAAAACGTCGCGAAAATAACACCTAAAACTAACAATACATACGGGATTAACCAATCCTTAAACTGTGGTGTATTTTTAAACATTGCGCCCAAAATTAAAAGCACTGGAATGACAATCAGTGCTTGATCTACGATATAGTCGATGATAAATTCCATATTATTTCCCCCTCCTTATCCAATTAAAACTAATCCCAAAACCGCTGAAATAATCGCCAAAATCAACGTACTACCAATCGCAAACATCCACTTATCAATGTTGTCCACACGTTTATGGGCAGATGACGCGCTATCACGTGCTTTAGATGCAATGTCTTTCACCACATCTATTTTTTCTTCGTTCCTTAAAACAATATCAATTTTTGTTTCAACGCTCGCTGTACGTTCTTTGATTTCTGATAAAGATTCAGTAATTTTTTCATATTGTTCCATTCTGCACCTCCAATTTTAAACATAAAAAAGAACGCTCCTGGTGTGGAGCGCTCCTATTTTAAGACTCACCAACTACATCTTGTACCGGCATAACTAACAAAACAGTATGTTTGTTTAATACTAAGTCACCAATATTTACATGCGTAACCTTTTGGTCATTCAATGCTTTAGTAAATTCGCTACCTGTATACCCTTCAACTTCTGCTGTAAATTTCATACCGTTATTTAAATGGATTTCAATTTTCATTTTTTGTTCGCTCCTTTTCTAATGTTATGTGGCCGACATCGCGACCATTGATTCTTACATAAACCCTGTCATTACCATTAAACGCAAAACCAAGACCATTTGTATCACTTGTTGCCACGCCGTAAACGTCCCTAGCCCTACTAAAATCCACACGTCCGTTAAATGTGTGTTCTAGCGCCGTATAAGTTAAATCATTATAAGCATGAATTTCAGCGTCTCCGTTGGACAATGATTCTAAATAAAAACTATTACCTGGCAATCGTAATGATCCACTATTACCCTGCATCGTAATATTACGACCAACCCTTATATCATTGGATATGTCAATATTACCTGCATAAATATTGCCCAAGTCATTACTTAACTCGGACAAGACTGTAACTGCACCTTGTAGCGTGATGTTTTTAGCTTGGATTTTAACACTTGATGATGTTTGGTTAATACGGGAAATCATTGTTTCGCCGTTGTAGTCAGATGTTTTTACCGTCTGACTTATTTCCTCGTTAACTGCATCCAAACTCCACTCAACAGTTCCAACTCTCCTACCTAAGTCAGTTACAGTAGTAGCTTCTGCTTTAGCGTTGATTCGTCCACTTAATTGATTAAATTGAGTTGACATATTAGATTGCACATTTCCGACTTTATCGTCTGTGTAGCTTTTGGATGTTCTAACTGACGATGTTATCGCTTCTGCTGTGACATTAAATTCCGCTTCAGCATAAGACCTTACTTCACCAACTTCATTATCTGTGTAAGATTTCGATTCCCTTACTGATGCCCTGATTGATTCAGCTGTAACGCTGAATTTAGACTCCATATCAATCACAACACCGTCAATTTCTTGATTAAGTGCATTGACTTCCATTGTAATTCTTTCAGCCGTCTGACTAAACTTTGAATTCGTATCTTCCGCCAAATCAGCTACTTCTGTGCGTATTTCAGTTGCGGTCAATTCAATGAGTGCATAAGCGTCCAACATCTCTCCGGCGAATTGTTCAACCGCTAGGGTTATCCTACTGTTAGTCTGTTCAATACGGCTACGCGTCCACTTCTTATTTTTACTAATCTCAATTTCAGCATCCACAATAATATCTGTTATTGATTTAGTTTGCGTATTACCTACCACGACTGATTCGGTAACAAATCGACCGTTGCGCCATACAGAAGTTTTTTTAAGGATTCGTGTCTGAAATTCCATGAAAGAACCGTCCGACATTTTGATTGGTTCATAGATTAACCAAACACGTTCACCCAATTCTTTATTGGTTAACTCTTCAATATCCAGTTCAATGGACGTTTCTGGATAGTCGTTTAATTCGGCTTTCAAAATCTCAATCATTTCTTCTTCGCTTTGTACTTCATCATTGATAATCGGTTCGGCTTCCCTGTTTTTAGTGCCGTATTTCTCTGCGTAAGGGGACGTATATGTCACTCTAAAACCGTCATGATGCGGAATCTCTACATTACCCTCATCGTCTTTGACAGCTTCACTAGGTGGTCTAATACCAGTGATTTTAGTGCGCAAACTAGTGGAATCAACAGAGATTGATAATGTTTTAATATTATGTCCAAATCTAAATTGCGCATCGTTATCTGGACCAATTTCCCTCGCAAAATGAATCGTTTTATTTGGCAGTATTTGATACTTACAATCAAATGCTTTTGTTAATTCGTCCACAAGTGCGATTACGTTGTTTTCCCCAAAGTTGGGGATGTACATTTCTTTTTGTAAATCAACTGTATACGTCCATCCAGTGCCGTCAAAAACAAATGCCAAGAACTGATCTAGCGTACGCGTCCCACCGTAAATATCATGTTGCCAATGTCCGACCAAATCAAAGTATGTGGATAGTGCAACAACTTCTTTTTTAAACGCTTCTTCTCGTATTTTTTTGATTCGGAAATCGTAGCCATCTACACTGACAATTGATTCTTCCGCAATTAGTGAGTGACCTGGATTGTTCGCATGAAAAAAAGAAGTAAACATGAGCGATAATGCCCCATTTACTTCTTTTACTTTTTCTGCCCTTTGCAAATGATTCAGGGGTTCTGTATTGTCGTTTAAATCAGTTACATAAATCACATGGCGCGACCTCCTTTCTTATTTTGACGTAAAAATACACCTCGGTGGGTGTTTACTTTTCGCTATCCCATTTTTCTAGCAATTTTACAAGAGATCCTCTTTCTTTAAGTTCTTTCTCAGTTTTTTCTCTCAAATTTAAAACGTCTGGCACCATCTTAATTCCCTGTTCATTTTCACGGGTAGCCCTTTCTCCCATTTCGCATAAATCTGCATATAAGTATTCCATTTTACATACCTCCAATGATTGATAATATTGTTTCAAACTGTTCTGCTTGTGATATTTTTAATCTATCTACTTCTGATACAGGTGGTTTCCATCCAACTTCTCGCCATCCGTATTCTTCAGTGTATTCCATTTCGCGTTCTTCAATTTTCGCACCTTCGGGAAGTGGATTTCCTATAACTTCATTGCCTTCTTCATCATCATACTTCTGATAATCCCATTCGCCGACGTGATAAATATCGCCATTTAAAATAACAACTGGTTTAATCATTTTGCAGTCCACCCCGCATTTCCGCTGCCACTTGTCTTAATGTATAATGTAGTGTCTGCGCCGCCGTCTGTGCGTAGGTATAGAGTGCCTTTTGGCGCGGTTACTGTGCCTTCAGGATCACCTACACCTTTAATAAAGTCATCACTAGTAACCGATTTACGGAAAGGCGACCACCTATTTGATGTTGTGGTAGCAGTCCTTGTGAATTCTTCAAAAGCACTACCACCCAAGTTGTAAAGAACGACTTTTTGAAAACCGTTGCTCGATGTAGTTTTAAAAGTGGTAATTATACCGTATCTCGCAGCGCTGCCTTCATAACCAATTCCTTCTACCCAACCAGTACCATTCTCACTTGTACTTGCGAAAAATGTAACGCTTACTCCATTCTTGTATTCTGTCGGAAAATCAGTAACTTTTGGTAGTTCTATTACATTTAATTGTTCACTCGTTACATTATGCGGATTATCTCTATCATTGACATGAGCGTTGAACACTTCTCTTCCTAATGATTTTACCCATTCTCCCCACCCATTATTGGTAGCGTTTCTTCTGAATTTTTCTATTTTGTCATTTCCTGACGAAATATAGTAAGTAGTAACCTCTTGATAACCATTGGCAGACGTAGTCTTAAATGTAGTAACCATCATGTAGATGACGTGGTTACTTGGTAATTGTAAATCACTCTTCCAATCAGCGTCGTTTGCTATAAACATCACAGTACTACCGATAGGATAACCTTGGGGGAGTTCGCTTACATCTTTTGCACTTATCACGTCTGTCAACTTAACATCCCCATTAACGTCAGGTAGTACTCCGTTAACAGACCCAACCGCACCGTTACCGTCAACGCCGCGCTGCGCTAATAGTATCCAACTAGCATTTTCTTTTGTCGGCAATGTTGGTGGTTGTATGCCTTTCGTGTCTTCCAAAGCCATAAAGGATGACCCGTTAAATTCGACGATGTTATTTTTAAAATATTGCTTACTGTTAATATAGGTTTTCGCGTTCTCTAAATTAGTAACATTTGGCAAGACTTGGTTAATTACACTAGTGGCATCAGCAGCGTCACTTGCCGCTGCATTAGCTAAATCAGCTTTAGTATTGGCATTAGTCGCTGCAGTATTTGCTAAAGCAGCCTTACTATTAGCATTACTAGCCGCTGTATTAGCCGACTGCGTAGCGTCCACAACATCGACTTTTAAACCATCTAAATTGCTAGCTTCCGCATTAGCGCTTGCCGCTGCTTCGTCTGCTAAAATTGCTTTATCATTGGCGTAATCGCCTTTTAATTTTGCATAGTCGCCTTGTTCTTTTGCATAATCACCTTGTGTATTTGCATATTTACCGCGACCGTCCGCATAAGTGGCTTTACTATTTGCGTTGTTAGCTGCAGCATTTGCGTTGTCCCTTGCAGCTTCTAAACCTTCGATAAATCCGCCGCCGACAATGCCATCAATCGTTTCTTTTGTTTCTATTTCCACACGTTTTATTTCATTTTTTGTCGATTTAATATCTTCGTCGATTTGATCAAAATTATGGTTCAAATCATTGCGATACTGCCTATTTAATTCAGTGTTTATTTTTCTGTATTTGCTCACGTTATCGCTCCTTTCTAGTGATAGTAGAAAACTACTTTATTCAAAGTTAATAGCATCCGCACGAATAAGAATTTTTTTAGCGGTGTGTACGATTTCCGTATTTCCTAATTTAGTGTGAATCTCGGGCGACACTTCCACACATCCATCGAGATGTATTCCGCTTACAGTTGAACCATTGCCTTGCAAGGCATTTATCGTGTCAATAATATCTTCTCTCATCCTCGCTCCTCCTAATTAATAGTAATAAAATCTGTGTTCAAAACTAATTAAAAAACTACCGCTTGTACCAGTAAGTTCAAAATGATTCCAACCCGGCGCGATAGTAATTAGTTTTTTATTTGTGTCTTTAAATATGCTTGCATCATTTTTAAGTGACCGTATACCATCTAATGTGATATTGTCATTAGCTTTGCTTGTGCCGTCATATTGCCACTCATCACCTGTGGTTAAATTGGTGATTTTTAAATTATTAGATGCACCACGATAGATTATTTTGATTGGCATTTCTCGTGGATCAACCGCTACGTCACCTGCGTTAAATATGCTAAATGTATTTGTGCTGTGTGTGTATTTTGGTTCTTCCAACGTTAAGCCTTGTCCGACTTGCCATTTTTCAGTGGTAAATGTTAAGTCGTCTAACGTGGTTCCGGAGGATTCAGCTAGTCCGGTCATTGCTGTTAAGGGTACTTCAAACGTCTGCGCCCTAAGATTAATTCTGTCCGGCGTATATTCTTGATGAAAATGAACTCGCCATCTTTTATGAGGTGATTTTGATTCAGAAACATAAAATTCCGATTCGTTAATTTGCTGAAAAATAATATCCCTCATTAACAAAGAATCAATATAATCATTCCCAATTGCAAGAAATTCAGCGATTAAATCACGAGGTTGTAATATTTTATCTACAACTATTCTGCGTCCGTCTTTGTCCTCCACAATCAAATCAAAAGAGGGGGAAGGGACGTGAAGTTTTAGTCCGCTAACCCCGGGTAAATCAATTTTATCGCCATCTAATTTATACAAATTTATTAAACTCACAACTTCACCCCTCTTGTCAATGCAGATATAGATATGTCACTATGCTGCAATTCCGAAACCGTGTTGAAAATAATTTCTCCTACTTCTCTACCATCTAAAAGGACTGGTGCTGGATTAATACCTTTAGGTTGTTGAGCTTGCAGTTGTAGCATTTGTTTGAATAAAGATGTCAAACTCTTCATTTCATCGGTTAGATTTGAAATTTTATTTTCAAGACCGCCATTATTGATTTCATGCTCAACTTTAAAAGCCTGTTTATTGTTATCAACTGCATAAGCGACTTTTCCAAAATCGACTTTGTAATCATCAACTTTTAACTTAAATGCTTCTGACATTTTATTCATCGATTTTTTGACCATAGCGATATTCTTTTCAATCCCTACCGAAACGCCCGCCGGAACCTGTTTCCCTACTTCTCTATTCATGTATTTGGATGGTGAATTAATCTCTAAATCGGACCTTATCGTGTTTTTGATAGTGTCAGAAACCCTTCTGACTACACCCGCTAAACTCGATTCCATACTTAACATTCCATCTTCAAGACCTTTGATTGCATCAATCCCAACTTGACGCATGGAATCAAATTCTTTACCTGTATTGTTCACGATTTTGTTATTTTGTGCCTGACATTCCTTTTTTACTTTGTCATGCTCCTTTTGAGCTTTATTATTCATTTCTTTGATTTGTTTGGCTACATCATCTTTCATCGGTTTCAGTTCTTTTTCCGCTTGATCTTTAGCCAATTTAAATCGGTTTTCATACATTTTCACATAATGATCTAATTCTTTAGTTGATAAATCGCTTAATGCTTTTAACTCGCCTAACGCGCTTGGACCAAGCGCTTTTAATTCGTCTACCAAGTCTTGATTACTAATTCTTTTACCCAAATCATCAATAACAGCGTTAAACTGACCTAACGCCATGACCTGCGATTCAAGATTACGTATTAGTTCTTGCCCCGTAACTTCTTCATTTTCGACAAAACCTTTTAATAAACCATTGAAGTTTTGCAATTCATTGAAACGACTTTGGTAGGCTTGATTATATTCATCGTTCAGCCTTTTTGTATCTTCCACAAGTTTTTTATCAATCTCGTTGATGCGCCTTGCATAATCTTCGTTGGTTTTTTCCATTTCACTGCGCATTTGCTTAACTGCAGACTGGTGTTTATCCATAGCCATATTGTATAAATCGGAGCCTTTTTCTGCAGCACCATACATAGCATTCCAAAAATAAATTTCATCGACTAACGTCATTTCACCATTGGATTTTTTTTGCTGAACATAATCCTCAGACATTTTTAGCATTTCGGTATGTTGACGTTTGGTAATATCAATTTCGATTTTATTATTTTTCTTTTGCAAGTTCTGTATTTTTTTAGCCGCATCCTCTTCAATACGTCTAATTCGTATTGTTTCGGCTTCCGTTAACTTTCGTTTGGCTTGCGTTGCCTTTTTCCTAACTAAATAGACGTCTTCACTTGCGCGTTTCTCGATTTTCTTGATTTCTTCATTATTCTTCTTCAGCTCGGCTTGTTCGATTTCATTCGCACCGGAAACTTCTGCTCGAATATCTTTAATGAGTCGAGTGACTTCTTTGAGTGCATTTTGTCTTTTGTTGGATATTCCGGTTGCTAAATTTGTAACAGCACTCGTTCCAAGTTGCATTGCGCTTTTGGTAACATTTTTAGTGCCATCGTCAATAGCAATACCAAATCCATCGGCAAAGTTTTTACCTTCTTTTTTCGTTTCTTCAGACGGGGAATGGGAGTCGATCGAACGTTTTAATGCCCTTAAAGCCATACTTCCAAGATTTTTGGCTGCCGTCCACACCGAACCCCCAACACCACTACCTGCGCTAATGGCTCTACTGAATCCAGTTACAAAATCAGTACCAGTCTGAGTGGTTTTTACAGATGCTAAGCCTTTCTTACCGCTTTCGGCAACGTTTTTACCAGTAATATTTACTTTACCTTGATAACTTAAAATCCCTTGGTTAAACATTGAACCGGCTTTAACACCGCCATCGCCATCGGTGGTTTTTCCTAAATTCTCGGTGACGGATAAACTTAATGCATCAGATGATTTTTCGTTTGCGCCTTTTGTTGAATCAAGCCCTGTCTTATGTGCGTCACCTTTATTTTTACCAGCGTTATTTGCGCCATCTTCGTTGGTGTTTAGATTTTGATTAGCGCCATCAGAAATCGATTGTGCGGATTGCTCATTTGCCCCTTTAGTTGAGTCCAATCCGGCTTTGTGAGCTTCACCTTTATCTTTACCAGCTTGTCCCGATTCGTCCTTGAATTTTTCCATGTATTCGAGAACCGACCCAGCTACTTGCTCCCCGGCTTGCTCATTTTCAGGCTTCGTACTTTCTAAACCTTCCTTATGAGCATCGCCTTTTTTCTTTCCGGATTCTCTAGCTTCGTCATCACCTTTACCAAGTTCGGCAAGTGTATCAGCCATTAATTTTTCAGCTTCAGCAACCGCTGCTTCCCTCGTCATTCCAAGTTCTTGTAAAGCCGCAATAAGCGTTTCTTTTTGCTGAATAAGTGCCGCTTCAGAAAAATTCACTGTGTCTTCCACAAACTTCTTGTTATGCTCTCTCCAACGTTCATAGTATTCCAATTCGCTTTCTTCTTGGGTAAGCATGATACCGTGTCTGTTTAACTGCCCTTGTTGTAAACGGGCAAATTCTTCACCGGTTGCCAAATCAATTAACTTTCCACGAGCATCAAGGTTTTCTGCTAATGCCATTAAAGATTCTTCTTGCGCTCTGACTGATTCGGCAATCATTTGCGCGGTAGTTGCTTCTGTGGATGCCATCAAGCTATTAAATTCATCTTGACTGATTTTACCTTGTGCCAATCCTTGTTCAAAAATCGCGGTTTTCTCAGCGCTCCAATCAAGTGCTGAGTTAATCGAGTTGGCATAAGTTTCATTGATTCTTTTTGTGTAGCTTTGTACTTCGTCAAATAAAATGCCACCTTGACGATCTACAATGTTTTGTTGGATGATACTTAATTCTTCTTGGGTTTGCGCAAACTCTCTCGCACCGTCACCCATCACTTTTAAGGCTTCTTGATAAGCAACTCTTAAATCATCGGGCAATTTAGATACATCGCCGCTAAATTCTTGTTGGACTTGCTTAATTACATCTAAAGCGTTTTTATATTCGGCGATATCTGCGTCAAATGCTTCAAGCACTTTTTGGGACAATTCTTGTGCGGCATTTACTCCGGCTTCTCCGGCAACTGCATAAACCTCATTAATTGCAAGAGATAATTTTTCTTTTTGTACTTCAAGTTCCGCAATTACTGCATCAGCCATTTCGCTAAACGCTTTTACAATTTGTGCCGATGTGGCAGATGCTTCTTGACCAGACATGCTTTTAAGTTCAAGCATTTTGACCTTAGCGCCTTCGTACAGATCCACATATCCTTTTATGCCTTGTTTCGTACCTTCGGACAATCCTTCTCCGTAACGAATCGCTTCATTTGCTGCTATTTCTTGCTCTTTTCTAAGATTTTCGGTTTTTTGCTGATTTGTATAAATAGCCGCCGCTAATCCACCAAGTAAAAGAGTACCCCCGGCTATCGCTAATCCAACCGGGCCAGCTACCATCATAAACGCACCAAGTCCGGCAACCAATCCAGATACTACTGTTGTAACACCAAGCACACCCGTTGCTAATAAAGCCGTCTGGGCAATCGTGCTAATCGTTTCTTCATCCCATTCAGACATTTTATTGGCTAAATCACCAATAAAGTCCGCACCTTTTGCAAGCGTGGGAAGTAACTTTTCACCGAGTTCAATTTTTAAGCCACTCAGTGCCGACTGCATACGGACAATAGACCCTTGGGCATTATCTTGCATGACGTCAGCCATTTCTTTTGCTGCGCCTTCACTGCTTTCTAGCTGTTTAGTATAGTCAGCTAATACGTCCGCACCTTGATCTAACAGGACTGTCCAACCGGCTGTAGATTCTGAACCAAATAAAGTTGCAAGTGCTGCGGCTTTTTGTTGACCTGTATAACCTTTCATGCCTTTTTGTAATTCGCCCACAACTTTGTCCAAAGATTTCATGTTTCCGTCAGCGTCAAATACTTCTACGCCCATTTTATTGATAATCTTAGCCGCTTCGCCTGTAGGCTTAGCCAGTCTTAACATACCTTGACGTAACATACGCCCTGCTTCTTCTCCGGCAAGTCCTGCGTCCGCCATCAATCCAGTTGCCGCTGCGACTGATTCAAAACTAATGCCTAATGATTTGGCAATTGGTCCTGCAGTTTTCATCGAGCCGCCCAGACCTTGTACGTCAATATTTGCGGTGGCTGCCCCTTTGGCTAACACATCGGCGACTTTTCCGGCTTTACTGGCTTCAAATCCAAAAGTACGAATAATATTGGCAGTAATATCTGCAGATGTACCTAATTCAAGATTTGATGATGCTGCTAAATCTAAAAGTCCCGGCATAGCACCCATGATTTCATTGGTATTAAAACCTGCACGAGCTAAGTTAGCTTGCGATAAAGCTGCTTCTTCAGCCGTATATTTAGTAGCTTTCCCCAAGTCTTTCGACTGCTGTGTAAGTTTTTCTATCTCGGTTCCTGTAGCGCCACTAATTGCTTTAACCTCTGACATTTGAGCGTGAAAATCTTTCGCTTCGTTGACCACATCACTTAAAACGCGCTTCATCGCAACAAACCCAACACCAGAAGTTATCCCGACTTGTGCGCCTACATCACGCATTGTATTTCCCACTTGTCTAAATTGCTTATCAAAGTCAGCATAAGTACGGGCAGTCGCTTTACCCTCTGCATTAATACGCTTTAATTGACCTTCGTAGCGTTTCATTTCTGCTTCGGTATTATTTAATCTACGCGCCAATTCTTGCTGTTTTTGAACGTGTTCGGTTTCAGTGATATTGCCTTTTTTCAGCTCATTTGTCCAGTGTTTTTGCTCATTAGTAATAGCTTTTACCCTTGCTTGATATTGTTGAATAACGCCATTTAATTGTTTTTTCTTTGCAGATGTCGCATCTAATTTATTACCGTACTGATCCGTTTCGTTTGCGGCTTTTTTAAACTCGGAATTAAGTAAGCTAATTTGCCTGCTTGATTCAGTCATGGCCGACTTAAATTGTGATGTATTTGCAATCAAATTAACTCTTAAACTCTTCCCGTCCATTTGTTCACCGCCTTTCTTACAATCCGTTTAGGAAATCATCAATATAAAATGGTTCATCATCTTGTGTTGGTTGACCATCGCCATTAAGTTGTTTACGTCTACCAAGTAATTGCAAGTGATAAAGGATGTCCATATCATCGATTTGATTTTGCGTGTAACCTAAATCAATCAAACCGTTATACGCATCCATCACGACTTCACTTAGCTTTTTTTTTCGTCAATTTCTCCAATGTCAACATTTTTCATAAGCATTTCGGATGCAATTGATACTTGACCCATTACAAAAACAGTGACTGCATAAATGGTTTTCACAATATCCCGCGCATCAATTCCATCTTCAAGTTGACCAATGTCGAATTGATTACCAAACACATCACAAACAAATTGCAAATGGCTATCTAAGTCGGCAATTAACACTTCTCCGCTTTCAATCTCTTCCGAAACTAGTGCGGCTTGTCTCCATAAGCTACCTTTGATTTTTTTAGGTGTTACAAAGCGTTTTTCTTTGCCGTCGATTTCAATCAACAAACTGATTGGTCTTTGTTCTACTTGTGCTTTTTCAGTCATTCAATTTCGCTCCTTCTGAAAATAAAATTCAAAAATAAACAAATAAAAAGAGTGAGCAATTCGCCCACTCTAAATTTTTATTAACCCGTTGCCCTGTATCGCCGCATTACTATTTATGATTTACTGCCACGCTAATGTCACGCTCGTGTCAGTACTATTTGCAGTGACATTTACAGGCTTATTAGGGTGTACTACCGTCCGCTTGTGGTAATGCCGATGCTGTCACTTCGTCATAAACTACATCCGCAAACCAATCAGCCGTTTTAACAATTTCTGAATCAAGTTCCGTTTTCCATTCTCCGTTATAACGTAACGGTGCGAATTTCAATGTTAATTGAGCATCTTTCGAATCGATATTCCCTTGATCTGTTTCATGCTCAATTCCAATGATTTGTGGTGTACCTTTTAACAACCAATAAAAACGAGTGCCACCACCGCGAATTTTAGCTTCGAAACCAATCGCAACCTCTTTAATGATGTCGTCTTTATTACTAAATAGAACGCCGTTTACTTCCTTTTGACCGTACATTTTCTTTTTAATAGATGCTGGAATATCGATTGTGGCTAAACTAACATCAATATCGTTTAAGCTGTTTAGGACAGCGAAAATTCCATTGTCTGCATACTTCGGTGTGCTATCCTGGTTAACTGTTACAGATACGCTTACCGCACCTTCGACATGTTCGACATCACTATATTCCGTACCTGTTCCATCGTCTTTCTCCACAAGTGCGATGTGGAAATTTGATAAACCATGAACTAATTTAACTTTTTTATCTTCTGCCATTTTTCATGACCTCATTTCATTTATTTTTAGTTTCATTTAATAAAAATTCTTTTCGTACCTTAACGGCTTGTGATACAACTTCGTGTCTTTTTCATAAAGACTTTGAGAATCATATTTTCTGTAACTAAGTGCCTTCATGATTCTATCGATTGCTTTTACCATTGCCTTTTCATGCATGACAGTTTGCGAATTATTGAAAATAGAAACTTGGAAATTAACAGTAGCCTTGACCTCTTCATCATCAGCGTGTTTTGTCGGTCTATTATTTAGTTCAGAAAAAACGACTCGTGGAAAAGGTTTGTCTTGCTCGGCAACTAAATTATGAAATCCACCTTTAGCAAGTGTAGATAATTCATCATCATTTTTTAATGCAGCAGTCAACTCTGATTGAGCATCATAGTTACCTAAGTCTTTATTTGTATCAGCATTAGTCATTTAATCACCTTCCCAAGTTCGTCAAACATGGCTTTAATTGCTTGCGATTCACTTTGTTGACCCGACCTTTCCACAGGTGCTTGTGGTGGTTGGTGGCTCGTTCCATATTCAACAAACATTGCACGCCATCTTAAATTCATTTTCGGTGCTACAGAAATACCAGTACCTTCTTCTGTTTCAAATGCACGACCAATAATAATGTTGTCTTGAATATGTTCATCATTTTCAACCGATTTATTCCAGTTTGCTTCTTGGTTTTTCTTTACGATTTCCGCACCTTTTTTGACGGCTTCACGTTCGTATTTTGTCGTTTCACTACTTGCCATACGGGTAAATTGCGCCATTAACTCTTCCATTCCAGTGACATCTAATTTCATTTAGCGCACCTCATTTACAAGGATTTCGAGTTCGATATTGCGTTCTTCTAGGTTGTTGATATAAACGATTTCAAAAATACGTTGACCAAATGCAAGTCGTAATTTTTTCCCAAGTTCAAAGTATTTTTCTTCAATATCTTTGCGATAACGGATATTAATACGAGCCGATACTTTTACTTGATTGGCACCAGCCATAATAAATTCATTGCCACGAATATTACGAATTTGAGCGTAAACTTTACCTAAATCGCTATCAATCCATTCTTCAATCCAATGGGAATCCTCATTTTGATACCTGGACAATTCCTCAAACTGTAATCGATTGCGATACTTAGCCGGATTCGTCATGATTACCACCCACTCGCAACTGCAAAATAATGGTTTGTAAACCCATTTCAATTACTCGGCTAGTGCGTCCGTCAATACTTTGTTCTCTATGCTCGTACCAGTGCGTTACAAGCATTGTTACGGCTAAACGATATAAAGTACTGTCTTGCTCTTTAACGCCCGCATTCGATAGGTATTCTTTGGCAGAATCAATAAGGAGACCAAGCATATTGTCGTCATGGTCTCCATCGATTCTCAAATATTGTTTTACGTGTTCTAGTAATGGTTCTAAAAGTTGTTCAGCCATTATTAATCACCTTCTTCGGGATCTGGCTCCGGTTCGGGTTCGGGTTCGGGTTCTGTAACATTAACTGTCGCTGTGTCTGTTTTCCCTTCGGCAGTAACAGTAATTGTCGTTTGACCTTCCGCAATCGCCGTCACCAAACCACTGGAATTAACTGTCGCAATTGCTTCATCAGAAGATGAATAACTAACATCTTGTTTAGCTGTGGACGGCTCAACAGTTGCATTAAGTTGTCTTGTCGCACCAACTTCAAGGTTGTTTGTTTTTGGTAATACTGCCACGCTTTCCACATCACTGTATTTAGTAGTAACTGTTACGTTAGCTTTTTCCGATTCTTTATCTCCAATAACTTCGGAGACTGAAAAAGAGTACTCCGTGTTAGGTTCAAGACCCTCGACAGTGTACTCTTTTTCGTTGATTTTTTCGGCGACTAATTCATCGCCTTTATATACGTTATAAGCCATAGTTATCTCCTTTCATTTGCCCTGTTTAACGAGTTAATCCCATGATAGTTTAACTGTCGCATCAGTAGGGTCACCCGTTAAATTTACGGGCTGTTTAGGGTGTGTCAGTAACTTTTGCAATACGGAATGCAGATTTAAGTTTGATTTGGTGGTCAAACCAAGCTGTTACAACAAATTGCTCAATTCCCGTTTTAACGTCTTTGTCACGCTCAAACAAAGTTGTTCCAATGTCATAGTTAAAGTGAGAGTAAGAATAATCTCCAATCACTGGATCAACCGCTGCGTCTGTAAACACTACTGGTTTACCTAAAATTTGCTCTGGTTGAGCTGTGTAGAATGTTGCGTTACCGTTCGCAAGTGTTTCAATCATGTCAGAATAATCTTGGAAACGCATGAATACCACTGCATTTTCACGGTAATCTTCATGAAGGTCTGCAATAGATTTACGTACTGCATGATAAAGGTTCGAACCTTCTACTTCTTTAATCGCATTTTCAGATGAATAGAATGACATGTGTTCTTCTCCCGTTTTCGGCGTTTTCGCAAATGAAACCTTACGCTCTTTTGCAGATACACCTGATTGTAATGCGTTTTCCACATGGGATACTAAATTTGTATGAGTACCTTGTACGACTGTTTCAGAAATACCTGCGAAAACTTTGAATTTATTACGACCAAAAACAACTACATCCCCTGTCGCTTTTAATTCTTTTGTTGTTTCTGTGTCTTCGATAAAATCATCATCATCAAGAGTGAATGAGATTTTAGGGATTTCTAAGTTAGTGATCGCCGTAAATGTCGAATGTCCGCGCAACTGATTTTTTACAAGAGGTTCAGAAATAATGTCATTCGCCACTGTTTTCGGTAAGAATTTACCTCCGCCCGTTGAATCATCGCCCAAAACTTGCAAAGCTTCGTTCGATACCGGTTTTCCTCGCATTGTCGATTTAATCAATTCCGCTTTTGCTTCAATGATTTTTTGCTGTGGATCTTCTACGCTACCAAGACCTAAATTTTGTTGCGCCGCTTGCTGTGCAAATTTGGCTTTCTGCTCTGCTTCTAATGCGTCATGTTGTTCTTGAATAACTTCGAAACGAGCCTTTAAGTCATTTTTAGATTGCTGTAATTTTTGAATATCTTCCATAGTTGCTGATGGGTCAATTGCTTTTTGAGATAGCTCCCCTTCCGTCTTCTGTAATTGCTGTCCGATAGTTGTAAGGTTTTGTTTTAATTCGTAAAGTGTTTTGCTACCTCCAAAAAATTGGAAGTTTCCGTTTCCTAAAGATAATTGGAATCGTTTTGTTTGCTTGTTCATGTTTTTAACTGGCATATTAAAGCCCTCCTAAGATAGTGTCTAAATATAATTTGTTTGCTTTCGCTTCATCGGCAATTCTTTGCCTTTCTGCCATTTCCGTGGCAGTAATTTCAGTTGATTGTTTTTCAATCAATTGTTTTGGTACGTTACTATACTTTTTCGCCCATTCGTCACCAAATGCAAAGGCTGCAGCTTGATTCGTTTCTTCCACAACATCACATAAACCATAAGTATGAGCTTCATCTGCAGTTAACCAAGTATCTTCTTTGAGCATTTCGTTTAATTGCTCTGCAGATAATTTGTCTCCTGCACGATCCAAATAATATTGAATCATCGATTGACTAATGCGTTCGATTTCATCAGCAGTCTTACGCAATTCAAAAGCATTTCCCCACGCAAATGTCCAAGCATGATGAATCATCATTAATGCATTGGCTGGCATTCGAATTTCATCAGAAATCATTGGGATAACAGATGCACATGATGCCGCTAATCCGTCAATATGAGAAATGATTTTTGCCGGATGACGTTGCAGCATCGCCATAATTGCCATTGCTTCAAATACGCTCCCACCTGGTGAGTTAATGTAAAGATTGATGAGTTCCACATCATCCCCTAATGCTTCCAGTTCTTCTTTAAAAGTGATTGAAGAAACTTCACCGTATTCTTCCCAAGCATATTTAGTGATTTCTCCATAAATAAAAACGTCTGCTGATTTACCATCATCGGACGCTTTCATGTTGAAAAACTTATTCTGCTTTTGTTGGTTCTTTTGTTTGTGTTTGTGTTTCTTTGGCATATTTTTACTCACCACCTTTCGAAGTTCGATTACTAAAGTGAATTTTGAAGCTTATACCCCTCTAATTCCCATAACTTTTCTTCAATGCGTTTCTTTGCGATTTCTTCACCGATGCTTTCTACATAATTCGATGGGTCAACGCATGCCGATTCACCGACAACCGTAAAGCCATTTGGTAATTTAGCAACGACTAGACATTGTTTGTCGAAAACTTTATGGAATACCTCGTATTCAGATTCATCCATAATTTTATCGATTTGCTCTTTTGTTATACTATTCATTTCCTTCACTCACTTTCGATGTTGATTTTCTGTCTTTCGGATCTAAATCAATAGGATATAAATCACCACTCACCCACAATTTTGAAGCATTACCGCCAACCGGTGGCTCGTCCTCTTTACGGCGTACATCATCTTGCGATAGCCAACCACTACGGATTGCCGCTTGATAATATGCAGTACGTGCAGCAGTATCACCACGCAATAAACCACCTAAATTAAATTTAAAATAATGACCGCTTAACCTTTCTTCTTTGGTCAATAATTTTCTATTAAATTCTTGCTCGTATTGTCTAGCAATTGGCGTTAAGGTCATCTGTACGAATTGAGTCATAAGTTGCTCGTTGGATGAATAGCTGCCACCCTCTGACTCATTCAAAAATGAAGCAGGGACATTAAAAACGTTCGCAACCCTTGCCCTTGTAATCTTTTCAGATTGTAAAGTATCAGATGCAAAATATTTCTTTTCGATTGGTTCTACATCAACTCCCGGCTCGTTGAATAAAATACCACCATTATTTCTGTAAAACTCACGAAAACTATCGGTAACTTCTTCTTTCTTTTTCTTATCGATATTCGCACCGTAAGTAAGCGTAAAGCTTTCCCTTTTCTGCATTTCCGACAAACTAAATTCTTGTACCGACTTGTCATATTCAAGCGTGTTTTTTAAAATGTTTAATGGGCTAAGACCACTCCAACGCGTGGAACCCGTTATGTGCTTAAAATGCAAAATGTTCATATTGTGAAAGTAATACGTGCCGCCAATTCCTCTGAATTCGTACCATAAAACCCCATCATCTTGGTTAATGAAAGGTGTAACGAGTGTCGGTTCAATTGGCACTAGCTTTTCTACCTGCATGCGAATATCACGCATAATTACTGCATAGGCGTTTCCATGCTCGTTTCTATCGACTTCCATTTTATTAATGAAATCAAAACTGTGCATATTTTCGTTAGGTTCATTCATTAAAACGTCCGCCGATTGATTAAGCACGGTATCATAATTTTTGTGTAGTTTTAAAGGTAAAGTAGACATTGTGTTTGCCAATCGACTGATTACACTAAAAATAGTTTCATTGGTAGCTAATTTTGTATTATCAATGCCCCAAAAGGTTCGACCAAGCCAATTAGAAAAACCACGTGAAGCACTTGCCGCTCCTGTGTTAACTTTCTGACTTGCGCCTAACAGATTTAATCCAATTCTAATTTTCATGTTTTGATACCATTTCACTATTTCACCGCCCTTCGGTTATACAACGTCCAGTCACCTACTGGATAGGAGATATTGGATCACTTCCTTTCGTTTAGAACCGCTTCAACTTCCAACGGTATCCATTCACTTTTACCTAATTTATATTTAAAGGCGCCACTAGATAAAAAGTAATTAATCATGCGAACCGCCCTTTTATCAGATAAGAACCTAAGCTTGTGCATGAATAAAATGAAAGAGAATCCGATTTTAGAAAAGAGTGTTTGCTTCATCTTCAAATTTACTGTTAGATTTCTCATGTTCATTACTTCCTTTCCGGATAATAATCATCACTCTTTTGAAACCCCGTAAGAACCAAATTCCCACCATTCACCAATTTACTAATATCTTCTTTAGCGCAACACTCATCAAAAACGAAATACATAATTCCTTCTATGTTCGAATTAATACTTCTAATTTGTCGGTAGCCATATTCTTTTATCAACATTTTGGCAATCGTTCCATTGCCGACTAAAACCGTGTAATTGTTATCTCTAGCGAACTCAATTAATGCTTTTGTTTTACCGAGTTTTCTATGATTTAACTTAGTTATAATGGGTTCTTTTCTTTCTGCAGCAACTTCCAGTAAATTATACAAACTACGATTTGCAAGTTTTATTTCCAATACAATCACCCTCCCATCAAATCATTAACAGAAACAAATTCAACGTTTCCACTACCTTCCGGCTCAACCATCATGTCCATGACTTCCGTATGAGCATTTAAAAAAGCCGCAAAACCGTCTATTTTACGGTAGCGACCTTGTTTTTGTGGTAAATTGTTTCTGTTTCTGTCTGGTACGATTTTTACGTTATTCACGTACCAACGGAAAAGACGGTTATTATTAAATACAACTTTTCCATCGATAAATAATTCTTTTGCATCGTCTACGGCTGGACCAAGTGTTAAAGCACCCTGTCTAACGACTTTTGTTTCAAAACCGTGAGATTCCAATGACTTAACCAATCCATAAGCCTTTGCCGGGTCATAGGCAATCGTTTTGATGTTGAACTTTTTCGAGTGCTCCACAAACCACTTAAACACATATTCTTTCTTAACGTATTCGCCAGGTATGATTGTAAGCAATCCCATTTTTTCATATTCCCTGTATGGGATGTTTTCGTTGCTCGCTTCAACCTTAGCTTCTGGAATCCACGAATGAGAATGAACAAAAACACGACCATCATCTAACGGAAATTCGAGACACGCGCTTGTAAAGTCTTCTGTGTCCGATAAGTCGAAGCTACCCACAGCTGAGGTAGTGGTTAAGTCATCCATTGAAATTTCATCATCATTTCTTTTCAACGTTTCGTAATCTAAAAATGATTGAGCGTTGGCTCTTACAAAAATATTAAACTGTTTTGTGATAAAGTCAGACCGTTCTTCCGGTGTCCGCTTGTCCTTGTCCCAATCTTCTTTTAAAATGTCCAAATCTAGCGATACACCCATATTAGGGTTGGCTTTAATCCATTCTTCTGGTTTCTCGAATTCACTATGATGGTCCAGTTCCGCAATGTAATAAAATGTACGTTCATCATCAAGTGCACCATCTAACACATCTGCAGATTGTTCATAGTAATTTACCAACGGACCATCTAATTGATAACCGGCAGTTGTGATATATAAAATTAACGGTTGCTTACGTGATCCACGTGATTTCTTGATAACGTTAATCAATTTATAGTCTTTAAATTCGTGAATTTCATCAAAAATACCTAAATGCGTATTCAATCCGTCAAGATTTTCGGAATCAGAAGCACGCGGTTCAATTTTAGATGCCGACCTATCAAAGTAAATGGCATCTCGTGTCGCTCTAAATCTTTTTCTAAGTGCCGGTGAACTTTTAACCATTGCTTTAGCTTCTTCATAAATGATTCCCGATTGCTTTCTAGTGTTGGCCAACAAATAAACATCCGCACCATTTTCATTGTCTTTACTAAACGAATAAAGTGTTAATCCAGATATTAATGTCGATTTACCGTTTTTACGACCAACAAAAATAAGGCCCTCACGAAAGCGCCTTACTCCAGTATCTTTATGAACCCAACCATACAACGAACCAATAACAAAGTGCTGCCATGGTTGAGCAACTAATTGGTTAAAATCTCCCTTTGAAGGTTTGCAAAACTTTTCGATAAACCTTACAGGTCTGTGACCCAACTCTTCCACAAATACCCAGGGGAAATCTTCCGTGCCTTGTCTTTTTAAATCTTTTAAATGACGTCTTGCTGATTTTTTATTTTTCCTGCTGACTTTAATATTACCTTTTACAGCTTGTTCAGCGTACCAAGTCGTCAGTAATACATCAGATGGATTTTCTAATATATACCCTTTTTGAACCTGCTCTTTTCTCCAAGTAATGAAGCTAAAGCTTTTTTCGACTTTATCTGCAGTAGCTTCATAATTCTTAGAAATTGTCGAATCCGTCATCTTTACCACCAGATGAACTGTTCACTTGTTTTTTAGGTAGAAGGTTAAGCAATGCACTATATGCCGATGTATATCGATTAATCATAGTGTTATATGATTTTTGAGCAGGGTTCTCGACATACATTTCTTGCTTACCATTCTTAAACAAATAAGTTGGTCCTTTTGTTTTAATATTACTTTCCAATATCTCCAACGTGATTGTCATAAACGCAACACGTTCGATTAACCTTCTTGCTGCAGATTGAATTTCTTCAGTCTGATCTTCAAAAAGAGATTCCAGTTTTTCGATTTCAATTGCGATTCTTTCATCTTGTTTTTTCTTGGCAGGCTTTCTCGACATTACCTAACCCCCCTCATGCAAAAATTCTTCCGTGGTGTAAGCGAAGGAGGCGTGTGTTAAAAAAATTTTAAAAAACGCCAAAATAAGTTGAGGGGGGCTATCTTTTTTTAAAAAATTTCTTGATTGCCCTCGAACTCAAAAATATTTATCCTTCGGTTCATTCCACCAACATTACTTTCAGCTTTGCCGTGACACGAATGACAAAGACTAATTAGGTTATCTACATCCAATGCAAGCTCTGGATAATCCTTGTACGGTTTAATGTGATGGACCACATCGTAAACAGTTATTTTATTTTGTCTTAAACATTCCTGACACAAATAAAAATCTCTCTTTAAACGAATATGCCTGCATGTTTCCCACGCTTTACTGTTATAAAATTTAATGGCTTCTTTGTCATACTCATAACGTCGTTGCATGGTTGTTTTAGGCATGACTAGTCACTAGCCTTCGAAAAATCATTTGCCGACCAAGTTAACAACACGCCTATTGTAAATAACATAGTCATTACTATATATAACTTTGTAGGATGGAACACTCCAACAATAAAACCAAATAACAAAACAATATTAATAAGACCAGTAACTAAGTTAAGTAATCCTTTGGTTATATTCATAGAACTGTCCTCTCTTTATCCATAATAAAAAGACACTCACAACCAGTTAAGGTTGAGTAAGTGTCTTATAGATTTAATAGTTATAAACTAGACGAGAATTTTGTAAGGACTTCGAATAGTTCTTTCTGCTTTCTTCCCACTCCATTAAACATTGTGTTTACTCGGCATGCTAACATCAAAGAAACTTTCGCAATAGGTTTATCTAACTTGCCTTTTTTATAAACATACATTTGTTGAACTTGATTTGGTTTGTTGGGATTTGTCTTTTCGAAAGTTACATCATAACCCAAATCTTCGACATCTTTTTTTAAGGCTATTACCTTGGTTTGCTTATCCAATCAGACCAACTCCTTCTCCATCTTCTCAAACAATGCATCCATATCTTTCTTAATCAATCTATCTTCCATATTGATTTGCGCCAACAACTTACGTCCAGCTTCTTCAGTCTGTACCTTTTGATACTTTGCCCAACGCTTTTGTTGTCGATTGATATCGCGTCTAATCTTTTGATTTGTATAATAAGAAACATATTCATACTCACAATCAGGACAATGAAAATAAAATTTATAAACCAAATCTTTTAAAACTGTACGCTTTAACTTTGGTAATACAAATTCTGCAAAACAATCGTTACAGGTTACTACTTCGTTTTGTTTTACATTAGTAGACATTTAATCAACTCCAATCTAAATGCGAAAATGTTTCTTCCAACTCCATCAATTCATCCAAGAAAGAACCATATACTTTTTGTTGTTCTTCATCCATCAGTTCAACCAGAGATTCTTTCATACCATTCGCAACTTCAACATTTTGATTTGCAGTTGGTTTAATCGATTTATATAAATTAGTTCCTGCTTCCATATCGAATATTTCGTATTCTTCATCATACTTATTAAGTATTGAATTTAAAGCAATAAGGTACAATTCTTTTTCATCGTCTTCAGATAATTTTTCTTGATTAAGTAGTTCTTCAAGTCTGTCGTTTTTATTAAAAGAAGTCTGTTCTACTTTTATTTCACTTTCATCTTTTTCAATTTCTTTATTCCCACAAGCCACTAAAAATACGGCAGTTACTAATAAAATTAATAATCGTTTCATTTCGAACCCCTCCTTGTCATTTATCATAACAGAAAGGTAAAAGAAAAAGACCCTCAAAAAAAATGAAGGTCTTCCAAAAGTAATCTTTCAAAAAAAGTTTTTAGAATAAGCCACAACGCTTTTCCAGGGCGTTGCGAAATCATACGCGGACTCGTGAGCTTTTACCTCACCACTGTATTAGTAGTCTTTGTATGCAAAACGCTATGTTATTAATATAACGCATATTTACAAGGGTTTCAGCACTCACTTAGTTCGGTACTTTTATAGTACGATACAACATTCACACCTTCCCCTGTTCCGCGAATTTCTTCATGCGCATGATCTCGGCGTGTTTGCTTTTTATATAACTGTAGCTGTACTGTAGTTCCGCCGCCACCTCTACAAGACTCATGCCTTGTACATACCTGTGGTACAGGATTTTATTATCTAATCCATCAAACACGCGGACGAATCTTTCAATGCTAATC
>CANSAF010000037.1 GCA_947644645.1 uncultured Sporosarcina sp. | reverse complement strand
TCTTAGTAGCTTAACTTCTTTTTTTAATCTGTCCTTGACTTGGGGACCATTTTAAAGGTTTGAAGTTCTGGATGCCTTGTTTTTATGAAGAGCTAGATTGGGTTTATGGCAAATGTGTGCGAGTTTACAACAATGCGACGCGAGTTCACACGCCGGACATGAGTTCACAGCAAATCCACTCGAGTTTACAAAGTGATGCTCTGAGTTTACAACACTCCCACACGAGTTTACAACACTCCCACACGAGTTCACACACCCAACACAAGTGTCTCCCCACAATCACGGTAAATAAGGCAGCACATAATAGTGATTAATTAAAACAAGCGCTAAAATGATTAAGTAACTATAAAGTAAAATCGCAATATGAAATTTCTTTTGCATGGCTACAACGCCGATGAATTCGCGAATGAGTGCATTCAGCCAAAAGTAGAATTTTGTTTTAGAACCGATGCCATCACTTTTCACGCCTACTTTTCGTGCCCATAAAAGTGCTCGAAAGACGTGGAAGTTATTTGTGACGGTTAATACATTGTATTTGCCGTGAGCACCGCGTTCTGCTTCGATTAATTGCTTCGAAAAAAGCAAATTTTCATATGTATTTACTGCCTTGTCCTCAATGATGATCTGCTCTTTTGGGAGTCCTTTTTCCATCGCATAATTTGCCATGGCGACGCCTTCTGGCAATTTTTCGTCACTTCCTTGTCCACCTGTAAAAATAACTTTCACCGGACGTTTTGTGCTATGAAAACGATGGAAGCGCTCGATGCCTTTATCTATTCGACTTGCCAGTAAAGGCGGTACTTGATCGCCAATTAATCCGCTACCCAATACGATAATATAATCATATTTCTTAAACGGAATTTGGATTCGGTTTAGAATTGAAGCGAGTGCAAATAAAGCCATTAAAAAGAAGAAATAATAGACCGAAACGGTAATTGATCCAAAAACAAAAGTAGAAAATGCCGTTTGAAGTCGGATTAAAATCAAAGGAGAAACAATTAACCAAACGATTAAAAATAAGCCAAATGCCAATGATAAAAAGTTACGCAGTCTCCTACCTTCACGTTTAATTAACCGCCAACCTGATGTGATGAGCAACCAAATAAATGAAATTAAATAAAATGGGAAACCAATGACAAAAATAACCGCCAATAATAAACTAATACCGAGCGCTAACCTAAGCTCGTGGACTTCTAAAAATAGTATTGAATAAGCCAAAACGGTGCCAATCCATACAGTAAATGCTAAACCAATCCACATCGTTCGCCGTTCAATAAAGAACATCGTGAAAAATACGACTGTGAATAAAAGCACAATAACATCTGCAATCGTCAACTCGTTTCTCCCCTTTCAAGTCACAATTATTTCTTCATCGTTTTCGCTACTTGCTCGATAATGCTTTCAATTTGCTCAGGGTGCCCCACTAAATCATAATCATTAATATTCAATCGAAGAACAGGACAAGCATCGAAGTTTTCTATCCAATTTACATATCGTTCATGCATTTCTTCCCAATAAGTAGTTGGCGTTTCTAATTCCATCGAGCGACCTCGTTGGTTAATTCGCTGAATCACGTCTTCCAATGTGCCGTCCAAATAAATTAAAAGATGTGGATGTGGGAAATAAGGGGTCATCACCATCGCTTCGAATAGCTCCGTATACGTTTGGTAATCAATCGGATCCATCGTTCCTTTATCCGCATGCATTTTCGCAAAAATCCCTGTATCTTCATAAATTGAACGATCTTGAATAAAACCGCCGCCCATTTCGAACATTCTTTTCTGCTCTTTAAAACGTTCTGCTAAAAAATAGATTTGTAAATGAAAACTCCATTTTTCAAAATCATCGTAAAAACGATCTAAATAAGGATTATCATCTACTTTTTCAAACGACGTTTCGAATTGTAATGCATTGGCTAAAGCTTGTGTCATCGTCGATTTTCCTACACCGACTGTCCCTGCAATTGTAATCACTGCATTGTTTGGAATACGATATTTTTCACGTAAATTCATTTCAATTGTTCTCCTTTTGCAGCACTTGCTCAATTTTATTTAACACAAATTGTAGATCATCTGGATTCTGCACGAAATCTAACTCATCTCCGTTGAATCTAAGCACACGAATTGTTGGATTCGCTTGTTCAAATGCATTAATATATGACTCGTAATCAGCCGCCAATTGTTTTAAATAATGTGGGTCCATATTTTGCTCGAATTCCCGGCCGCGAAGCGCAATCCTTTTCATTAATGTTTCTTGACTTGCATGTAAATAAACGACGATATTTGGCATCATCATATCTCTCGTTAAAATCCCAAAAATCTCTTCGTACTTTTGATATTCTTCATGTGCTAATGTACGCTTTGCGAAAATTAAATTCTTAAATATATGATAATCCGCCACGACTGGTTGGTGCGTAGCTTCTAATTCTTTCTTTATATCCGTCAATTGTTTATAGCGATTGCATAGAAAAAACATCTCTGTTTGAAAACTCCATGCTTCTATATCGTCATAAAACTTCTTTAAAAATGGATTTTCTTCCACAATTTCTTTTAACAACTGGAATTCTTGTGTTTTGGCTACTGCCTTAGACAATGTTGTTTTTCCTGCACCAATTGGTCCTTCAATTGCGATAAATGGAATCGCCATCAAACTATTCCCCCTCTTTCTACACTTCTAAACAAATTGCACGCACTTGCCGAAAAGTCAGCAAGACGTCTACTATCGATAAAAGTTTCACCTTATCTTATCATAACTCGATTTTGAAGTTAATTTTTTCACGTGAAACAATCTGATCTACTTGAAAAAGAGGCTGCCCAATAGCTTTTCTATTGGACAACCTCTCAAGGTATACATTTATTTTTCTTGTTGAATTAATTCAAACTCGCGTTCAGAACAAAGTACAAAATGACCTGGCGTTACTTCACGCATTTTGACTTCTTCATCTTCAGCATAATTATGAGATTTTGGATCATAACTCACTCTCACACGATTTCGTTCATACTCTGGATCTGGCAATGGAATCGCAGACAATAACGACTTCGTGTATGGATGACATGGCGTAGTATATAGTTTTTCTGCAGGACCGATTTCAACAAGTTTACCAAAATACATTACTCCGATTCGATCTGATATGTATTTAACCATCGACAAATCATGTGCGATAAATAAATACGTTAAGCCTCGCTCTTCCTGCAACTCTTTTAATAAGTTGACGACTTGTGCTTGAATCGATACGTCTAATGCCGAGATTGGTTCATCCGCAATGATGAATTCAGGCTCTACTGCAAGTGCACGCGCAATCCCAATTCGTTGGCGTTGTCCACCCGAGAATTCATGTGGGTAACGATTAATATGCTCTTTGTTTAAACCAACTGTTTCTAAAAGTGCGTAAACACGTTCCATACGCTCTTTCGGACTTTTCGCTAAACCGTGAATGTCGATGCCTTCCGCAATAATATCCAATACTTTCATTCTAGGGTTCAATGAAGCATATGGATCTTGGAAAATCATTTGCATTTTACGGTTAAACTCTTTTAGTTCTGCTTTCGATTTTTTAGTATGCACATCCGCACCGTCATAAAGCACTTGTCCATCTGTCGCATTATACAGGCGAATGATTGTGCGACCTGTCGTTGATTTTCCACAACCAGATTCGCCAACAATGCCCAATGTTTCCCCTTTATAAATATCGAAAGAAACATCGTCCACCGCACGAACTTCATTCTTTTTGCCTTCGTTAAAATACAACTTTAAATTTTTAATTTCTAGCAATTTTTCAGCCATTATGACTCACCCCCGTGCTTCTCTTCATAATAACGGCTTCCCGGAAACTTTTTCATACGTTCAACAATTGCTGGCGGTGGTGTCACAACTGGCGCTTCTGGATGTAATAACCACGTCGCTGCATAATGTGTATCACTTACTTGAAATAGAGGCGGTCTTTCTTCCAAATCAATGGCTAACGCGTATTCACTACGCAGTGCAAATGCATCCCCAATCGGTGGATTCAATAAATCTGGTGGTGTACCAGGAATTGCATATAATTTATCTTCCCCAAGATCTAGTGATGGCATAGAACTTAATAGCCCCCATGTATAAGGATGCTGTGGGTTATAGAAAATTTCATCAACTGTTCCAACTTCTACAATTTGCCCACCATACATCACCGCAACACGGTCCGCGACATTTGCCACAACCCCTAAATCATGCGTAATGAAAATGATTGACGTACTAATTTTCTTCTGTAAGTCTTTCATTAATTCCAAAATTTGTGCTTGAATCGTTACGTCTAATGCCGTCGTTGGTTCATCCGCGATTAATAATTTCGGATTACAAGCGAGTGCAATCGCAATGACGATTCTTTGACGCTGCCCACCCGACTGTTGGTGCGGATATTCTTTCATACGTGCTTCCGGCTCTGGCATTCCAACGAGCGTTAATAACTCAATTGCATTCGTTCTTGCTTCCTTTTTCGATAAACCACGATGCTTCAGTAAAGGTTCCATAATTTGTTTACCAATCGTCATCGTTGGATTTAAAGATGTCATCGGATCTTGGAAAATCATCGAAATATCTTTCCCACGAATTTTCTGCATTTCTTTCTCTGAAATACTTAATAAGTTTTTCCCGTCAAAGTTAATTGCACCGTTTTTATAACGCGTACTCGAATCTGGCAGTAAACGCATAATAGACTTTGTTGTAACCGATTTTCCGGAACCAGATTCCCCTACAATAGCCAATGTTTCACCTTTTAAAACGTCAAAATTCACACCGCGTATCGCTTTCACTTCTCCCGCAAAGGTATCAAAGGAAAGCTCAAGGTCTTTTACTTCAAGTATTTTTTCCATATTGCTCTCCTCCTCTAATCTTTCATCTTCGGATCAAGTGCATCACGTAATCCATCCCCAATTAAGTTAAATGCAATCATCAATATACTTAAAATAAATGCTGGGAAGAATAACATATGCGGTTGATATTCAATGAATTTATAACCGTCATTAATTAATGTTCCAAGTGATGCTGCTGGTGATTGTAATCCCATCCCAATAAAGCTTAAAAATGCTTCAAAGAAAATAGCTGTCGGAATTGTAAACATCATATTGATAATGACAATCGACATAATATTCGGCAGTAAATGTTTCTTAATAATTCTAGAGTTGCTCGCGCCAAGCGTTCTCGATGCAAGAACGAACTCTTGATTTTTATATTGTAATACTTGTCCACGCACAATCCGCGACATCCCAATCCATCCGGTCAAGGCGATGGCGAGGATGATGGAGATAATTCCTGCTTCCATAATCATAATCATTAAAATAACGATGACTAAACTCGGAATCCCGATTAACACTTCAACAATTCGTTGCATAATATCATCTACTCGACCTCCGTAATAGCCGGAAATCCCCCCGTAAATTACACCGATAAAGACATCAATAACGGCCGCAACAAAGGCAATGAGTAAGGAAATTTGCGTTCCTTTCCATAACCTAGAAAATAAATCTCGTCCTAAGCTATCTGTTCCAAACCAGTAATATTCATCAATTTTCTTCACTTCATATAAATTGACAACTTTAGAACCTAATTTTCCTTCACCATCTAAAATACCAAGCTTTTCAAATCCTGGAACTTTTGGCGGTAAATTGGCATGTGTAACATTGACTTCATCTGGGTCATGTTCTACCATGAAAGGCCCTGCAAATGCCATAAAGATAATAAATACCAAAATGAATAAACTGACGATCGCTGCTTTATTTTTACGAATACGGAACCAAGCGTCTTGCCAAAAACTTAAACTCGGCTTTTCAATTACTTCCGCCTGATCGCGGTCAATTGTAATTTGTTCGAAACGCTCTTTCGTATATTGCTTTGTTGAATCACTCATTATTTGTCACCTCCAGATAAACGAATCCGTGGGTCAATGACGCCATACAGAATATCGACAATTAAAATAATTACAATTAAGAATACCGAGAAGAAAATCGTTGTACCCATAATTACTGAGAAGTCATTTGAGCTGATCGATTTTACGAACTGTTCTCCGATTCCAGGAATTGCAAAAATTTGTTCAACAACGAGTGATCCTGTCAGTAGACCCGCCGCAACAGGCCCTAATACCGTAATTAAAGGAATTAATGCATTTCGTAACGCATGTTTAAACGCGATTTCAAATCCATTCGCTCCTTTTGCTTTTGCGAGTAAAATATAATCAGAACTCAATACTTCAATCATTTCAGTTCGGATGAAGCGTGCTGCAATGGCTACTGGGCCAATCGCTAATGCAATCGATGGCAACACACTCGATTTCCAACCTTTCCATAAACCTACATCAAACCATTCAAGGTTAACTGCAAAAACGTACTGTAGTAATACAGCGAATACGAAAGATGGAATCGATATCCCTAAAATGGCGATAATTGTACTACCATAATCCCATATTGTATTTTGCTTTAGTGCAGCAATCATACCAAGTACAATTCCGATAATCGTTCCTACGATTAACGCCTGTGTTCCAAGTATCATTGAATATTCCAATTTCTTTAAAATAAGCGTCATAACATCCGCATTTTTAAATTGGAAAGACGTTCCGAAATCTCCTTGTAAAAGATTCCCCATATACTTAACGTATTGTGTTGGTAGAGGATCATTTAACCCGTACTTTTCATAAACAACTGCCCTTTGTTCCGGCGATAATTTTGCTGCCGACTGTAATGGAGATCCCGGTAACATCTTCATTAAGAAAAACGTTGCCGTCGCTATAATAAAAAGAGACATAAACATGTAAGCGATACGCTTAACTATATATTTAGCCATTCCTACACCCCCTGTAATTGATAACCCCTTAATCATTTCCCCTATATGTCATGATCATTATCTGATGCTATTTTTCTAGTTTATTTTGAAACTAAATTAGAACTTTCCCCGTGTACTCCCTTTAAATTAAAGAATTTCTCAAATTTTTAGATTTTTCCAGTTCAGTGAAAAAGAGAGTACATGGCACAACCTCACCATATACTCTCTCTTATGTTGTTCAAAGTTAAATAGGGCTACCTCGTATTACTCGATATAAGTCCACTTGTAGCTATAATCGCCACCAAATGGATGTGTAACTAAACCTTTAACTTTAGAGTTCATAAGAACCATTCTTCCACGTTGGTACTGTGGAATAATTGCAGCTTCATCTTCTAATAAGATTTTTTCTGCTTTAGCGAAAGCTTCGAAACGCTCAACTGGCTTGTCCGCTAAAGTTGTTTTTGTGTCTTCAATTAATTGATCATACTCAGCATTTGCAAAGCCCATTTTATTCTGTGGACTGTTTTCTGTAAACAGTTCGATAAATGAAATCGGGTCTTGGAAGTCAGGTGACCATCCAGCTGACTGCATATCGTAGTCGCTAGTTTCGTCTAATTCCAAACGAACGTTAAATGGTACTTCTTTTAGTTTAATTGTTAAACCTTCTAAGTTCTTCTCAAGTTGAGATTTGAACCATTCTTGTTGTTTCTTCGCATTTTCAGTGTCTCCACCTAAAATTTCGATTGTTACGCTATCTGTACCAAGTGCTTCTAAACCTTTTTTCCAATGCTCTTGTGCTTCTTCTACATTGTACTCGGAGAAAGTTCCACTATAGTCACGGAAGTCTTTTCCGTCTTCATCGAATGTAAAGTCTTGTGGTACTAAGTAGTTTGCACCGATTGAACCGTTTGCCAATACTGCATCTGCTAACTCTTCTTTGTCGAATGCTTTTGCAATTGCTTTACGAATATCAGCGTTTGCAAGTGGCGTCGCTTCACCATTACGTTCTTGGTTCATTTTGAAATAGAATACAGCTGTTTCTAATTCGTTAATTACTTCAGGGTCGTCCGCATATTGCATCGCATATTCTGCTGATAAAGCAATGCGGTCGATTTGATCTTTTTCATATAATTGAACTGCTGTAGCAGTTTCTTTCACAACGTCAACGTAGATTTCTTCTAGTTGTACAGTGTCTGCATCCCAGTAGTTTTCGTTTTTCTCATATTTCCATGAGTTACCTGTTCCGTCCCAGTCCGTGAATACGAACGGTCCGTTATAAATCATTGAATCTGAATTTGAGGCATAAGCATCGCCTTGTTCAGTAACAAACTCCTCGTTTAAAGGATAGAATGTTCCGAATGACATTAGAGATAAGAAGTATGGAACTTCACGCTCTAATTCTATAACTAATGTTTGATCGTCTTCTGCACGGATTCCTAAATCAGCAAGTTCTGCTTCACCTTTACCAATTTCAGTTGCATTTTTAACCATGCCTTCCATTAGGTACGGTCCATAAGGTGAACCTGTGTCAGGATCTACCGCACGCTGCCAAGCAAAAACAAAATCGTGTGCTGTAACAGGTGTACCGTTTGACCACTGTGCATCACGGATTTTAAATGTATACGTTAATCCATCTTCACTAACTTCAGCTTCTCCGTCTGCCATAGCTGGTACTGCAAGACTGTTTTCATCTAAACGATATAAACCTTCCATAACGTTGTTCAGTACGTTAAATCCTACCGCATCTTCAACTACTGACGAGTCAACAGATGGAATTTCAGCAGATTCGATTAAACGAAGTACCTGTTCGCTGTCTCCTGCCGTTTCTTTTTCTGGTGTATCTTTTTCGCCTTCTTGACCCGTGTCTGTGTCTGAAACTTTACCGCCACACGCTGCTAAAACAACACTAAGCACTAGCATCAAACTCACAAGCCATAAAACTTTAAAGTTTTTCAATCTCGTAACCTCCCCTTTGATTCTACTAATTCTGAAAATAGCAACAAACTAATTATTACATTTTCAACTGTAATTGTACAGCATTTATTTAATTTTCCCTTAATATGACTTACATGATTTTTCTATTAACTCGATTGTTTCAATGTTTGTTGAATATAATAATAATTTATTTTTTCTTTCTGTACTGACTTTTTTCATAAACTCGTATAAAATGTGATTCGTAACCAGATAGGAGGGTTAATATGAAAAAAAATATATGGTTTTTAGCAATTGCTCAGCTACTAATACTCTTAATCATTCTTTTTCACTATAAAGAGTTTTCATTATTATCTTATATAAATAGTTCCTTCGTTGTGGGAGGTAGTCTTGTATTTATCGGGCTCATTTCTTTCGTGTTTTCAACTGGATTTTTTGATATTTTTGTCGTATCAATGAGAAAAACAATTACACCGAAAAGACATATGGAAGATGTCATGTCGATGAGAAAACCTTCAGAAGTTTTCACTGCAAACGTCTCTCCACTATTTATTTCAGGCGGAATTATTTTAAGCATCATGGGGATTGCGTTAATTTTTTATTATATGTAAACATGTTACGATAGCTGAACGATAAGGAGGGATACAGGGTGACGATAGAAAAAGACCAATATTATATGCAGTTGGCAATTGAAGAAGCAAAAAAAGCTGAACAATTAGGCGAAGTGCCGATTGGCGCAGTCATTGTGCATGAAGATCAAGTCATTGCGCGTGCGCATAATTTACGAGAAGCTACCCAAAATGCAGCATCACATGCCGAACTCTCTGCAATCCAAGAAGCAAATGCCGCAATTGGGAGTTGGCGTTTGGAAAATACGACTTTATATGTCACATTAGAACCTTGCCCGATGTGTGCGGGGGCTATTTTACAGTCTCGGATTCCACGCGTTGTCTACGGCGCTAAAGATCCAAAAGGCGGTTGTGTTCATTCACTATATGAACTTCTAAACGATTCGCGCTTTAACCATGAAGCCGATGTCACAGAAGGCATACTCGCGGATGAGTGTGGAGAATTATTAACCAATTTCTTCAGAGTACTTCGAGAACGGAAAAAAACCGAGAAAAAAGGCTGTCCTAAAAGTTGACACCGGCAAAAAAGCCCAAACAGCAGCCAAACAACCAAACTCAACGCATACACAAACAGGAGGCGTCCAAATTGCAAAGCAATTGGACAGCCTCCCTTTTCATTATCGAATAACTTCTTTTCCACCCATATATGGACGTAAAGCTTCTGGAATAATAACAGAGCCGTCTTCTTGCTGGTAATTCTCTAAGATGGCTGCCACTGTACGACCTACCGCAAGCCCACTACCATTTAATGTATGCATATACGCAGGTTTTGCACCTTTTTCGCTACGGTAGCGAAGATTTGCACGACGCGCTTGGAAATCTTCAAAGTTTGAACATGAAGAAATTTCACGGTAAACGTTTTGCGTTGGCATCCAAACTTCTAAATCATACGTTTTTGCAGATGAGAAACCGAGATCTGCTGTACAAAGTGCTACAACACGGTATGGAAGTTCCAGTAATTGTAATACTTTCTCCGCATGTGCTGTTAATTTCTCTAACTCATTATAAGATTCTTCCGGATTTACAAGGCGAACAAGCTCAATTTTATTGAACTGATGTTGGCGGATTAACCCACGTGTATCTCTTCCCGCTGAACCTGCTTCTGAACGGAAATTCGCGCTGTATGCTGTAAATGCAACAGGCAACTGCTCTCCGTCTAAAATTTCGCCTGCATGGAAATTCGTCACTGGCACTTCAGCCGTCGGAATTAAGAAATAATCTTGCTCTTCAATATGGAATAGGTCTTCCGCAAATTTAGGCAGTTGTCCCGTTCCTTTTAAGCTCGTGCGATTGACCATTTGTGGTGGCAATAACTCTTCATAACCATGCTCATCGACATGTAAATCTAACATGAAGCTAATAACAGCTCTTTCTAAACGTGCACCTAAACCACGATAGAAAACAAAACGACTACCCGTCACTTTTGCTGCTCTTTCAAAGTCTAAAATATTTAAATCCGTTCCAAGATCCCAATGTGGTTTCGGTTCAAAGTCAAATGTTGTTTTTTCTCCCCAAACGCGAAGTTCAATATTATCATCTTCGCTTTCACCCACTGGCACACTATCATGTGGCGTATTTGGCAGACGCATTAAAATTTGATCTAGTTTTTCTTCTGTTTCACGTAATTCTGTTTCGAAGTTTTTAATTTCCTCTCCAACTTCACGCATACGTAAAATCGCATCATCTGCATTTTCCTTATTGCGTTTCATTTGTGCGATTTGTTGAGAAACCTCATTACGTTCTGCTTGTAATTGTTCTGTTTTAACAATTAACGTTCTTCTTTTTTCATCTAGTTCAGTAAATTGGTCAAGAGAAGAAACGTCTTCCCCTAATTTCACCAAACCTTCTTTTACTTCTTCAAGATTCGTTCGAAGTCTTTTAATATCTAACATGTAAAATTCCTCCTTTTAATTTTTGGCATAAAAAAAGCCCCCTATCCCCTATACAAGGGACGAGAACTACCCGCGTTGCCACCCAAATTAACCAGACAATTGTTTATCCGATTCACTCCATTGAAATAACGGTTCAACTGACCGGCTTAAGTCTACTGAAATTTTCAACCTAGCTACTCAAGGACGGATTCACAAATGTTTTTATCGACTTTCACCAACCGCCGACTCTCTAGAAAAAACAGATTTGCTACTACTTCCTATCAACGTTTTACTTTATTGAAATTATCTTTACAGTACTATATTTTTGGGGTTTTTGCAAGCGACAGCATCTTTAATTTTTCTGCAAGTGCTTTGAAATATGTGGGTGGATGTGGTACAAAATCAATGATTCCGATCTTATACTCAGTTAAATCTGTCATTGAAATGCAATTCACTTGCTTGATTTTTCCTAAACAAAGGTCGATAAAGTCATTTTGCCTAATTTTATAAATGCCATCGACTTCCTCCTTTTGCAATGAAAAGTCCCCCATTTTGAAAGTCGATTGATATAAATAAACATGCGCAAATTCATAATCGTAGAAGTTCGGAAGTTCAATGACATCACGAATTACGCCAATCTCAATTAAAGAAGAAAAACCTACTTGAATGCCGAGTTCTTCTTTAATTTCTCGAATGCCATCCTTTACCGTTTCATCAGCTTCCAAATGTCCCGCCGCAGTAATATCGAATAAGGAAGGAAAATCTTTTTTATTGGCACTGCGCTTTTGAATATAAATAAATTCTTCATCAATCAACCAACAATGGAATGTTTCATGCCATAGACCTTCTCGGTGCACTACATCCCTATTTTCGTCACCAATATAGTGATAATTTTCATCGAAAGTTCTTAGTATTTCCATCAACTTACCTCCCTGTTGAATTTACAAACTTATGTCCTGAGTTTACAGCAATCGACAATGAGTTCACACCTAACTTCATATCCAAATACAATTATGTCTCAGATGGCTTCTTTCTCAATAATCATACGCTATACTGATGAACAGGAAATTGTTTCTGGAATAACAGTGCCTTAATTTTTGCCAAGACCATGCAAAAATTCGGCAAAGCTCATCCTTCGTGATTCGCTTTGTAACGTTTTTGAAAGTTGGGAGTTAATACAATAAGGGGGGTGAAGAGGCTTGGAATTTGAAGAGATTTATGCGCTTTATTTCAAAGATGTGCATTTATTTACAATATCTTTATGCAATGATCAAAGTCTTGCCGAGGAAATTACACAAGAAACATTTTTTAAAGCATTGAAATCGATTGATCAATTCGACGGGGCGAAAGATATCCGTGCTTGGCTATTTACCATTGCGAAAAATACATATTTCTCTTATCACAAGAAAAATAAACGACTGACTTCGTACGATACGGACGCCTATGAAAACAAGCCTACTACAGATGTGACTTTGCTAGAACGTGTCACCAATGAAAATGATGCCTTCATCATCCACCAATTCATACACAAAATGGATGAACCTTACAAAGAAGTTTTTTCACTGCGTGTATTTGGAGAATTACCGTTTGAGAAAATCAGTGCTATTTTTGGCAAAAGTGCAGGATGGGCTAGAGTGACCTATCACAGAGCGAGAAAACAAATTATTATGTATACGGAGGAGATGCATCATGACGAAAATTAATTGTGCAGTTATTCAAGACATTTTACCTCTTTATGTCGATGATATCGTTAGCGATGAGACGCGAGAATTGGTTGAAGAGCATTTAAAACATTGTGAGCGCTGCCATCAAGAAGTAAGAATGATGACGCAAGACCTAACAATACCGATTGAAAAAGAAGCACCACTTATTCAAAGCTTAAAAAGGAAATGGCGCAATAAAAAGCTCATTATTGCTAGTTTATCGATTTTATTGACTGCATTGGTCATATTTGGAGGGAATTATTTTATTTTCCATTATGATAACTTTATTCCCTATTCAAAGTCGCTCGTTCAAATTGAGGAACTAGATGATGGAAATCTTGTCTCGCATTATTATGGGGAAAGTTATTATAGTATTAATCAGATAGCACCAGTGACAGTTACGATCGACGGAAATGAAAAAAAGGCAATTTTCTTCTATTATACGAAAACAATTTCGGACAATCCGACTAGAAACTTATTTGGTGGAAATGTTCCTCGTCATGAACAAAAGTTTTTATCCCACTTAGATTCAATAAATAATGTCGATCTTGTTTATTACGTTGAATTTGATGCGATGAAAGTATTTGATCAAGGTGGAAATTGGAAAGAAGTTGCTGACCGCGCTGAATTGATTTGGGAGAAGTAAAATAAAATGTCCAGAAAGTCTCACCTTAGACTTTCTGGACATCTACTACTTACAAACTTCTCTCCGCCATCCGCTCATTCGCAGCAAGTGCTGACATTTCAATGCCTTTCATTGGCGTGCCAATATCTTTCGACAGCTTAATGAGTAAATCATAATCCTTATAATTCGCTGTTGCTTCAACAATTGCACGCGCAAATTTCTCTGGATTTTCTGATTTGAAAATACCCGAACCGACAAACACACCATCTGCACCAAGTTCCATCATTAACGCTGCATCTGCTGGCGTTGCAACCCCACCTGCTGCGTAATTTGTAACAGGAAGTCTTCCCGCTTCTTTAATCGCAAGGAGTACTTCATAAGGTGCACCTAAAATACGCGCTTCCGTCATAATTTCAGCCGCATCCATATGAATGAGTTTATTCACCTGTGCATGCACTTTGCGTAAATGACGCACTGCTTCTACAATATTCCCCGTACCTGGTTCCCCTTTTGTACGAAGCATTTTAGCCCCTTCACCAATACGTCTTGCAGCTTCACCTAAATCACGTGCACCACAAACAAATGGCACTGTATAATCACTCTTCAATAAATGAAATTCATCATCTGCAGGTGATAATACTTCACTTTCATCGATATAATCGACACCCATTGCTTCTAATAAACGTGCCTCAGAAATATGACCAATTCTTGCTTTTGCCATTACTGGAATGGACACCGCCGCTTGCACTTCTTCCACAATGCGAGGATCTGCCATTCGTGCCACGCCTCCTGCAGCACGGATATCTGAAGGCACTCGTTCCAATGCCATCACTGCCACTGCACCAGCTGCCTCCGCAATTTTTGCCTGCTCCCCATTAATAACATCCATAATGACGCCACCGTATTTCATATTCATTTATTCCTTCCCCCTTTTCTTATTGTTCAGTATAATTGAAATTGATATCATTAAAACATCCAGTTTCGGATAAATTAAAGGGGTCAGATTAAAATGGAGATGTATTTAATTAAACTCGATAAAAATAAAACGATTCCACTTTACGAACAAATTTACAATCAAATTCGCGATGATATTATTCAAGGTAAATTAACAGTCGGTACCAAACTTCCTTCCAAACGCAAACTCGGAGATTTTTTAAACGTCAGCCAAACAACGATTGAATTTGCCTATGGACAATTAACTGCGGAAGGATTTATTTTATCTATCCCAAGAAAAGGTTTTTTTGTTCAAGCAATTGAAGAGCTTGCCTATGTGAAAAAAACAAAAGAAGCACCAAAATCACTCCCTGTCACAGCTACAAATATTCAATATGACTTTTCGCCAGGACATATTGATACACGTCATTTTCCATTTGCCAATTGGCGAAAACATGCGAAAGAAACGATTGATGAGTCATCGAAAGATTTATTGCTCCTTGGAGATCCGCATGGTGATTTTGAATTAAGAGAAGAAATCGCCCACTATTTATATCAGTCTCGCGGGGTTGATTGTACGCCCGAACAAATTATTATTGGTTCAGGGACCGAACAACTTTTGCCACTGATTATTCGCATTTTGGGAACAGATACGACATTCGCAATTGAAAATCCTGGTTACCCATTAACGCATTATGTATTTTCACATCATAATCGACAAGCCATTCCAATTCCTGTCGACAAAGAAGGGATGAATATCGATTACTTGCAACAAACAGCGGCCCATATTGCTTACGTTACGCCTTCTCACCAATTTCCAACTGGAACGGTCCTCTCAGCTGGAAGGAGAATTGCTTTATTAAACTGGGCTTCCGCTGAAGAACATCGCTTTATTATTGAAGACGATTATGACAGTGAATTTCGTTATACTGGAAGGCCAATTCCCGCATTATACGGCATGGATCAAGGCGAAAACGTCATTTATATTAGTACCTTTTCTAAGTCTTTAATGCCGTCACTTCGGATAGCTTACACAGTGCTGCCAAAAGTGTTATTAAAACGTTATGAAGATGCCTTTATTCATTATGTTTCCACAGTCCCAAGGCTCGATCAACATATTCTCGCCCGCTTTATGAAAGTCGGACATTTTTCACGACACCTCAATCGAATGCGGACGATTTATAAAAAGAAACTACAAGTATTACTCGATACATTGAAACAATACGAACCAATGATTTCTTATTCGGGAGAGGAGACGGGGATGCATATTACCCTTTCTGTTCATACGGAGACTACGGAAGAAAAGCTTACCGAAAAAGCAAAAGCTGTTGGTATTCGACTTTACGGTTTAAATACATATCGATTGGAAAAAAGAAGTGGGACACCATCGTTTTTACTCGGATTTGGCGGATTATCGGAAGAAGAAATTTACGATGGCGTTCATCGGTTGATGGAGAGTTGGGGGATTTCCTTGTCATGATTACTATTTAACACAATCGCATCTTCTATACTAAATTATGATAGAATAGAAAAGTAGCCAAATGTTTTACGGGTGGATGGTTGTCACGTTTTTCCTTTTCCTTTATTGGGAAAGGAGGTGATCAACATGGAAACTTTTCTTGAAGTTGTAAAAGAGATACGGAATGGAATTATACGCGCCTTAAGCGCACATTTCTTCCAAAAAACCTTTTTAAACGATAAGAAAACCACCCCGCGCCGTGACAAGCAAAAGGGTGGTTCTCGTCGAAAAAAATAATTTTTTATGACAACCATCGCCTGTACGGCCGAGGCTGCAAGAGGGAAGAGTTCCTAGCTCTTCTCTCTTTTTATAACTATATCCATTCTAACTGAAAAGTATTCTGAAATCAATTCAAAGCTAGGCGAGTAAATCTAAATCTCCTTATAGAACAATGTTATTTATCCGCGACTTGATCGATTCTTACCAAAAACTGCCCTCATCGCCCATTAATTAATCCACTCTATCACCCAGCGCCACACCCCCTAGAGGCAACTACCTTATTTCATCCACTCCGGTTTTCCGAAGCCTTTAAACTCTTCATCAATCACTTTCTCAAACTCAGCGGACTCAACAACTTCGATAATATCTTTCGCGAACTGTGCATCTGCATTTTCTGCTTTCACCGCAACAACATTACGGAACTGATCTGGCATATCTTCAAGCGCCAACGCATCCATTAAATCAAGCCCCGCCGCAATCGCGAAGTTTCCTGGTACAGCTGCTAAATCTGCCCCGTCAATCGAACGTGGAAGTTGTCCCGCTTCAATTGGTTGGAAAACTAAGTTTTTATGATTCACCGTAACATCTTTTTCAGATGCTTTAATTGGATCTACATCGCCGTCAATTTCAATTAACCCTAAATCCGCCAATGTTAACAAAGTACGTGCCGCATTGACCGGATCATTTGGAATCGTAATTGTTGACCCATCTTCAATCTCTTCCACAGTGTCATATTTATCCGAAAAAATGCCCATCGGTGCTGTCGGTACAACGATTAAATCTTTCAAATCCATATTATTTTCTTTAGAAAAGTTTTCTAAGTAAATAATATGCTGAAATAAGTTTGCGTCAATTGCATCGCTATCTAGTGATTTATTCGGCTGAACATAGTCACTAAACTCCGTGACTTTTACTTCATATCCCTTTTCTTCTAAACCAGGAATAATCGCTTTTGATAACATATCGCTATATGGACCCGCTGTTGCCCCAAATCGAATTAACTTCTCATCGGTTTCTTTCCCTGAATTCCCCGAACTACCACAAGCAGCCAATGCCGCCACTACAACCGCTAAAACTGCCGCGAATAAAATCTTTTTCATCACAATATCCCCCTTTTAACTTTTATCGACCGATTTTGAAACACGATCACCAATTAACTGAATCACTTGAACAAGTAAAATTAAAATCACAACTGTAACAACCATAATTGTATTATCATAACGATAATAACCAAATCGAATCGCCAGGTCCCCAATTCCACCGCCGCCAACAAATCCAGCCATCGCCGAATACGCAACTAAACTAATCACCGTCAACGTAACCCCTTGAATAATGCTTGATTTTGCTTCTGGTAATAGCACATCTTTAATAATCATCCATGGCGTAGCACCCACTGCAATTGCCGCTTCAATCACACCTTTGTCGATTTCTCGCAAAGACGTTTCAACTATTCTTGCAAAAAATGGAATTGCCGCAACCGACAAAGATACACTCGCTGCTGTTGGACCAATCGGGCTCCCCGCAATAATTTTCGTAAGCGGTGTAATCGCAACGAGTAAAATAATAAATGGAATCGACCGGATCATATTGACGATAAAGCCTAAAATGGACTTTACCGCTGCATTTTCCCAAAACAAATCTTTATCCGTCACAAATAAAATAATGCCAAGCGGCAACCCGATGATTAAAGCAACCACCAATGCGATCCCAATCATATACACCGTCTCGCCAAATGCTTTCGTTATGTCCGGCATTAGCTCCATGATTCGCCCAAACTCAACACCCATTTTGGATCACCTCCACATCGACCGCTTGCTTTTCCATATAACTTAGCGCCTTTTTCACTTCACTATCCGTACCTTTTAACTCCATTAAAAAGATGCCAAGCGGTTTTTCTTGTATGTATTCGATCAAGCCATGCAGAAAATTACCTTTCACATCAAATTTCTGAATCATATCTGAAATAATGCCTTCTCCTGCAACTTCACCTTTAAACATAATCTTCACTAACTGCCCCGTACACTTATGTAAAATTTCATCAGGAACGTCTAACGACACAACGCTACTTATAAATTCCTTCGTCAAATTTGCTTTTGGAGCCGAGAACATTTCATAAACAGAACCTTCCTCCACAACTTTCCCATCCTGCATGACTGCCATCCGATCACAAATTTCTTTCACCACATCCATCTCATGAGTGATTAAAACAATCGTAATATTTAATTCGCGGTTAATCTTTTTTAATAACTTTAAAATAGACGTTGTCGTATTCGGATCAAGTGCTGAAGTTGCCTCATCACATAATAAAACAGATGGATTATTCGCAAGTGCCCTCGCAATCCCAACTCTTTGCTTTTGACCACCACTTAACTGCGCCGGATAAACATCTTTTTTATCCGCTAAACCAACCATTTCTAATAACGCTGCAACACGCTGGTCTATTTGATTTTTAGGCGTATTGGCTGCTTTCAACGCAAAAACAATATTTTCTCTCACCGTTTTTTGACTAATTAAATGGAAATGCTGAAAGATCATTCCAATTTTCAATCTCGCTCTACGTAAAGCCTCACCCCGTAACCTCATTAAATCAACGCCGTCAATGAACACTTTTCCACTCGTCGGTCTTTCAAGTAAATTCAGGCAACGGATTAAAGAACTTTTCCCAGCACCAGAATAACCCACAATTCCGAATATCTCACCTGCTTGAATCGTTAAAGAGACATCATCGACTCCTTTTACAGTTTTCTCTTTCGTTTGATAAACTTTCGAAAGACTTTCAATCTGGATCATAGATATCCCCTCTTCTCTTTGAAAATAAAAAAACCTCTTTCATGATACATGAAAGAAGAACTGAGATTTGATCAGCTTATCTTTCAGAATCGTCTATTCTGAAGGAATTGGCACCTTCCATAAAGTTATGGGGTTGCCGGACGTCTTCGGGCCTTGTCCCTCGGTCTCTCTTGATAAGTTTCATTTTATAAAATTATACTAATAATATTAATAGTAGTACATATCTTATATTATGTCAATCTCTATAAGTAATTCATTTCCCTCCATTCAAAATAGGTAGACTTCTTCGTGAATTGCGTTTATGGTGTAAGTAATCAATACTGACAAAGCGAGGTTATGACATGAAAATTTCAAATCGATTAAAAGATTTACCACCGCATTTTTTCTCATCACTTGTAAAGGACGTTGAAGACGCACTTGCCGAAGGACGTGATGTCATCAATTTAGGTCGTGGGAATCCTGACAAGCCAACACCTGCGCATATCGTCAAAGCCCTACAAGAGGCTGTAGAAGATCCTGCAACACATGGTTACGCACCTTTTCGTGGCACATCAGAATTAAAAGAAGCCGTCGCCAAGTTTTATCAGCGTGAATACGGTGTCGAACTCAATCCTGAAACAGAAGTTGCCGTCTTATTCGGTTCCAAAACAGGACTTGTTGAACTTCCAATGGCGCTGATGAACCCAAGTGAATTGCTTTTGCTTCCTGACCCAGGCTATCCGGATTACTTATCGGGCGTTAGTTTAGCAGATATTCAATACGATACATTCCCGCTATTGGCGGAAAATAAGTTTTTACCAGATTATAAGTCTTTTTCAGATCAACAGAAAAGGCAAGCCGCGCTAATGTACTTAAATTACCCAAGCAATCCAACAAGCGCTGTCGCAACACCTGAATTCTTTGAAGAAACAGTCGCTTTTGCGAAAGAAACAGGCATTGCAATCATGCATGATTTTGCTTATGGTGGCATTGGATTTGAAGGGAAAAAACCGCTTAGCTTCCTACAAACTGAAGGTGCGAAAGAAGTCGGTATTGAAATGTACACGATGTCAAAAACGTATAATATGGCGGGGTGGCGAATTGCATTTGCGGTCGGGAACGCCGAGATTGTCGAAGCGATTAATTTACTACAAGACCATTTATTCATTAACCCATTTCCAGCAGTTCAACGCGCTGCTGCAGTCGCATTGACTGAAGACCAAACTTGCGTCGATGAACTTGTCGCACTTTACGAGAAAAGACGTGATGTATTTATCGCAGAATGTCAAAGAATTGGCTGGGACGTAGAAGCACCTGAAGCATCCTTCTTTGCTTGGCTACCTGTTCCAAAAGGCTACACGAGTGCATCTTTCACTAAGCTTTTATTAGATAAAGCCAATATCGCCGTAGCTCCAGGTCATGCATTTGGTAAATCAGGCGAAGGATATGTACGCGTAGGTTTACTGGACGAAGAAAATCGTTTAAAAGAAGCAGTAGAACGCATTGAAAAGCTCGGATTATTTTAATCAACCCAAAAAAGCAAAGCGTCTCGAAAAGTTTACCACTTTCGGGACGCTTTGCTTTTATCAACGTTTAAACAATCGAGTAGAGGGAAAAGTTAAATAAACTTTTCGCCCCTCTCACACCACCGTACGTACGGTTCCGTATACGGCGGTTCAATTTATATCACAGTGCGTACTTTTAAATAATAGTCTTGGGCAAAGGGGATTCCCCTTTGCCTTAAGCGTTTATTCGATAAAGCCCTTTGAACCACCTTCGATAGTCCAATAAAGCGATAACCTTTTCGGCAGAAGGTCAGACCCTTGGCTTCCTCTAGGGGTATGCCAAGCTGTACGAGAGATTTAATTCTTTTCTTACTTTTCTTCCATTGCTTCCAAATAATCACACGTAGTCTAGAACGCAACTTCGCATCGATTATTCCAAGTACTCTTTTCATATTGGCTATCTTAAAGTAATTGACCCACCCATAAATAACTCGTCTCAGTTTAACGATTCTCATGTCTAAAGAAATACTCCAGCTCCTTTTCGTTAACTGGCGTAGCTTTCTTTGGAATTTTTGAATTGATTTAGGATGTGGTCTTAGCTGGAATTTCTTTTGATTTGAATCAAAGTAGAAACCAAATCCTAAGAACTTTGTTTTAGTAGGACGAGAAATTCTACTCTTCTCCACATTCACTATCAATCCCAACTGGATTGTCAACACTAAATCAAACAAATATTATAAGGTCTGTAATCGGTATTCCACAGGGCTTTTATAACCAAGCGTTCCGTGGATTCTGATATTATTAAACCAATTTACCACTAGCGTCGCATAAATAAACACAAAATATTCCGAACAATATTTTTCGTTTGAAAGAAAAAATTGAAAGTACCTAAACAAAGGTAGTAAACATCCATTTTTTTACTATAACCTAAGACGAGTGCGACAAAAGTTTGAAAGCTTTACGGGACACCTTTTCCTTTGATTTTACGAATCCAAATATGGGCAGACTTCCAAATCGCAGCTTTTAAATAGCGACTAATTTGGAGATAAGTCCGTGGACTGCTTGTGTTTAGCTGCGCAAGAACATTTAGGCAATACACAATCATCGCTATATAAACTTGATTATGGACAGCTTGCTCGCTATGCCCGTAAAACTTTTTGATGCAGAGATGTTGTTTCATCCACTTGAAAAAGAGTTCGATTGCCCATCTCGATTTATATACATCGGCGATTTCATCCGCACTTAGATCGAATCGATTGGAAATTAAAAGGAGTTCCTTGCCTCTATCATCCAGTAATCTGATCATTCGAAAAGCGTTATCTGTTTGGTTTTGTGCGGAACCAATGACTACTGTTTCGTCGGATACAATCATTGAACCTGGAGATACATCGTACTTTTTGAGCGTATGAACGACTGCATTTTTTCTCAGGCGTGAGACGAAGAAGTATCCGTCTGCTGCCATTTGGTCGAAGCGTTCATAATCTAAATAGCCACGGTCAAAAACGTACATGCATTCTTTATCGTCGACAAGCACTTCTAACTGCCCGCGGTCGTGTTCTATTGCGTTCGTCATGACTGCTTTATCTGGATAAGAACGACCTTTTTCCATAAACACAAGACGAAGATGGAGCTTTACGCCGGATTTTGTTTTACGGAATTCAGCCCATCTGTGATTCGTTAAATTTAAAGGTAATGTGGTAGAATCAATCAACATCCAAGGTGTAGACGTTTTTCTTCTGTGCTGAAAGTTTGTTTTTTCATGAATTTGCGCTACTAGATTCAAGAAGATTGTTTCAAAAAAGGAAGTTGGCACTTCATTTAGTCTTCTAGCTAATTGAGAGAAACTAATCGATTCAAATCCAACTACTTTTTGAAGATCCTCTGAAAAAACAGCGTCAGCTAACGCCCGTAAACTTTCGGTGCCATGAAGTTGCGCAAACAGCAGTAACTTCATGAACGGAGCCATATAAAGCTTCTTTGTATAGTAGTCTAATTGTAGGTTTTCAACCATTTCATTAAATAATTCGGTCGAAATCGGTGAAAGCCATTGTTCAAATGATGTTTTTCGTGTAAAATTATCCATGAGTAAGTCCTTTATTTTGGATTTGGATAGTTTACTACCAAACCCCATTATAAAGGATTTTTTTATGAAAAAATATAGTTAAAGAAAATTCTGTGTTTTACCTTATGGTTTTATTTTTTTATGCGACGCTAGTGATAATAAAACGCAAAAATACAACATAATTTATTTTATGTTGCAAAAATAAAACACTCACAATTTACTGTGAATGTTTATGTTTATCAATTCCGATATGTCAAAGAAGTTTTCTAACTTGGTAGTCGAACGCATAGCTTCTGTAGCAACATTTCATACCAATACATCATACAAATCATCCTTTCAAATGTATTAATAAAAAAACAAAAGACGTTCCATTGAATACACAAGGAACGCCTTTCAAATAAATTTAGTCAATCATACCAAATATGTTCTCTTTGATCTAAAGCTCTTACGTGATCTATCGTTTGACACTTTCCAATTTCCTTAGTCAATCCACCGCTACTTTCTCCATCTCGGCAAGTTAAATATAGTACCTCTACCCCATTGGGAGTATTTAAGATGGCTACCCACGATGAGTCATATCCTTGGCGTAATTCAGTTCGGAACAAGTGCAACAAGGAAATACTTTCTGTCGGAACTTTAATCTGCAATACCAAATCCTTTATTTTTTCATCCATAAAGCTTTTTGTTTCCATTACCTTCCTCTTGGATTCGTTTATTACATATTGCAAATCCTTTTTTTCTTTTTCCAATTTCACAATTCTTTTCTCCCGATACGTTGATATATCCCATTCCACGTTGTACGAATTAGTTAACCGGAAATTTTCTTGATCAAGTGCTTTATTTGCGTCCTGTAATTTTTCAATTTCTATGTTCTTTCTATTAAAATGGTTCCATACTTTTGAAAATAAGCTTTTCATTTTGCATTCTCCTCGGATCTAATTTTGATGAAAAATAAAGAGCGTAAATTAATACGCTCTTTGTCAGATTTTTTTACATATATCCTTTTTCTTTAAGTGATAAGAATTGATGGTCTCCTATAATCACATGATCCAAAAGCTCCACTCCCATCACACTGCCAGCTTCAGCCAGTCTCTTAGTAACATCAATGTCTTCCGGTGAAGGTTCCGGCGATCCACTGGGATGATTGTGCCCGCAAATTATGGATGCAGCACTATGTTTTACAGCTTCGCGATATATCTCGCGTGGATGTACTATCGAGGAATTTAAGCTACCGATAAAAATCGTCTTTTTATGAAGCACTTCATTTTTTACATTTAAAAATAATACTACAAAATGCTCCTGTGTAAGAGATGTCATGTCGGCCATTAAATAAGACGCTGCATCTTCAGGCGACCTGATTGTATAACGTTTTTCATTCTTTCCAGCATTCCGTACTTTTTTTGCAAGGAGCATTCCCGAATGAACTTTCAAAGCTGCATTATGTGTCATGCCTTCCTCTTCTAATTCGGAAACAGTCATTTCGACTAAGGCTCTTATTCCACGACCCGCTAATCGACCTGTAAATTCAGGTGTTGAAGTTGGTCCGATTAAAACAGCAAGAATGTCCTGCAATTCTATGACACTTTCAGAACCGATTGCATTGTATGTTGCTACTGCTTCACGTGCAGAAGTAATATATTTTATTGTTGTCATTTTTGATAGTCCTCTCTCACACAAAGCTAGTACCGAGTGGCACTAGCGTTCATGTGCCACTCATTCCTTGCCCGGTGGAAGGCTTTTTATGTTATAATGAATCTACATTGTTTTAAAGAATTACTTTTTACGAGACGAGAATCTTCTTGTCTCTTTTTTTTCGCCCATTTTTGCTACAATGGCATCATCCCAACCCAACTTTTTCAGGTTAGAAGCAGTAATGTTCAACACTTTCCATGGATTAACGCCTTCAAGAACCATGTTCTGCGCTAATTCTTTCAGCCCTTCTTCGTTGAAACTCCATGATGCGGATATGCTATAATCCCAAATCACGTCACCGGTATCAACTGGACCATTAACATCAACGAATGCTTTCAATTCAACTTTCATTGCTTTCGCAGCTGCTTCGACCCGTTCAATTTCCTTACCTAGTTTTATTGCATAATCCATGCTTTTAACTTCTTCTGTTTTTGCGAGTACCATGATTAAACTCCTCCTTTAAATTCCAATACTTCCGCTACCAATAACCTTCACATCACCGTTTTCAATGGACAAGAAAATATCTTGAATATCGGTAAGCAAATTCAGCTTTTTAACTTCTCCTTTACCATCCAGTTGGTAGATACCACCAAACTTAAAGACAAGAAATTTCCATTCTTTCTTTTCATCTATATAACAGATGAAAGATTTCTTCGCACCTCCTTTTTTAACATTGGAAATAAGACTCTCTAATTGTTTTCCAACCATTTAAATCACTCCATTCCCTCTTTATTTTTGAAAACAAAAAAAGCCGACCGCATCCCGAAGGATTCAATCGACTTTTAATATATATCACGCAAAAATGCGTAAATACCCCATGTGATTATGCCCGAAAGCAATTTTTTGACGTACAATTACATCTACCTAGCTTTTCTCGAAATGAGAATTCAAAGGCTACAACCTTTATGTCGAATCTCCTTTTATAAAAAAGAAAAGGTATAACGACTTTCATCTAAATACGATGACTTGAAAACTAATAGAATATAGATTAAGTTTATCAAATGAAAGAAAGTGGCGCAACACTTCGGAATACCTGTATCTAGTAAACCCAGTAGATTACTGACAGCTGGATGTGTCTAAATAATTTCTAACAAAAAAACACCTAATTTCACGGTTGCTTTAATTTGAATTAAAGTTTATCCTATGTAGTTGTTTATATGTTTATTCTATAATCTAACATAGCTTATTATGTAACCACTTTCATTTTTTTGTATTTGCTGAAAGTCATTACCTTTATAGAATTCAATTAATTTATCGTTTTCCTCATATTCAACACACGCAATTTTTATAGCAGATAATTCGTTAACCATACTACATCTCTCTAAAGCAAATTCCAATATTTCACTACCACTAACTTTGCCTTTATATAAGTCGGAGCGTCCCAGTTGTGCAATAAGGATTGTTATAAATGTTGTTGCTCTTTTATCTCCTGTTAACTTTTTTCTGTTCGTTCCTGACACATCTAAAAAATCAAAGTTCTTTACCATTAGTGTGAAATATCCAACAATGTCATTATTTTGTTTTTCATCAATTACTAAAGTTGTTCTAGTAAATCCTCTTTTTTCACTATCAATAGCTTTTTCATGTAAAAAGTTCTCTACATCATGGTTTATTTCGCAATTAAAAGAAGAGAGATAAGAATGAACGTCTCTCCCTTCGGATTCATCAGCCTCTAATAGTGAGTTTAAACTAATAATCTCCATTTATTTACGTGACTTAAGGATACTAGCGGCATGCTTTACTTTATTTGCTTGGGATAGCTTGATATCATTAAATATATTAGACTCTCTAATCGTTCTTCTTGGAGCATTAAGTATTTCCATAGCCTCTGATTGATTTAGAGTAAAATTAGTTTCTAATGCTTTGGTAGCCATATCCTTCTCCTCCTCTTTATTTTCGCACATATACATCACATCCTTTAAGGTACGTATATGTGCAAGTTTATCTATTAAGTACCCTAATTATACCATAGATGTTCCGGAAATTATAATTAATCAATTTTTTCCGAACAAAGAAACTGATAATCCCGATACCCTCCTATCGAATATTCCTTACCGGAGTTCAACACTTTCATTGTTGCATATGCCATAATATCGACCAAAACCCCTCTTTCTTGAGAATTTCTATATTTTTCTTGATATTAATAACTACTAAACTTTCGATAGCATTCAATTACAAACGGGCAATGCCTACAATGGCTAGAAGGTGTTGACAAGAATAAACTTTCCGCTTCTTCTGGTAGCATGTCTAAAATCTCTCGTTTAAAATTGATTTCATTTGCTACACTCAATGCCCACTGTCTAGACCTTTCCATATCAGCATAATTGAAAATGTGTTTACTCGCTCTTCTGAATCGAAGAAAATACAAGTTGCCCTCAACCCGTGTTCTGTCCTTTAATTGACCTACAGCCCACGCGTACAATCCTAATTGATGATTATCACGAACATCATATCTGACGCGATTCGTTTTCCAATCTACTATTTTATTTCCATCTGGTGATACAAGATCTATATAGCCTTGTAGCACTGGGGCTGAATCTGCACCAGAAAGTGAAAGTTGAAAATGAAGCTCCGTTTCACCCATGTTCTCTTTAATCGGTGCATGACTAACCAACTCTGACATTTCATCCATAGTCACTTCTGGATGAAACTCTGCTTCAATCATCCCGTTTATAACGGCTTCTGAATGAGACACTCCATTAATTTTATCCTCAACTGCTTTATGGACCCCTTTACCCAAAGCTAAAGGATAGGTGGTCGGTTCTTCATATCCCTCAATGTACTTCTTGAAGAATCGATAAGGACAGGTTGTGTAAAGGTTTAATCGCGAAAAAGAGTAAATCAATATGATCTCTCCTTTCTTCTTTCTTTTATAAAAAACAAAAGGAGACTGGAAACCCAATCTCCTTCTACTAAATTTTAATTAGAACGGCAGGTCATCATCGCTTACCGCAATAGGACCTCCACTCGTTTCGAATTGATTACCATTTTGATTTTGAGTGCTACTGTTTCCGGCATACGGATTGGATTGGATTGTCAACACTATTTCAAACAAATATTATAAGGTCTGTAATCGATATTC
>CANSAF010000036.1 GCA_947644645.1 uncultured Sporosarcina sp. | reverse complement strand
CTTATGACCCGAGCATTTGCCTTTTGCAGCTGGATACAATAAAAGCGAAAAAGGCGTCTAAATGCGACAGGCATAAGACGAAAAGACGAAGTGGCGTCCTTTGCCACGCAGTCGTTTTGGCTTATGACCCGAGCATTTGCCTTTTGCAGCTGGATACAATAAAAGCGAAAAAGGCATTGTTTAATCAAGGGGAGTTTAAACAAAGGGGTGTTTATAATATGGCAACAGCAGAAATTTACCAAACCAAACATCATATTCGAATCGTCACAGCATCGAGTTTATTCGATGGGCATGATGCGACGATTAATATTATGCGACGTATTTTACAATCGAGTGGGGCAGAAATTATTCATCTTGGGCATAATCGTTCAGTGGAAGAAATCGTCAATGCAGCGATTCAAGAAAACGTGCAAGCGATTGCCGTTTCTTCGTATCAAGGGGGACATGTTGAATATTTCAAGTATATGTATGATTTACTTGAAGAAAAAGGGGCGCCACATATCCGCATTTTTGGCGGCGGTGGCGGTGTAATTATTCCAAAAGAGATTAAGGAACTCCATGATTATGGGATTGCATGGATTTTCTCACCAGAAGATGGTAGAAGACTTGGGCTCCAAGGAATGATCAATGGTATGTTAGAACAATGTGATTTTGAAACGGTTCAACATTTTGGCGTTGAAAAATTAGAAGAAGTCCATGTAAATAATCCGAGGGTGTTAGGGCAAGCAATTACTTTTGTTGAAGAAAATCATGGAAAAAATCATGAAGAAGCGATTCAATTAATTGAAAAAGCAAAAGAATTGTCGAAAAATACACCGATTTTCGGAATTACAGGAACTGGGGGCGCAGGGAAGAGTTCATTAACAGACGAATTGATTCGTAGATTTCTTCACGAGTTGCCAGACAAAAGAGTGGCGATTCTATCGATTGATCCGACAAAGCAGAAAACTGGGGGTGCTTTGTTAGGGGACAGAATTCGGATGAATGCCATTTTTAATGAACGAGTTTTCATGCGTAGCTTAGCAACACGTGGTTCGCGCTCGGAATTAACGAAAGCGATTCATGATGTGTTAGATGTTGTTAAAGTAGCTGGCTATGACTTAATCGTTGTAGAAACGAGTGGTATTGGGCAAGGGGATGCCGATATTGCGGATATTGCGGATGTATCTATGTATGTGATGACGAGCGAATTTGGTGCACCAACGCAACTCGAAAAAATCGATATGATTGACTACGCAGACTTAATTGCGATTAATAAATTCGAACGAAAAGGTTCTGAAGATGCTTTAAGCCAAGTGCAAAAGCAATTTCAGCGTAGCCGTCTATTATGGGATCATAAACTACAAGAGATGCCTGTTTATGGGACAATCGCGAGCCAATTTAATGACGCAGGAACGAATGCCTTATTTGCAGCAATTGTTCGTGTGATTAACGAAAAAATGGACTATGATTGGACGACTTCCTATGACCAATTATTGAAACCAGAAAAGCAAAACGTCATCATTCCAACAGATCGTTTACATTATTTACGAGAGATTTCGACGGTTGTTCGTGAATACCATAAGAAGTCACAAGTACAAGCGGATCTTGCGCGTAAATATTTCCAATTGGAAGGTTCAATCGCTGCATTGAAAGAACATGGTGCAGATGATGTTCATGCCCAAACTTTGCAAGCACTCGCAAATGGAGTTTATGAGGAATTAACTGCCGAATCAAAGCGTATACTGAATAATTGGGAGACTTTAAAAGAAAATTATGCGGGTGAGGAATTTGTAACAAAAGTTCGAGACCGCGAAATTCGTACATTATTAACGACAACGTCATTATCGGGTTTGAAAATACCGAAAATTTCGTTACCTAAATTCAAAGATTATGGGGAAATTTTAAGTTGGGTTTATCGTGAAAATGTTCCGGGGGCATTCCCGTATACAGCGGGTGTTTTCCCTTTCAAACGTGAAGGGGAAGATCCAAAACGTCAATTTGCTGGGGAAGGAACACCTGAACGAACGAATCGTCGTTTCCATTATTTATCTAAAGATGATGATGCGAAACGTTTATCGACAGCATTCGACTCGGTTACTTTATACGGGGAAGATCCGGATGAAAGACCGGATATTTACGGGAAAGTTGGAGAATCAGGTGTCAGCATTTGTACATTGGAAGATATGAAGAAATTATATGACGGTTTTGATTTATGTGCGCCGTCGACTTCTGTTTCTATGACAATTAACGGACCTGCGCCAATTATTTTGGCAATGTTTATGAATACTGCGATTGATCAACAAGTGCGTCTAAAAGAAGAAGATTTAGGGCGCCCATTAACAATCGAAGAATTTACGGATGTCAAAGACGGCACCTTACAAGTTGTGCGCGGCACAGTGCAAGCCGATATTTTAAAAGAAGACCAGGGACAAAATACCTGTATTTTCTCTACGGAATTTGCACTGCGTTTAATGGGCGACATTCAGCAATACTTTATCGATAAAAAAGTAAGAAATTATTACTCGGTATCGATTTCCGGCTATCATATTGCGGAAGCGGGCGCAAATCCAATTTCCCAACTTGCATTCACACTGGCAAATGGTTTTACCTATGTCGAGTATTATTTAAGCCGTGGCATGCATATAGATGATTTTGCACCGAATTTATCATTCTTCTTCTCGAATGGTTTAGATCCAGAATATACGGTTATTGGGCGTGTTGCCCGTCGAATTTGGGCGGTAGCTATGCGCGAAAAATACGATGCCAATGAACGTAGTCAAAAGTTAAAATATCATGTCCAAACGTCTGGACGTAGTTTGCACGCACAAGAAATCGATTTTAATGATATTCGTACGACTTTACAAGCGTTAATGGCGCTACAAGATAATTGTAATTCACTTCATACCAATGCATATGACGAAGCGATTACAACGCCAACGGAAGAATCGGTACGCCGTGCAATGGCGATTCAAATGATTATTACGAAAGAATATGGCATCGCAAAAAATGAAAATCCTTTACAAGGTGCTTTCATCATTGAAGAATTAACGGAACTCGTTGAAGAAGCGGTTTTACAAGAATTCGACCGTTTAAATGACCGCGGCGGAGTACTGGGTTCAATGGAAACGCAGTATCAACGCGGAAAGATTCAAGAAGAGTCAATGTATTACGAAGTGAAAAAGCACTCAGGTGAACTGCCAATTATTGGCGTCAACACTTACTTAAATCCAAATCCATCATCCGCAGATGACATTGATAATATGGAACTTGCGAGAGCGACGACTGAAGAAAAAGATACACAAATTAAAAACTTAAGGCATTTCCACCAGACAAATTCCGACAAAGTTGAAGAAGCTTTACAACGTCTGCAAACAGTTGCTGTTTCAAATGGCAATATTTTTGCAGAATTAATGGAAACAGTAAAAGTTGCCAGCCTCGGTCAAATTACGACGGCGCTTTATGAAGTAGGCGGGCAATACCGTAGAAATATGTAAGAGGATCAAGTGAAACTTCAATCAGTGAGAGGCTTGTTAAACAGCCTCTCACTTTACACACTCTCTCTAGACAAATCATCATTGAAAAAGGCCTCGCTATCCTCAATTAATTAAAAAAAGATACGATATTTCTCGCTAATCTTTCAAGACTGTGAGAAAATATAAAGTCAAACAATGTACTGAGGAAAGGATGGAGGAGAAGATGCAAATGAAATGGGTTTACCATACAATCATGATTATAGCACTCGTCCTTTTCACATTCTTTTTCTATCAGGACGGTTTTGGTTCAGTTTCCTTTTTAATTGCTTCGATTTATTTAGCTATTATTTTTCTATCTGAAGTGAAACGGCAAAAAAATGCAAGAAAGTAACGAGTCGTATGGTTTTATTCGAAGCAAACAAACTTTACGGAAACAAAAGCTTATGGTATAGTTTCCTAACAATTACTTAATAATTTCAATTGATTGTTGAAGACTAGTTTGAGCTGGTCTTTTTTTTACGGCTTTGCAAAGAATCCGATGAAAATTGACCATCGCGAATGGGTATAATTGGATAAAATGATGTGAAAAATAAAAAAAGGCATGTAGAAAAACTCGTTTTAAGACTTTGAAAACTATGCCATGCGAATTAATTCGTAAAAAACTAGCATCTAGGCGAATGATTTGTATATAATATTGACTATAGTAGTGAGTGGAAAGGACGTGCATTTCAAATGGATATTCATAACATGACAAAAGAACAATTAGCAGAAGAGTCCATGATTGACATTGCATATGCAGTGTTAAAAGAAAATGGTGAACACTTAACATTAAGACAATTAATGGACGAGGTTCGTAAATTAAATGGCGTAACAGTACGTGCAATGGCAGACAAATTACCAAGAGTAAATACAGATATTAATATTGACGGACGCTTTCTTTCGATCGATGACATTCGTTGGGGGCTTCGTGAATGGTACCCAGTCGACCAACTAGAAGCTGAATCGGCACCAGTTGTTCGTGCGCGTAAAAAGAAAAAATCGGATGACGATGATTACGATGAAGAAGATGATGTTGACGAAGTGGCAGAAGATGGCTTCGACTTAATCGATGAAGAAGATGAGGAAGACGAAGAGGAAGAAGTTTTAACGACAGAAGAACTGGATGACGAAGAAGATATCGACGTCGATTTAATGGATGAAGAAGAGGAAGATATTCCGGAAGACATCATTTTAGATGACGACGAAGAAGATGTTGAAGATGAAGAGGAAGAAGAACTCTAAGGAAAAAGGCTTGACATTGAAAGCTTATCCATATAAAATTCAACTGGGCTCCTTAAAAGGGACATCTAATTTGTATGATACACGCTCCTACTGCTAAACATTGCAGCGGGGCGTTTTTTTTTATTGTATGGGCATTAGCCGATCCGATTAAATGATAGAAATAAGCAAAAAGGGGGAAGATGACTTCATTCACATATGTTGAAGGTTTTACAAATAAAAGTCAGTCATGATAAATTAGAATGACTATATCGCCTTTACTTTAGTTTGATCTAGATTTTAAAATCTTGTCGTGAATGGAGCGTTAACGCCCAAAAAGGGTAATACTTAAAGCAGGTGCACGAAAATTTAAATGAGAGGTGTTAATAAAATCATAACTTAGATTTTATTAACAGCCTAACCAACGGAGGAATTGACTATGACAAAGTATATTTTTGTAACGGGTGGCGTCGTTTCATCATTAGGAAAAGGAATTACCGCAGCATCACTAGGTCGTTTATTAAAAAATCGTGGTTTACAAGTAACGATTCAAAAATTTGACCCTTATATTAACCAAGACCCGGGAACGATGAGTCCTTATCAGCATGGTGAAGTTTTCGTAACAGAAGACGGTGCAGAAACAGACTTAGACTTAGGTCATTATGAGCGTTTCATCGATATTAAATTGAATAAATACTCTAACGTAACGATGGGAAAAGTGTATTCAGCTGTTCTGAAAAAAGAGCGTCGCGGCGAGTACAAAGGCGCAACTGTACAAGTTATTCCGCATATTACAAATGAAATTAAAGAACGCATCGTCGCATCAGGAAAAGAAACAAATGCAGATGTTGTCATTACAGAAATTGGTGGAAGTGTTGGAGATATTGAATCACTACCGATTTTAGAAGCTATTCGTCAAATGAAAACAGACTTTGCAAAAGACGATGTTATGTATATTCATTGTACGTTAATTCCTTATATGAAAGCAGCCGGCGAATTAAAAACAAAGCCAACACAGCATAGTGTAAAAGAATTACGTGGACTAGGCATTCAGCCAGATATGATTGTTGTTCGTTCAGAGCAATCTGTACCACAAGAAATGAAAGAAAAAATTGCACTGTTTTGTAATGTGCGCGCAGAAGAAGTCATTGAGGCTGTTGACGCGGATACATTGTATAAAATTCCACTTATGTTAAAAGATCAAAAAATGGACCAAATTGTTATGGATCATCTTCGCATCGATGTTGCTGAAGCAGATGTGACAAGACTTAGAGCGTTGGTCGAGTTAGTTGGGTCACTGGAACATAAACTTGAGATTGGTTTAGTTGGAAAATACGTTGAATTACCAGACGCTTATATTTCTGCAGTTGAAGCACTTTCGCATGCAGGTTATGCACATAATACTGAAGTTGAAGTAAGATGGATCGATTCGGAAAAAGTAACAGCTGAAAACGTTGGTGAATTATTGGAAGGTCTAGGCGGCGTTGTTGTACCAGGTGGTTTCGGCGATCGCGGAATTGACGGGAAAATTGAGGCGATTACATATGCGCGTGAAAATAATATCCCATTCTTTGGAATTTCGCTCGGTATGCAATTGGCAGCGGTTGAATATGCTCGCAATGTTTTGGGATTAAAAGAAGCGAATTCTACAGAGTTTGATGTGAATACGCCGCATCCAATTATTGAAATGCCACTTTCACAAACTGATGTGGAAGGAAATGGTATGCGTCTTGGTTTATTCCCATGTAAAGTACAAGAAGGAACGAAAACATACGAAGCATACGGCGAGCCGTTAATTTATGAACGTCACCGTCACCGCTACGAGTTCAACAACCAATACCGTGAACAATTAGAAGCAGCGGGAATGGTATTCTCTGGAATTAGTCCAGATGGATTACTCGTTGAAATTATCGAGTTAAAAGACCACCCATTCTTTATTGGTTGTCAATTCCATCCAGAATTCGCGTCAAGACCAACGACACCACAAGCGCTATTTAGCGAGTTTGTCAAAGCATCATTGGCTCACAATTTAACAGTTTAAAGGGAGGCTGCCTTAAAAAAAGTCGGTAGTTCACGACTTTTTTAGGCGCCTCGCGGTTGTTTTGTTCGTTGAAATTGGATAGTTTTTTGCTGGATGGGTTTCGTGGCGATTTGAGGAATCTTAGTTACGAAGATAGCAGCAGAATTCACAAGCGCAATGAACGCAAAAATAGGAGGCTGCCCAGAAAGTCGTGATTCACGATTTTCTGGACAAGCCTCCTTTTTAAATGTCTTCCAACATTTCGTCGTATGAAATTTTAACCGCTTCGTAAACGAATAAAGCAGCCAATGCATGCGGTTCGACAATTCTTTCGCCGTTTTCCCCTGGCAATAATCCACGCAGTAATCCTGTAGAAATATACGTCATTGCCAAATCGAATAATTCATGGTCTTCCGCTTTTTCTGGTGCAACGGCTGCAAATGGGATGAATTGATCAGCCAATTTACGCGCGAGTTCAAGTGCTCTTGGGTCATTTGCTGAACGTGTAAAAATCCATACACGATCCGCTTGACCGATTGTTAATTCGGGTTCGTAGCGAACTGTTCCAATAAATGGTTTTTCGCTCATCGTTGCAACTGTATGCACTGCATTTAATTCATCAAAAGCGGCAATAATAATACGACCTTCGCCAACAGTTGCTTGAGCGAGAAGGCGTGCCGTTTCTTCAATTGAATCTTCATTATTTTTTGCTATCCGGTCTAATAGTCCATTTAGCTGCGTCGTTAACATTTTCATGAAAAACACCTCGTATTGATTATAAAACAGAATAAGATAAAAGCAAAAGTAAGGAACGAAATTGAAAAAAATAAAGGATATTGTACATGAATGTCAAAGTAAGGTAAGGGGGAATTATAAACGGGGGAGTGTATGATTGTGAAGAAAGTATTAATTGTAGATGACCAATTGGGGATTCGGTTATTACTAGAGGAATTGTTCAAAAAAGAAAATTATCAAACAATATGCGCTCAAAACGGTGGAGAAGCATTGCAATTGGCTGCAGATGAGGAACCAGATTGCGTGCTTTTAGATATGAAAATGCCTGGAATTGACGGAATTGAAGTGCTAAAGCGTTTGAAAGATTATCAACCCAATCTTCCGGTCATTATGATGACTGCGTACGGAGAATTAGAGCTAACCGAAAAAGCGTTAAACTTAGGGGCAGAGAAATATTTCACGAAACCATTTGATATTTTTGAAGTGCGAGATGCAGTAAACACATTATTTTGTTAGTTAACGGGTTTGCGCAGTGGTAAACATGAGTGTGTTTTGTTATGATAAGAATGTAAATTGTCATCTTAAAACATTTTTTGTTAAATAATAATTGCTGAGCACAATTTGCAATTTGTATTCAATAAAAGGAGGAGTTTCACATGGCACTAGTTTCAATGAAAGAAATGATGATTAAAGGTAAAAAAGAAGGTTACGCAATCGGACAATTCAACCTAAACAATCTAGAATATACACAAGCAATTTTACAAGCAGCAGAAGAGGAAAAATCTCCTGTTATCCTTGGTGTATCAGAAGGTGCAGCACGCTATATGGGTGGCTTTAAAACAGTCGTAAATATGGTTACTGGACTTATGGAAGATTATGGGACAACTGTACCTGTAGCAATTCACTTAGATCATGGTTCAAGCTTTGAAAAATGTAAAGAAGCGATTGACGCAGGATTTTCATCTGTCATGATTGATGCTTCATCAAAACCATTGGAAGAAAATATTGAAATTACAAAACAAGTTGTTGAATACGCACATGCAAAAGGTGTTTCGGTTGAAGCGGAACTTGGCGTTGTTGGTGGACAAGAAGACGACATCATTGCTGAAGGGGTTATTTATGCAGACCCAGCAGAATGTAAAGAGCTTGTTGAAAAAACAAACATCGACTGCCTAGCACCAGCACTTGGTTCAGTTCACGGACCATATAAAGGTGAACCGAATCTTGGATTTGAAGAAATGGAAGTTATTTCAAGTCAATCTGACTTACCACTTGTACTACACGGTGGAACGGGAATTCCATTAAAAGATATCCAACGTTCAATTTCACTTGGAACAGCAAAAATTAACGTGAACACTGAAAACCAAATTGAAGGAACGAAAGCGGTTCGTGAAGCATTAGCAAATGATGCGGAAGTATACGATCCACGTAAATATTTAGCGCCAATGAGAGACGCAATTAAAGCAACAGTAATTGGTAAAATGCGCGAATTTGGTAGTTCACAAAAAGCGTAATTGATTAAAAAGAAGGAGAGCCGTCTTTTGTAGGCGACATCTCCTTCTTTCCAATTTGTTACTGTTCAGTCGATTGAAGATCACTGCGATATAAGAATATAGATGTATAAAAGAGGCTCTTGTTCAAAATATGTACTTGATTAAAATGACAATATTAGTACATGTAGTGAAAGACGGCGACTCCAGCGGGAAAAGCATGAGTCTGAAAGCCCCGCAGGAGCGCGAACTTCGCGACGAGGAGATTGAAGCCATGCCCGCGGAAAGCGTCCGTCTGTAGCGGAATGTACGGTAAAGAGCCATAAAAGAAATACGATTTTTATTAGGAGGAAGAAACATGAAGTTTTTTATTGATACAGCAAATTTTGACGAGATTAAAGAAGCGCATAGCTGGGGAATTATTTCAGGAGTTACAACAAATCCTTCATTAGTTGCGAAAGAAGACGTTCCATTCCATGATCGTCTACGTGAAATTACAGAACTTGTAGATGGTTCGGTAAGTGCAGAAGTTATTGCGCTTGATGCTGAAGGAATGATTAAAGAAGGACGCGAATTAGCGGCAATTGCGCCAAATATTACGGTGAAATTACCAATGACACCTGAAGGTCTAAAAGCATGTTCTGTTTTTGCAAAAGAAGGCATTAAAACAAATGTAACGTTAATCTTCAGTGCAAACCAAGCACTTCTAGCAGCTCGTGCAGGCGCTACATATGTTTCACCTTTCCTAGGAAGACTTGACGATCTTGGTCAAGACGGCATGACATTAGTGAGCACAATTGCAGATATTTTCATTCAACATAATATTAAAACTGAAATTATTGCAGCTTCAATTCGTCATCCACTTCATATTACGGATGCGGCACTAAATGGCGCACATATTGCAACAACACCATTTAATGTATTAAAACAATTATTTAATCATCCGCTAACAGATAAAGGAATCGAAGCTTTCCTAGCGGATTGGGAAGGTAGAGCGAACAAGTGAGTCCAAAAGACTTAGCCGTTTATAAAGTGACGGGTGGAAAAAAGCTACAAGGCACAATTAAAGTCAGTGGTGCTAAAAATAGTGCAGTTGCTTTAATACCCGCTGCTGTTTTAGCAGAAACGCCGGTGACAATCGAAGGTTTACCAGAAATTTCAGATGTATTCACATTGAAAAATCTTCTTGAAGATATCGGTGGTGAAGTTACATTTCAAGATGGTGAGATGAAAATTGATCCGTCTAATATTGTGCCAATGCCACTGCCAAATGGCAATGTGAAAAAACTGCGTGCGTCTTATTATTTAATGGGTGCAATGCTCGGACGTTTTAAAAATGCAGTCATTGGACTTCCGGGTGGTTGTCATCTCGGTCCAAGACCAATCGATCAGCATATTAAAGGCTTTGAAGCACTAGGTGCAAAAGTAACGAATGAACATGGCGCAATTTATTTGCGTGCGGAGAAGTTACGCGGCGCAAAAATTTACTTAGACGTTGCAAGTGTCGGTGCGACGATTAATATTATGCTTGCAGCTGTTTTAGCAGAAGGTCAAACGACGATTGAAAATGCTGCGAAAGAGCCTGAAATTATTGATGTAGCCACATTACTTACAAATATGGGTGCAAAAATTAAAGGTGCAGGTACGAATATTATTCGAATCGACGGTGTTGAAAAACTTAATGGAACGCGTCATACGATTATTCCAGATCGTATCGAAGCGGGAACATTTATGATTATGGCGGCAGCTGCTGGCGATGGTGTAGTGATTGACAATGTCATTCCATTTCACGTAGAAGCTTTAACGGCAAAACTACGGGAAATGGGTGTGGAAGTTATTGAGGAAGATGAGCGAATTATTATCCCGAAATGTAATAAAATCAATAGTGTGGATGTTAAAACACTTGTCTACCCAGGATTCCCAACAGATTTACAACAACCATTTTCAGTATTATTAACGCAAGCAGTTGGTACATCTGTCATTACAGATACCATTTATTCGGCACGTTTTAAACAAATTGATGAAATTAGTCGAATGAATGCAGTCGCTCGAGTAGATGGTCGAACAGCAATTATTACAGGACCAACGAAATTAGAAGCGGCGAGTGTACGCGCGACAGATTTACGTGCGGGTGCTGCATTAGTCCTTGCAGGTTTACTCGCAGATGGTGAAACAGAAATTAGAGAAATTCAGCATATTGAGCGTGGTTATAGTTCATTAATAGAGAAATTATGCGGAATTGGCGCGGATATTCGTAAAGTGAATGTCTCAGAAGAAGTGTTTGCGCGTGATTAATCATTCATGCGAAAGAACCTGATTCTTTTGTCAATTAGACTTATGAATGTATCCGAAATACGGGAGGAAAACATATAATGGAACGTAGTTTATCGATGGAATTAGTACGAGTGACCGAGGCAGCAGGTGCTGCAGCTGCTAAATGGATGGGACGCGGTTTAAAGAATGAAGCAGATGGCGCGGCTACAGAAGCAATGCGTCTAGTTTTTGATACAGTGCCAATGAGAGGTACAGTTGTCATTGGAGAAGGAGAAATGGATGAAGCACCAATGCTTTATATTGGTGAAGAACTCGGCTCAGATCAAAACGGACCAGAAGTGGACGTAGCAGTTGACCCATTAGAAGGGACAAGCATTGTCGCTTCAGGTGGTTGGAATGCTTTAGCTGTGTTAGCTGTTGCAGACCGTGGAAACTTACTTCATGCTCCTGATATGTATATGGACAAAATTGCTGTCGGTCCGGAAGCTGTCGGTAAAATACACATCGATAAGTCAGTGAAAGAAAACTTGGAAGCTGTTGCAAAAGCAAAGAATAAAAAAATTGAAGAAGTTGTTGCGACAGTGTTAAATCGTCCACGCCATGATAAAATTATCGAAGAAATTCGTGAAGCAGGTGCACGCATTAAACTCATTAATGATGGGGATGTTGCAGGTGCAATCAATACAGCATTCGGTGAAACAGGTGTTGATATTTTATTCGGCATTGGCGGTGCGCCAGAAGGTGTGATTTCTGCCGTAGGTTTAAAATGTTTAGGTGGGGAAATTCAAGGACGACTTGTGCCTTCGAATGATGAAGAACGTGCGCGTTGTGAGAAAATGGGCATTGACGTTAATCGTGTATTATATATGGATGACTTTGTTAAAGGCGATGATGCAATATTCGCTGCAACAGGTGTGACAGACGGAGAATTACTTCGTGGCGTAAGATTTACGGGCGGATATAGTGAAACACATTCACTCGTTATGCGTTCAAAATCTGGAACAATTCGATTTGTCGAAGGTCGTCATAGTATGAAGAAAAAACCTCATCTTGTTGTACAAGAATAAGATTATTACGATTTAAAAATTAAAGCTAAGATTGTCCAGAATGTATAATGCTTTCTGGGCAATCTTACTAAATAACTGCTTTACTTACCTTAAACTTTCGAAACATAACCTCGTGAATTCATTTCAACAAGGAATCTTCTTTCATAATCGTTTTTCATGAATAGAACATTGTATGACTCATAACAGAAGTCGCGGGTGTTCTATCAATCACGTCGAGGCGTGATTGTGTCGGGATTTTGAATTGAGCTCGCTCAATTAGCCTCCCTTTAAAATCTTTGACATCCGCCGGAGGCTTTAACTTGAATCAGCAAGGAGTTGAAATTTCCGCTGATTTAAAGTATTTTGGCATTCATCCCGCCATTAAGAAAATGGAAGACTTCTGCTGAATCAAGTTAAACATCTAATAAAATAAAAGAGTGGTGCGAAACATGACAACATTAACGATGTCTGCTTTGGAAAATATGACCTTAAAAGAGTTATATGAACAAGCTAGACAATTTAAAATTGCGTATTACGCAAAAATGACAAAGAAAGAATTGATTTTTGCAATTCTTAAACAACGTGCAGAACAAGAAGGTTTCTTCTTTATGGACGGTGTATTGGAAATTATTCAATCGGAAGGATACGGATTTTTACGTCCGATCAATTACTCAGCCAGCTCTGAAGATATTTATATTTCAGCGTCACAAATTCGTCGTTTCGACTTAAGAAATGGCGATAAAGTAGCGGGTAAAGTGAGACCGCCAAAAGAATCTGAACGTTATTACGGTTTATTGCAAGTCGAAGCAGTGAACGGGGAAAACCCTGAAGACTCAAGAAACCGTGTTCATTTCCCGGCATTGACACCGCTTTATCCAGATCGCCATATTCAATTGGAAACAAGTCCGACAAAATTATCTACGAGAATTATGGATTTAGTTGCGCCAGTTGGTTTCGGTCAACGTGGTTTAATTGTTGCGCCGCCTAAAGCAGGGAAAACGATGCTTTTAAAAGAAATTGCCAATTCAATTACAACAAATCATCCAGAGACTGAATTGATTGTATTATTAATCGATGAGCGTCCGGAAGAAGTAACAGACATTGAAAGGTCGGTCAAAGCAGACGTGGTTAGTTCAACATTTGATGAGCTACCAGAAAATCATATTAAAGTAGCAGAACTTGTATTAGAACGTGCCATGCGACTGGTCGAACATAAAAAAGATGTCGTTATTTTAATGGATTCGATTACAAGATTAGCGCGTGCTTATAACTTAGTGATTCCGCCAAGTGGTCGTACATTATCAGGGGGAATTGACCCGGCAGCTTTTCACCGTCCAAAACGCTTCTTCGGTGCTGCGCGTAATCTTGAAGAAGGCGGAAGTTTAACGATTTTAGCAACTGCACTTGTTGAAACAGGTTCACGTATGGATGAAGTAATTTATGAAGAGTTTAAAGGAACGGGAAATATGGAGCTTCATTTGGATCGTCATTTAGCAGAACGCCGCATATTCCCAGCATTAGATATCCGCCGTTCGGGTACGCGAAAAGAAGAGTTATTATTGCCGAAAGATCAGCTAGAAAAACTATGGGCAATTCGAAAAACATTTTCAGATGCGCCTGACTTCGCGGAACGCTTCTTGAAAAAACTTCGCCTATCCAAAACAAATGAAGAATTTTTTGAAAAGTTAAATGCAGAAATGAAAGCCCATCGCAACGGAAAAGGATTGCTGTAAATGAAATAGGCATCTACTGCCTTTTAATTCAGGGTAAATCTGAACATTGAGTGAACTGTTCATAAAGCTTGCACAAGGGTAAATGTTTTGCTATAATTTTTTAGGAATCGTAAAAACGATCTGCTGCATATACGACTGACTTACGGGTCGTGTAAGGCATCAGTCTTATAAAAAATTCTGTTCCAGATGGTTCAGAGCGAGAGGAGAGAGATTGATGAAAGCAGGAATTCATCCAGATTACAAACTTGCAACAGTTACTTGTTCATGTGGAAATACATTCGAAACAGGCTCTGTAAATGAGGAAATCCGTGTTGAAGTTTGTTCAGAATGTCACCCATTCTACACTGGACGCCAGAAATTTGCTGCAGCGGACGGACGTGTCGACCGCTTCAACAAAAAATATGGTCTCAAAGAAGAAGGGCGCGAATAAGAATAATACTTCGCACCAAATACCCGTCACATTGCATCTTGCATTGGGCGGGTATTTTCTGTTTTAATAATAAAAATTCGAGGTTGTCCAGTAGTTAGACGCCTCCCGTTTATGCGTGCATTTAATGGCTGATTTTTGCGTTCTTTACCGGCTACGAAGCCCAAAAAGCAAAAAAAAGCACCATATCCACGCATACAAAAACGGAAGGCGTCCCAAAAGTCGCGCACTTTCGACTTTTGGGACGGCCTCCTTTAATAGATTTAAAAGATAAGAAAGGTGATTGAAACATGTACGCAACAGTACAAGGTGGTTGGATTGAAGTAATTTGTGGCAGTATGTTCTCGGGAAAATCTGAAGAATTAATTCGTCGTATTAAACGTGCTCAATTCGCCAAGCAACAAATTGCAGTATTCAAACCAGAAATTGATAATCGATATAGCCAAAAAGAAGTTGTGAGCCATAATGGAACGAAAGTAATCGCCATTCCAGTAGCGAACTCTTCACATATTCAAGCATTCAATAAAGAAGGCTTTGACATTATTGCGATTGATGAAGCGCAATTTTTCGATGAAGGAATTGTGGAAACAGTCATCGCACTTGCGGATGAAGGATTCCGTGTCATCCTTGCAGGGTTAGATCAAGATTTCCGTGGAGAACCATTTGGTCCAATGCCAAAACTTCTGTCCATCGCCGAACATGTAACGAAACTCCAAGCAGTTTGTACCGTTTGTGGTTCACCTGCAAGTCGTACGCAACGTCTTATTAATAACGAGCCGGCTGGGTATGATGATCCCATCATTCTTGTGGGGGCATTAGAAGCTTATGAAGCGAGATGTCGTCAACATCATGAAGTACCAAAAGGTGTTTCTATCGCAGCCGCAATTAAAAAAGAAGGCTAATTATGGAATCTAATTGAAAAGCACTAGCCAAGAGAAAATAATTATATAAAGCGAATACATACAGAAACAGTTTCGTCTAGAAAATCCGAATTTAGATTTTCTGGGCAGAAAAACTGTATTTGCTGATAAAATTACCGTACAATAAAGTGACCAACATCCTGTTGCCCCGAACCAATCGGGCTTTTACGGGCAGTTGATCTCCCACTTATCTTTAGTATTTTTGCTTAAATTTTGAAGTGGGAGTCCTATTGCCCGTTAATGCGGGATAAAATTATAAATTAGTGTCTAAATGAGGTGTCGACTTATGTTTGAACGTCTTCAAGTTGTAGAAGATCGATATGAACAATTGAATGAATATTTAAGTGATCCAGATGTTGTGAGCGATGCAACAAAACTTCGTGATTATTCAAAAGAACAATCTGGCTTGCAAGAAACAGTAGATGTGTACCGTGAATATAAAAAAGTAATCGAAGAACTAAAAGATTCCAAAAGTCTGCTTGCTGATTCACTGGATGATGAAATGGAAGAGCTTGTGAAGCTAGAAATTTCTGAGTTAGAAGAACAAGTGGAGCCATTGGAAGAAAAGTTAAAGATTTTATTAATCCCAAAAGATCCAAATGATGATAAAAACGTCATTATAGAAATTCGTGGGGCAGCTGGTGGCGATGAAGCCGCTTTATTTGCGGGCAATCTATTTAGAATGTATAGCCGCTATGCAGAGATGCAAAATTGGAAAACAGAAGTCATCGAGTCTTCTCCAACAGAATTAGGTGGCTATAAAGAAATTATTTTCATGATTAATGGAACAGGCGCGTTTTCAAAATTAAAATTTGAAAATGGCGCGCATCGTGTACAACGTGTGCCGGAAACTGAATCAGGTGGAAGAACACATACATCGACAGCGACGGTTGCTTGTTTACCAGAAGCTGAAGATGTCGATATTGAAATTTTAAAAGAAGATTTAAAAATTGATACGTACCGTTCAAGTGGTGCGGGCGGTCAGCACGTCAACACGACGGACTCGGCTGTTCGAATTACGCATTTACCAACAGGCATTGTCGTTTCGATGCAAGATGAAAAATCACAAATTAAAAACCGTGAAAAAGCAATGAAAGTGTTAAAAGCACGTGTTTATGACGCAGCCCAACAAGAAGCGCAAGCGGAATACGCGGCGAGCCGTAAATCTGCGGTTGGAACAGGGGATCGTTCAGAAAGAATTCGAACGTATAATTATCCTCAAAACCGTGTGACAGATCACAGAATCGGCTTAACGATTCAAAAACTAGACCAAATTATCGATGGCAATTTGGATGAAATTCTAGACGCATTGATTTTAGAAGACCAAGCACATCGTTTGGAAAGTTTGAATTAATATGACTGAAAAAATTTATGAGGCCCGTAACAGGGCTTTTTCTTTATTAGAAGAGAAAAACTTAGATAGTGGCAGCGTTCGATTTTTATTGCAACATATTACAGGTTATTCGCATGCTTTATTATTGGCGAGTATGCAAGACGAATTAACGAAAACGCAGTCCGAAGAATTTTGGTTAAAAGTCGATGAATTATTAGCGGGAAAGCCCATTCAATATGTGATCGGTTATGAATCTTTTTACGGGCGTACATTTCATGTCAATGATCATGTCTTAATTCCAAGACCTGAAACGGAAGAATTAATATATATAGCATTAGAACGAAAGAAATCATTGTTTCAAAAGCATGCACTAAAATTTGCAGATATTGGAACAGGCAGCGGTGCAATTGCGGTGACGATGAAGTTAGAAAGTCCAGAACTGCAAGTTACTGCGACGGATATTAGCGAAGGAGCATTGCAAGTGGCAAAAGAAAATGCGCATCATTTAGGTGCGAATATTGAATTTCTACAAGGAGATTTGGCAGCGCCACTTGCTGGAGAGAAATGGGATATTGTTCTATCGAATCCTCCGTATATCGCGCGCAGCGAAGCAGCTGAAATGACTGACACCGTTTTAGCCCACGAACCACATTTGGCATTGTTTGCAGAAGAAGATGGTTTAGAATGTTACCGGAAATTAGCAGACCAACTTCCGGAAATGATGAATCGTCCCGCTTTAATTGGCTTAGAAATTGGCTATTTGCAAGGAGAAGCAGTTTCGAAATTATTTCAAAAAGCTTTCCCAGAAGCGGTAGTCGAAGTTATTCAAGATATTAATGGTAAAGACCGAATGATATTTTGTGAGATTCGTGAATAAAAATCCTTCCCTCTGACAACAATGTTTGTAGGAGGGGATTTTATGTTAGAAGATTATGAGATTAAAAGACCGACCAATAAAAAAATGACGATAGTAGAATTTATTCTTTTATTATTAATCATTCATTCCGGGGCGATGTTATTTTTCAGTGCGCCAAATGAAGAAGCCATTCAATTTCGGATATTAGCACATTCTAATACGGCAGAAGATCAGGCGAATAAAGAAAAAGTGCGTAAAGAAATTGAACCTATTATTCAGGAAGCAATGGCAACCGCGCAGTCGAAAGATGAACTTGTGGATAACTTAGAAAAATTAACACCAGCAATCATTGGTCATGCACAATCTATTGTCCAAGATCAAGAAATTACATTTCAAAGACAAAATACACATATTCCGCCGAAGAAATCAGGCTTTTATATTCAACCCCAAGCCGAGTATGACGCGTATATATTAACAATTGGAAGCGGTCGTGGGGATAATTGGTGGTGTTCATTGTTTTCAAATATCTGTTTTCCAGAAGATGAAGAAAAGGAAGAAGAAAAAGTAACTTTCTTCATTTGGGAGTGGATAAAAGGTCTGTTCGCTTAAAGTTATTCACGGGATAATGTGGATAACTAAGGTTAAATGTGTATAAGAAAGGATTTTGAACATGAAAACGAAAGTTGTAAAAGTGGATAACTCTATGGATAACTTAGAAGAATACCAACAAGCTGTGGATATGTTGAAGTCTGGAGAAGTCGTCGCATTTCCAACTGAAACAGTTTATGGACTTGGGGCAGTTGCGACAGATGAACAAGCAGTCGCAAAAATTTACGAAGCAAAAGGACGTCCATCTGATAATCCACTCATTGTACATATTGGCACAAAAGAAGAAGTGGAAAAGTACGCACTTCATATATCAGAGTTGGCGGAGAAATTAATGGAAGCATTTTGGCCGGGGCCTTTGACGTTAATTTTCGATCAAATCCCAAATCAAATTGCTAAAAATGCAACGCCGGATGTACAAACAGTTGGCTTGCGAATGCCTGACCATCCAGTTGCGTTAAAATTACTTCAAATTTTAAAATTACCACTCGCTGCACCGAGCGCAAATCGTAGCGGAAAACCAAGTCCAACAGAGGCAGCACATGTGGAAAAAGATTTACAAGGAAGAATTCCACTTGTTTTAGATGGTGGACAAACAGGTGTAGGTTTAGAATCGACGGTCATTGATATGACAGTAACGCCCCCGGCTATTTTACGTCCTGGCGGCATTACGAAAGAAATGATTGAAGCGATTATTGGACCTGTAGAAGCTGCTCATGAAACAGAAACGAAAGAAGCACCGCGTTCACCTGGCATGAAATATGCACATTATGCACCGGAAGCACCTGTTTATTTAATTGAAGCCAATCAAGAGAAACTTGAACAAGCTTTACTGGCATATGAGATAAAAGGACAAAAAGTTGCTGTCATTGGTCCAGATGAACTGGAGACGACGCAAGCAAATTGGTATTTTTCAATCGGAGCGAGCGGAAATATCGAACAAATGGCGACGAACTTATACAAGGCGCTCAGGCAATGCGATGGGACGGCTGCGGATTTAATTTTGGCAGTTGAAACGACTTATGAAGGTGTTGGTGAAGCGTTTATGAACAGATTAGCTAAAGCAGCCAACGGTAGACGATATACAAATTGAATATGTACAAATATCTTCGCATACGATAACTAGGGAAATAAACTTTGCTTATCGGGCATTTTTTGCTTGTTAAAGTTAGAAGAGAAATCGTGTGCGGGGAGGTTTTGTGATGGGAGAGTTGTTTGTAGCTGCTGTGACAACGCTTGATATTCTCGTCATTTATGTTTTATTAGAAGTGCGCGGTCGTAAAATACTTTTTGCTTTATGGACGGCATTATTAAATATGCTTCTTCCATTCGTCGGTTTTATGATGGGAGAATTTACAATGCTTATTTTTTCAGATTGGAGCATGTTATTATCTGGTGTTTTACTCGCGTTAATCGGTTTACATATGTTATTGGAAGATGTTGAAGGACCATCTAAAATGATTCAGATTCCCCCTGTATTCCTCGCTTTTGTCGTAAGTATCGATGCATTTTCAGTCAGTGTCACTTTAGGGATGCTGCAATTCAACAAATGGCTATTTATTTTTGCATCAGGTGTATTTTCACTCGTTTTTTCACTCGTCGCTTTATATTTCCAGAAGAAATTAAATATAAGAAGAGGGAAACGGATTAGGTATTTTGCCGGGTTCGTTTTAATAGTAATGGGCATTTACTCATGCGTTTATTAAAATAAACATTCCCTTCTGGACCGAAATCAGTTATTCTAGTAAGAGAAGGTGATTTATATGAATATTTATTTAATTTGCACGGGCAATACATGTAGAAGTCCGATGGCAGAAGCAGTTTTGCGTGCGCGAAAAATCAACAAAGTAGAAGTGCGTTCAGCGGGGATTCACGCTGTACAAGGAATGCCGATTTCCGATCATGCAACAACGCTGATTGAACAAGCAGGCATGCCTTATACAGCAACGTCAAATTTAGTGGCGGAAACAGATGTTGTTTGGGCAGATTATATTTTCACAATGACTGATGTACATAAACAAGTGATGCGCATGCAATTTCCAAATGAAGCGAATAAAATTTTTACATTAAAAGAATTTGTCGCGCATGGTGATGGTTTAAATGTACAAGATCCATTTGGTGGAAGTCTTGAAGTATATCGACAAACATTTGAAGAATTAATTATTTTAATGGAGAAACTTGAAGAGAAATTATTAGGAGGACACGCGGGTGAAAAGAATTAGGCGAAAAAGCGGACTCAGAAAAAAGTTAATCATTTTCGTAACCGTTCTTGCATTTGTGACTTACACAACAAGTGGATTATTTATTAATGTCATTCAACCAAAATTTTTCCCAGGATTAGAACCGTTTTGGTTTTCAGTCATTACATTTGGACTTGGAATTTTTTGGTCTGCTGTATTAGCGGGTGTCTTTAGTACAGTATTAACAAAACCACTTCAACAACTAGAAAGTGCAGCAATTGAAGTTGCGGAAGGCAATATTGGTGTCGATATTGAATTGCCACGTTCTTCTGATGAAATTCGGTCAGTTGCAGAAGCCTTTCAACAAATGGTATTCAGCTTAAGGGAAATTGTTGAGCAAATTGAAGATAACTTTGAACAGACGGCACAAACGATTAATCAGTTATCGACAAGTACAAATACCGCAACTGAACAAGCAGGTGTCGTTGCGACAACAATTATGGAAATATCTGCGGGGGCAGAAGAATCGGCAGTTGCGATTCAAGAAACTGCTGAAGCGGTGGAAGATGTTCGTTTATTGGCAGTTGAAGTAAATAAAAGAGCGGGACAATCCTCGGATCAATCCAATGAAATGTTGGTAGAATTAAATCGAACGATGAAAGTCTTTGAAACGCTTGTGACAGGCATTCGCGGTATGTCCGAAAAAAGTGAAGCGTTACTTGGAACGATTCGCCAACTTGATCATAATGCCAATGAAATTGGAGATATTGTACAACTTGTCGGGAATATTGCAAAACAAACTAATTTACTTGCGTTAAACGCTTCGATTGAGGCAGCAAGGGCAGGAGAACATGGAGCTGGATTTGCTGTCGTTGCCGAAGAAGTTCGCATGCTTGCAGATGAAAGTGCAAATGCTGTACAAAGTATCGCAAGTCTTGTTTCAACAATTCAAACAGATGTTTCGCAAGTTGTAATAGAAATCGAAGAGCAAGTACAAGTTGCTGCTGCAGGAGCAGAGCGTGCCACGGAAACGAGTGGTAATGTCGAAGCGATGACTGACAAAGTGAATGGCGTGGTTTCATCAGTTGTCGAAATTACAGAATTTGTTGAACATCAACTGAAAAATATTGAAAAAACTGCGCGTCAATCTCAGGAAGTTGCTGCCATTGCTGAAGAAACATCAGCAGGCGCTCAAGAAGTTCGTGCAACAACTGAAGAGCAAGTTCAGTCGATTGAATATGCGGATAAAATGGCTGAAGAATTGAAAAAACAATCGCAGGCACTTTACGAAGTCATTAATCAATTTGAACGATAATAGGTAGCTGTTCAGAAAAGCTGAAGGAATACTTTCTGAACAGCTACTGTTTTTTTTATAGCAACAATGGTAGAATGAATTATGATTAACATGATTCAGCAGAAGTCTCCCATTTTTATATGTGAGGGGATGAATGTTGAAACTCTTTTGAATCATAGAACGTTCAAACTCCCTGCTGATTCAAGTTAAAGCCTTCGGCGGATGTCAGGGATTTTGAAGGGAAGTTAATTGAGCAAGCTCAATTCAAAATCCCGACACAATCACGCCTAGGCGCGATTGAAAATTTATGAAAGTAGGCTACGCAATGAAAATCGCAATCTCTTCAGATCATGGCGGAAATAATTTACGCCGAGAAATTATTCAGTTGCTCGAAGATAAAGGAATCGAATACGAAGATTTTGGCCCTAAAACAGATGAATCGGTAGACTATCCAGATTATGCATCTCCAGTTAGTGAAGGTGTGGCATCAGGGAAATTTGATCGTGGTATTTTAGTTTGCGGAACAGGCATTGGTATGTCAATTGCTGCAAATAAAGTAAAAGGGATTCGCTGTGCGCTTGTCCATGATGTTTTCAGTGCAAAAGCTACGAGAGAACATAATGATACAAATGTACTTGCGATGGGTGAGCGTGTCATTGGTGCAGGTCTTGCATTAGAAATTGTAAATGTGTGGATTGACACTGCATTTGAAGGTGGACGACATGCACGCCGAATTGAAAAAGTTCAAGCATTAGAAAACTGAAACTGAAGGAGGATTTTTATGAGCGCTCAAAATTTATGGAAACGTCAACTAGAAGATTTATTATCCGAAATCAGTGAGCAAACAACATTTGAACAAGGCGAATTTTTCGTCGTCGGTTGTTCAACTTCCGAAGTTGCAGGACAAAGAATAGGAACAGCGGGCGCATTTGAAATCGGTGAATTATTATATGAACCATTAAAAGCATTCGCCGATCAACATGGTTTATATTTAGCATTTCAAGGATGCGAACATATTAACCGCGCGCTAACAGTGGAAAAAGAAGCTGCGAAACGTCACGGACTAAGCCCCGTTACAGTCATTCCATCAGTAAACGCCGGTGGATCAATGTCCGCTTACGCATACGGCCGATTGGACAACCCAGTCGTCGTCGAAGAAATCGAAGCACAAGCAGGCATCGACATCGGACAAACTCTGATTGGCATGCACTTAAAAAAAGTAGCCGTACCACTTAGAACATCCGTAGGAAAAATTGGTGAAGCAGTCGTAACAATTGCCACAACCCGCCCAAAACTAATCGGTGGAGAAAGAGCAATTTACGAATAAATGATAAAGCCGAAAAGCCCGTTTAGACACGACAGGCATAAGGCGGTCCCGCGACGTGGCGTTTTTTGCCACATAGCGAGACTGACTTATGACCCGAGTGTCTGGGCTTTGAGGCTAGCTTGGTATAAAGCTGAAATAACTAAAAATTCAGCTAGATAAAAACAAAGGTAAAGGGGAATGACTGATGGAGACTGTAAAAATTAAAGAACTTTCAGCACAACTGGAGCAAGTAAAAGCAGAAGATAAAGCGGTATATGACGCTATTATGGCTGAAAGAGGTCGTCAACAAACAAACATCGAATTAATCGCATCTGAAAACTTTGTAACAGAAGCAGTTATGGAAGCACAAGGTTCTGTATTAACGAACAAATATGCAGAAGGTTATCCGGGCAAACGCTACTACGGCGGCTGTGAACATGTTGACGTAGTTGAAGATATCGCAAGGGACCGTCTAAAAGAAATTTTCGGTGCAGAATACGCAAACGTTCAACCACACTCTGGTGCGCAAGCAAATATGGCTGTTTACTTCACAGTTCTAAAACCAGGCGACACAGTTTTAGGGATGAACTTATCTCATGGTGGTCATTTAACGCACGGTAGTCCAGTAAACTTTTCAGGTGAACTTTATAACTTTGTTGAATACGGCGTAAGCGAAGATGATGAAAGAATCGATTACGAAGATGTTCGTCAAAAAGCGCTTGAACATAAGCCGAAAATGATCGTAGCGGGTGCGAGTGCATATCCACGCGAAATCGATTTTGCGAAATTCCGTGAAATTGCTGATGAAGTAGGGGCTTACTTCTTCGTAGATATGGCGCATATTGCAGGACTTGTTGCGGTTGGCGAACATCCAAACCCAGTTCCACATGCACATTTCGTAACATCAACAACACATAAAACATTACGCGGTCCACGCGGTGGTCTGATTTTATCGACAGAAGAATTCGGTCGTAAACTAGATAAATCAATTTTCCCAGGTATTCAAGGTGGTCCATTAATGCATGTGATTGCGGCGAAAGCAGTTGCATTTGGTGAAGCATTGAAACCAGAATTTAAAACATATATCCAACAAGTGAAAACAAACGCAAAAGTATTAGGCGAAGCACTTGTTGCAGAAGGTGTTGACATTGTTTCAGGCGGAACAGACAACCACTTACTATTACTTAACCTACGTTCACTAGGCATTACTGGAAAAATTGCAGAAGAAGCATTAGACGAAGTTGGAATTACTGTAAATAAAAACACGATTCCATTCGATACAGAAAGCCCATTCGTTACATCAGGCGTTCGTATCGGAACACCAGCAGTTACTTCACGCGGATTTAAAGAAGAAGAAATGAAAGAAATTGCTTCAATCATTGCTTTAGTTCTGAAAAATCCAGAAGACGAAGCTGTGAAAAAAGAAGCGCTAACACGCGTTCATGCAATTACAGATCGTTTCCCAATTTATCAATAAATCATGTAGAAAAGAGGCTGTCCAATGGGGCAGTCTCTTTTTTCGCCCAAATCGCATAAAGTATTGACCTACAATAATGCCAAGATGCAGCGAACAAATTCCTACGGGCACAACCTTTCGCCCTCATGCTTGGACAGCCCCTTTGTTTTTGTTATAATAAAAAGGAAAAGAATAAGTCTTTTTTCTAACAGTTGTCCATGAGACTATGCGAGATGAAGTGCATTCTGCTATACTAAGTTGGACATAAAAAGGAGCGATATGAAATGCCAAAAATTCAAGTATTAGATCACCCATTAATTCAACATAAATTAACGTATATTCGTGATATAAATACAGGTACTAAAGAGTTTCGTGAGCTTGTTGACGAAGTTGCAACATTGATGGCTTATGAAATTACGCGTGATTTACCATTAATGGAAAAAGAAATTGAAACACCAGTTGGAAAAGGAATGTCAGATGTTTTAGCAGGGAAAAAATTAGGGATTGTCCCAATTTTACGTGCAGGACTTGGCATGGTAGAAGGAATTTTGAATTTAATTCCAGCGGCAAAAGTTGGACACGTTGGTTTATACCGCGATCCAGAAACACTTGAGCCAGTTGAGTATTATGTAAAACTTCCCAAAGACGTATCTGAACGTGATTTAATTCTCGTAGACCCGATGCTGGCAACAGGCGGTTCGGCAATTGAAGCGGTTAACTCATTGAAAAAACGCGGTGCAACAAGCATTCGTTTTATGTGCTTAATTGCTGCTCCAGAAGGCGTAAAAGCAATGACGGATGCGCATCCTGATGTAGATATTTACATTGCAGCGTTGGATGAAAAATTAGACGAAGATGGCTATATTATCCCGGGGCTTGGGGATGCAGGCGACAGATTATTCGGAACGAAATAAAAGGATGGAGAGATCACATTGTCAAAAAAGTGGAAAGTAATGACGATTTTTGGTACGCGACCTGAAGCAATTAAAATGGCGCCGCTCGTACTTGAGTTAAACAAACATGAAGAAATCGAGTCAATTGTTACGGTAACAGCACAGCATCGCGAAATGCTTGACCAAGTGCTGACAACATTTGAGATTACACCAGACTATGACTTGAACATCATGAAAGATAGACAAACTTTAGTCGATGTTGCGACGAGAGGCCTTGAAGGACTAGACGCAATTATGAAAGAAGCAAAGCCAGATATTGTCTTAGTTCACGGCGATACATCGACAACTTTTATCGGCAGTCTTGCAGCATTTTACAATAAAATTGCAGTCGGGCATGTAGAAGCAGGTCTTCGTACATGGGATAAATATTCTCCGTATCCAGAAGAGATGAACCGCCAATTAACAGGCGTCATCGCAGACTTACATTTCTCGCCGACAGAAAAATCGGCACAAAACTTGATTAATGAAGGAAAAGATGAGAAAACAATCTTCATTACAGGTAATACGGCAATCGATGCGCTACATACAACAGTTCGTGAAGAATATACACATCCAGTGTTAGAATCACTTGGCGATGATAAGTTAATTTTACTGACAGCACATCGTCGTGAAAATCTCGGCGAACCGATGCGTAATATGTTCAATGCGATTAACAGACTTCTTGCAAAGCATGATGACATTCAAGTTGTCTATCCAGTTCATATGAACCCAGTCGTTCGTGAACTTGCCAATGAAATTTTAGGAAATCATCCACGTGTTCAATTAATCGAACCGTTAGAAGTTGTTGACTTCCATAACTTCGTTGCAGCATCTCATATTATTTTAACGGATTCGGGCGGCATTCAAGAAGAATCTCCGTCACTCGGAAAACCAGTGATTGTTCTGCGCGATACGACTGAACGTCCAGAAGGAATTGAAGCGGGCACATTAAAATTAGCAGGTACAGATGAAGACGTAATCTTCTCTTTAACTGATGAATTATTAACAGACCAAGCAGCATACGATCAAATGGCACATGCACATAATCCATATGGCGATGGTCATGCATCAGAAAGAATCGTTGAAGCGTTAAAGAAATATTTGAGTGAACAATAAAAGGTAGGAGGCTGTCCCATAGGGCGGCTTCCTTTTTTAGGTTGATTTAACAGAATAATCTTTCTTTCGTCGGCATCTTATGATAAATTCAATATAATTCACAGTTAAAGGGGGAATTGGAGATTCATTTCAGAGATAAGCCAAGAATGTTAATCGGGTTACCAAGGTTGGTTGCAAGGTTGCCGGTGAATAGTGTTGAAAGGGAAGAATTCGAGCAGCGTTATCAAAGAATACAAGTAGGATATTCAGGCGAATTAAAAGTGGATGACTTTCTGGAATCATTAAATTTACCAAGTTCAACGCGCATATTGAAAAATATCGAGCTATCTCTAGAGGGAGGTCAATCTTTTCAAATTGATCTGTTAGTTATATCTGAAAAGTATATCCTTTTATTTGAAGTGAAAAATATTGCTGGTGAATTAACATTTGAATCAAACCCGAATCAGTTGGTGAGAAATTTACAAGGAAGAGTTACCAAAATGGATTGTCCCGTCACACAATTATTAAATACAAAATCTTATTTGGAAAGATGGTTAAAACAAAGAGGCTATTCGATAAGCGTTATGAGCAAAATCATTTGGGCAAACCAGCAAGCTTTCATAAAAGTAGCACCGGAAAATGCGTCAGTCATTTTTATGAAAGAAATCCCTTTATTATTGAAGGCATTAGAAAGTTATCCGGAAATAATGAATTTAAAGGATATTGAACACTTAATTGAAAGTATAAAACGGCATCAAGTCGTATACAACCCATTTCCATTACGAGAGTATTTTAGAATTAACGAAGCAATCTTAAAGAAAAATCAACTCTGCCCAACCTGTCACTTAACTTTGCATTATGTCAATCATAAAACGCGATTCTGCTCAAATTGTCAAGTTAATGTAAAGACAGATTATGAAGGCGCGCTGCAAGATTGGTTTATCGTTTTTGGGCGGACGATTACAAGTAAGGAATGCCAAGAATTTTTAGGCTTAAGCAATCGCCATCAAGCAAAGTACGCAATCCGGACTACGGGCTTAAAAAAAGTCGGGAAATCTGTGGCGACAAAGTATATATGGCCACCCGATAAGCCTTTTAAATGATAATGATTTATAAAAAGGAGCAATTAAGAGCGCTGACTCTTCTTGATTGCTTCTTTTTACGCTGAAAATGTACCCAGAAATAATAATGTGCCCGCAATCATCAAAATTGTGCCCGGAAATCGGCATAATGTGCCCGCAATCGCTGAAAAT
>CANSAF010000035.1 GCA_947644645.1 uncultured Sporosarcina sp. | reverse complement strand
GGTTATATATCGGGACAATCGTTCTATTTGCCTTCTTAACCATATTATTTCCAATAAAGCGAAACGGTGAAGCCATCATGTTCGTTGTTTGGATCACTGTTCCAGCTTTTTTATTGTATGGATTATTAGTGGAAATTATTGTGACACAGATTGCATTGTTGGCTAAAGTGTTTTATGACCGAAAAGAAGAGAGAAGAGTTCAACAACTTATTTTTAATTCTTTACTATTTTTCTTATTATCTTTTATTGCGGCGGCAGGCTTTCACTTCGCAGGAGGGCGCGTTGGATCGATGGCATTTGGGCAATTGGTTTTTGCGATTGCTGTTTATCAAGTGATTCATAGATTTCTAAATGATAGCGCAAAACGACTTTATGCTTCTCGCATGCAAGTGAGTGGGGGCTATTTTACGAAAAGACCTTTGCTTGAAAGTTTATATGTGTTGGTCATTTTACCATTTACATTAACTTTATATTATTTAGTACAGTACATAGGGTTCGGTGCTTTTTTACTGCTCGGAATCCCATACTTCTTTATTGTCATCGTTTCACGCCTGCACAATCAAACCGAAAAAATTAATCGGGATTTACAGCGTGTTGCTGCGATGGGGTATCGTTTGTCATATAATTTGACGGAAGAAGAGGTCATCGATCAGTTTGCGGAAAATATTTCGGGCATTATCGAAGCGGACTACACTTATGTATTTGATCATCGAGATGGTTGGTTGGAACTTATTCGAGCATGGGAATATGGTGAATTGGTGTCACCTGAAATGAGTCATTCCTATTTGAAAAATACACTTGCGTATCATATTTTAAAACAAAAAGAAGCGCTTATTTATCATTCAAAAAAAGAATGGTCTTCTTTAACAAATGGGCAAGAATTCACGGATATGCAAAGTGTGTTGGCAATACCGATTGCACGTAACCAAAAAATTGAAGGGATTTTATTGGCATTCTCAACAAGAAAAAATGCCTTTGAAGATTTCCAATTAAAAATTGCCGATATTTTATCATCGTATTTTACGGTGTCGGTTGAAAAGGCTCGAAATATGAAAGAGACAGTTGAGAGAAGTGAACGTTGCGGTTTAACGAAATTATATAATTATCATTATTTGGAAGAACGACTCGCCTATGAACAAAAGCGTCTTGAAAGATGTGATATTACGAGTTTGTCAGTCATTATGCTAGACATCGATCGTTTCAAACAAATCAATGACACTTATGGGCATGCAAGTGGCAATGATGTATTAATGGAACTCGCCGCAATTTTAAATGAAGCAACACCAGAAGGGGGCATTGTCGGGCGTTACGGCGGAGAAGAGTTTATTTTTATTTTGCCAGATGTTGAAAAGAAGCAAGCTTATCATATCGCAGAATATTTACGATTAACGATTGAAGCGCATCGTTTTCATATTCAGCCGGATTTAGCGGGCGATAAAAAAGAGATGATGATTACAATTACAGCGAGTATTGGCGTGTCTGCTAATCCAGAAGACGCCGACGAAGCCAAGAATTTAATCAGTAACGCAGACCGTGCACTTTATTTGGGAGCAAAACGTTCCGGACGTAATCGTGTAGCAAGTTATGTGAAATAAAGGAGGAGAGGCAACTATATGTCTATGACAAAAAGATATCAATTACTTACGGGGATGGTTTGGTTATTTATCTTCCCGGTAGTCTTTTATATCGCATACAATTATTTTCCGGCACGGCCGGTAGATTGGGTAAATATCCTCATTTTATTTGCATTAATGTTTTTAACGATGTTGCTACCGATTCAGATTCAAAACGTTTCTATTTCGTTGGAAAGATGGATTACTTTAACGATTTTCTTGCATTACGGAATGTTTGTCGAATTAATGTTCGTTCAAATGGCGATCATTATTTTATTGTTCAGCGAGAAGACGTCATTGCCACTTTCACATAAATTTTTCGTCAATTCATTGATGTTTAGTATTGCTTCATTGGTGAGTGCATCCGTCTATCATTTTATAGGTGGGAGCATTCATTCACTAGACTTTACGAAAGTCTTTCTGTTTATTTCCATTTATGCGCTGGTTCATTCATTGGTGAATAATTTATTATTAAAACTTTATTTTAAAACGCAAAAACGCTCATTTTCACTGTTTTCAAAAGGTGCGATTGGAGATTATATTTCATTGTTTTTAATGGTGCCATTTAGTGTGTCGCTTTATTTTTTAAGTGAGTATCTTGGCGGTTATTCAGTTGTGTTAATGGGCGTACCTTTTTTACTCGTTTTACTCGCAAGTCGTATGTACAGCTCGTCTAATGATAAACAACAACAATTGGCCATTGCGAGTGAAATCGGTCGCGAACTTGCCGATCAACTTAAATATGAAGAAGTTTTACAAACTTATCTTGAAAAATTAAGAGGGATTACCTCCTTTCAGAACGGTTATATTATCGATTTGAAAATGCAATCTACATTGGTGATGTTGCAAGCGATTGAACAGGATGAATTGACGAAACGACCGAAAAACATCCATTTTGACAGCGCCAAAACATCATCAGATGGGTTAGATATGAAAAAAACGACGATTTTCAATGGCCTTAAGGAAATTGGGAAGTTAAAGCATTTTTCTTTTAATCAAGAAATCACAACTGCCATGACGGTTCCTGTCATTCGTGACCAGATTACAGAAGGATTTTTACTGCTAACATCAGAACGTAAAAATGCATTTCGTCCTGAAGATATTCAAATGATCGATATTTTAACGAGTTATTTTGCGATTTCGGCTGAAAAAGCACGATTTTATGAACGGACTTTGAATAAAAGTGAACGATGTGGGTTAACTAAATTGCATAACTTTCGGTATTTGGATAGAAAATTGGAAGAAGCAGAGCGTGAATTTCAAAAATCTCCTACAAATGGCATTTCGATAGTCATGTTGGATATTGATTACTTTAAAAAAATCAATGACACATACGGACATGAATCGGGGAATGTCATTTTGGTAGAGTTAGCGAATCTCTTAAAAGGATTGCTGAGAGAAGGAGATGTGTTGGCGCGTTACGGCGGGGAAGAATTTGTTTATATTTTGCAAAATTGTTCTAAAAATGAAGCTGTTTTATTTGCAGAAAACCTTCGAGCAAAAGTGGCAGAAATGTATTTTTGGATTGTGCCAGATTTGTCGGATAATCAAGAGCCAATCGCGATTCAAATTACGATTAGTTTAGGTGTTGCATCGATTCCAGAAGATGCAAAAACAGCGAAATCAGTTCTTCGAGATGCAGACCGTGCGCTGTACATCGGCGGAAAACAAGCGGGAAGAAACCGAGTTGGTGTACTAGATGAAACTGAAAAAGAAGAGGCTGTCCAATAGGTATTGTTGGACGCCTCTCGTTGTGTGTGTAAGTTTAATTTACCGGCGTGAGACTCAATAAGGAAAATAATGAATCATTTCTGCGTATGTAAAAAATAGGAGACTGTCCCAAAGGTCGTGTACTTTCGACTTTTGGGACAGTCTTTTCTTTTTATTGCATAAAAACTAATTTAAACTTCATTTGATCGACATCGTTTTTCGCAAATATAAATTCTGAATGATTAATTTCGTCATAAAAATACAATATAAGAGAAAATCGGTTGATTGTCCTATGATTTTCAGATAGAATCAAGACTATAGTTCCTGTTTTTGTTTTCTGTTATATTTAATTTGCTATAATGAATAAAGATAATGGGTCTTATGAACTATTTAAGGGGTGTCAAATGCGAAGCGTTCATTTATTTATGAAAGAAATTAGTATATTAATAGTTTTTGTATTTATCCTTCAAATACTTACACCGGTTGCAACTGTATGGGCGAAAGATGGTGGAACGTCTTCAACAATTGCAGGTGTTGAAATTACAGTAAAAAAACAATCTGAAATTGAAAAAATATTAGTAGAAGCTATCACGAACTGGAAGAATCGTCCGCTCATTATTGAAGGGCAATCAGGAAAAATAGAACTATCGACACAAAAAGTTCAATTCGATATAAAAGAAACGGTGCGTTCTTATACGAAAGCGATTAAAAAACCATGGTATAAAGTATGGCGTTCAGCGCCGGTAGTTCATCTGCCTTTACAAGTGGAGCTTGGAGAAGACATCGAACAAGAACTAATGGCCATTCCGTTTTTTAAAGTCGATGAAACGAAAGAAGAAGTGCTAAACCATGCACGTTATTTGAAAACTACGGAGATTATTCCGGTAGAATTGCCGTTAGAAAAAGAGTTTATGGAAAGAAATGCGTTTAGCGAAAAAGAAGAACTAGTGACGGAACTCGCATTGCTTCGTGAAAGTGAAGGAGAAGATTTGGAAACCTCTGTTCAATTTATTGAGCATATTTCTTATCCAGTTTCTCCGCTCATTATCGAATTAAATCGTTATTTAGACGAACATGCTTATTTACGAAGTTATTCCTTCGAACATGATACGCTGTCATTTGCGGTTGATTTTGAAACGATTACAGATGTATCGAATTATGTAGATGATTTACTAAGAAGTCCTTATGTGAAAGATGTCATCATTAACGGGATGAGCTCTTTTGATCCGGTCGCGTTGGAAGAAGATCAATTTAAAGTCATTGACCGGTTTGCGAATACATTTGAAGTGTTAATTGACTTAAATTATTTACGGGAAGTGGAGGGTGACGGGAAATGAAAGATACTTTAAATGAAAGTAAAACACTCGTCATACTTCTTGTCGTTTTAGTACTTGTTATATTAAGTGCTAGCTATTATTATGTCGTTTATCCGAAAATGGAAAGAAGCAAACAAGTCGCCAATTCCATTCAAAGTATCGTTGCTGAAACCAAGCAATTGGAAGCGGAAATTGCCAGTTTCAATGAAAAGAATGAGGAGGAAGTGAACACGTTTGAACTGCGTAAAAAACTTCCGGAAACACGTGCGGTAAGTGAACTTCTATTATCCTTACAAGAAGCAGAACTGGTCAGTGCGGCGAGTATCCAATCGATTTCTTTTAATAATTATGATGGGCTAGTTTCTGAATCCGATTATGGCTTCGTTGATGAGAAAGATCAAACGGGTGATGCGGATATCGATGAGATTAATCGTGTGCAAAAAGAACGTCAAGAAAAAGAAGGACTCGATAGCGAAGAAGATGAGGAAATCCCTGAAACGCGAATCGATATAGAATCTTTACCGTCAACTTTGAAATTATTGTCATTTAATGTGCAAGTTGAAGTGCAGGATTATGATCATTTACTGTTCTTTATAAAAGAAATTGAAGCAATTGAGCGCATTAAACGCATCGAAAATATTACGTTTACACAAGGCGGCGAAGCAGAGCTGGAAGTGAAAGATGCGGATGAAAAAATGTTAGTAACGCTTCAAGTGACGACTTTTTACTCAGAAGAAGAGGCGACGTAAAATGGACATCATCTATTTAGCATTATTCTTTATATATGGCATCATTTTCGGTTCTTTTTTCAATGTTGTGGGTCTTCGCGTACCGAAAAAAGAATCGATTGTCTCTCCGCCTTCGCATTGTCCAGCTTGCGACTATAAATTAGGTGTTTTAGATTTAGTGCCTGTTTTTTCCTATTTATTTCTTCGGGGAAAATGTCGAAATTGTCAAGTGAAGATTAGTCCGATTTACCCTGTCATGGAGCTATTCACAGGATTATTATTTGCATTTAGTTATTGGCAAATCGGCTTTCAAGTCGAATTAATCATTGTGCTTCTTTTCATTTCAATGCTCATCATCATTACGGTATCAGATTTAGCTTATATGTTAATTCCGAATAAAATTTTATTGCCGTTTGGTGTACTGTTATTTGTACTTCGCATCATTTCGCCATTAAGTCCATGGTGGGATAGTGTCCTTGGTGCAATCATCGGATTTGGACTTCTTTTACTTATTGGCATTGTATCAAAAGGGGGAATGGGCGGTGGCGATATTAAACTTTTCTTTGTCATTGGTTTAGTTCTTGGTACAGTCCATACACTTTTAACATTATTTTTAGCTGCATTAATTGGTTCAATCGTTGGCATTATTGTATTGCGATTAAAAGGACGAGGACGAAAAACACCGATTCCTTTTGGTCCATCGATTGCGCTTGCTGCACTCATTAGTTATTTTTACGGAGCAGAACTTGTCGACTTGTATGGAAACTTGTTTTTCTAAGTCGATAAGTTTTTTTATTTTCACGACAAATGTCTTGGTCTTTTTCAAATTTACTTTGCTACTGTAAATGAAATGGGGTGGTAAAGATGAAATTTGGAAAAAAGTATTCGAATTTTACAGTGCTAATGGCTATGCTGCATGGTGTTGTGATTGGTGTCGTTGCACTTGTCATCGTCGGTGTGTTTTTAATGGGTGCTGAAGGAAAACGTCCGATTGACAAAATTGAAAATGAAATTCCAGCTTCTGGACCAGAACAAAATGAAGAGAATGAGGCAGGGGATGAAGTGGCATCTGATGCGGTCACTTTTTATGCAAAACAGCATGGGGCGTTTACAACTTCCGAAGCTGCTGCAACTTTTATTGAAGAAAATCCGTCATTATCTACGGCAGCAGTTATGCAGGTGAAAGATCAATATTTTGTCTGGTCGGCTGTCGGGCGAACGGAAGCGGAAATCGAGGCGATTCTAGAAGAAGGCACATATAAAAAAGCATTTTCAGCATCATCTGCCTCTTGTGAAACTGTGAAAACAGATCAATTATGGCAAATTTTAAATTTAAATGAGCCTTCGAAAATTAAGAATTCAATTGCAGAAAATGAAGGGGAAAAAGAACAAGTTTTGACTAAGAAAATCGATGCAATTACGGCATTTACCAACGATATGAAAGTCATTCGCTTACATTTAATTTCCAGTTTTGCAAATGAAACGGGCTGTGTGAAAATTTCGTTTTGAGTACCTTTTTCGCATAAAAACGAAGTTACTGGCTTTTTGACACAATTTTCAAAAATATCCAAAGCGGTTATCATAAAAGAAAGGAGGGAAGATAGATGGTATTTACGTTGAACAAAGAATTGATCTTAGCTTCACAGTCACCAAGAAGGCATGAATTACTGGAAAAACTGGGTGTTCCGTTTCAAGCTGAGCAAAGTCATGTGATTGAAAATGCGAAAAAGGAAGAAGAAACCGTAGAGCAGTATGTCACGACATTGGCAATTCAAAAAGCAGAAGCCATTGCCAAAAAATATCCAAATAAAGTCATCATTGGTGCGGATACGATTGTCACTATAAATGGGCAAGTTCTGCCAAAACCAGAAAATAAAGTTCAAGCGAAATCATTTTTAAAGATGCTTTCTGGTGAAAAGCATACGGTTTTAACAGCTGTTGCCATTGTAGATGAAGGGAAAGTGACTTCTTTTGTTTCGGAAACAGCGGTTACTTTTTACGAGTTAGCTGAAGAGATGATTGAGGCGTATATTCAAACAGAAGATCCGTATGATAAAGCGGGTGCTTATGGCATTCAGTCCAATGGTTTGTTTTTTGTGAAGGAAATTCACGGCGATTATTATGCGGTGATGGGTTTACCTATAGCGGAGTTAACTGAAAAACTATTGGCATTAAATATCCTTTCAATCGGAAAGGATGTGTGTGCAACATGACCGTTGACCAAGAACAATCAATGATGATTCGAGATGTTCATATTGCAGATCGTCCAAGAGAACGATTAATCCGCCAAGGTGCAGCGAGCTTGTCGAACCAAGAATTGCTGGCGATTTTACTAAGAACGGGAACGAAAGAAGTTTCTGTTTTAACACTTGCCAATCGTGTACTTACATCGATTGATAAAATTCAAGATTTTCAACATACGACATTGGAAGAATGTATGAAAATCAAAGGCATTGGTCAAGCGAAAGCTGTGCAAATTCTTGCGGCGGTTGAACTTGGGAAAAGAGTGCACCGGAAAGATTCAACAGAGCGCTATGTCATCCGGTCTCCGGAAGATGCGGCGAATTATTTAATGACGGATATGTCTTCGTTGACGCAAGAACATTTTGTTGCATTATTTTTAAACGTGAAAAATGAGATTTTACATAAAGAAACGATTTTTATCGGTTCTTTAAATGCCTCGATTGTGCATCCAAGGGAATTGTTTCGTGAAGCGGTAAAAAGATCCGCCGCTTCCATCATTTGTGCGCATAATCATCCGAGTGGAAATCCCGCACCTTCGCCCGAAGATATAGAAGTAACAAAACGGTTAGTAGCGGCTGGTGATATGATGGGGATTGATGTGTTAGATCATCTTGTGATTGGAAATCATAAATTTATTAGCTTAAAAGAAAAAGGGTATATGTGACACTATCACTTTCTCTGCCAATCCGTTATAATATGGAATATGCATTTGATGAATGCCGTAATAAACGGCTGAGTAGAAAGGAAGAACTATTTTGTTTGGATTCGGTGGAAAAGATGTTGGAATTGACTTAGGAACTGCAAATACATTAGTGTTTATTAAAGGGAAGGGGATTGTTTTACGAGAACCTTCTGTTGTAGCGAAAAATACACAAACAGGTGAAATTGTAGCGGTCGGAAGCGCAGCGAAAAATATGATTGGACGTACGCCAGGTTCGATTGTTGCGACAAGACCAATGAAAGATGGCGTAATTGCTGATTTTGAAATTACAACGGCAATGATTGAACATTATATGAAAGAAGCTATGAAAGCTTCAGGCGGTTCATGGAAAAAGCCAAATGTGATGATTTGTGTGCCATATGGCATTACATCTGTAGAGCAAAGAGCAGTAACGGATGCATCACGTCAAGGTGGTGCGAAAGACGCATTTACAATTGAAGAGCCTTTTGCAGCGGCAATTGGTGCAGGTTTACCAGTTTGGGAGCCGACTGGTAGTATGGTTGTTGACATCGGTGGCGGTACGACAGAAGTTGCGGTGATTTCACTTGGTGGAATTGTGACGAGTGAATCGATTCGTGTAGGTGGCGACACGATGGATAGCGCAATTATCGGCTATATCCGTAAGACGTATAATCTAACAATTGGTGAACGTACTGCTGAAGCGATTAAAATGGAAATTGGTTCTGCAAAAGTAGAAGATGAAAAAGAAACAATGGACATTCGTGGACGTGATTTATTAACAGGTTTACCAAAAACGATTGAAATTTCTTCAGAAGAAATTGCAGAAGCACTTCGTGAATCAATTACACATATTATTGAAGGTGTAAAGAAAACATTAGAAACGACGCCACCAGAACTATCATCTGACGTCATGGAACGTGGAATTGTATTAACAGGTGGTGGTGCATTACTCAGAAGTCTGGATAAAGTGATTTCTGAAGAAACAAATATGCCAGTGTTTATTGCGGAAGAACCGCTTGACTGTGTTGCAATCGGTACAGGAAAAGCATTGGATAACTTCGATTTAATTAAAAAAATGCAAGTAAAATAAAGAGATCTATTCACTTGCAATGGATGAGTAAAGGGAGGGCTAAAAGTGCCGCGATTTTTTTCGAATAAACGATTGATTTTATTGCTTGTGGGTGTCATAGTCCTCGTAGCATTAATTTCTTTCTCCCTAAGAGACCGGCATAATGCTTCCCTACCAGAACGAGTTGCGAAAGATGTCGTCGGCTTTGGACAATCTATATTTTCAAAGCCGGCGCAATATATTACCGGAATGATTGGGAATATCGACGGGATTTTGAATACATATGATGAAAATAAAATCTTAAAAGAACGTCTGAATGAATACGCATCTGTTCAAGCGGAGCTTAGGGAAGTTAAATTAGAAAATGATGAGTTGCGAGAAATTATCGATAAAAAAGAAGATTTGAATGCCTATGATCCGATTCATGCGACAGTGATTTCAAGAAATCCAGATCAATGGGAAGAAAAAGTGATTATCGATAAAGGTGCAAAAGATGGTGTGGCAAAAAATATGGCTGTTATTACAGCAAGAGGCCTAATTGGTAAAATCATAGTTGTAACAGACTCACATGCCACAGTAGAATTATTGTCAACGGAAAATGGAAACTTTCGGGTTTCAGCCGTCGTTCGTGGTGAACAATCCGATGATGAATCAGCTTTTGGTTTAATTGAAGGATTTGACCGCGAAAGAGGCGAGTTGATCATGAAAAGAATTGAAGCGAATGCTGAAGTTGAAGTAGGTCAACAAGTCATTTCATCAGGGCTTGGTGGCATTTTTCCAAAAGGACTTCCAATTGGAGAAATTACAGAAGTTTCAACGGATGATTACGGGTTGACAAAAATGGTTTATATTCAACCAGCTGCTCAGTTTTCAATGTTGGATCATGTGATGATTGCAAAACGAACATCTGTAACAGTTGACGGAACAGATGGCAATGGAACTGCTGGTACAGAAGGGGAGGATGGGTCATGATGAAGGCCGTCATCCCTTTTATCATTACAGTTCTTTTTTTCATGGAGCCTATTTTTAGTTTGTTTTCCCCGATTGCATATGGGGATGCGTTACTCACGCTTGTTCCTCGGTTTGTCATTGTCGCTTTAATTTTTACGGCTGTTTACGGACGAAAAAAAGATGCGATTATTTACGGGATTATATTTGGGCTCTTGTATGATGTTTTTTACATTGATATCATTGGTGTATACGCTTTTTTATATCCAGTGATTTGTCTCTTGGCAGTTGGTGTCGTTCGTGTAATTCATAAGCATGTCGTAACGGTGATTATTTTATCGCTATTATTAATCGCTTTATTGGAACTGCTTTCTTATGGGTTTGTCAGTCTAATTTCGATTACGACGATTGAATTTAAAGAGTTTTTAACTGGACGACTTGTGCCGACACTTCTTGCCAATTCATTATTTGTGATGATGTTCAGTTGGTTTTTCCATAAAGTGATCGAGGAAAAAGTGTTCCGACGTTTGAATGAATTCATGTAACTCTAACAGCGTTAGGAAGATTAATAGGATAACCCGATATATGTTTAAGCTTTGGCGGATTTTGGGTAAAGTCGCAAGAAGGTCTACTAAAGAAAATGGATGTATGACGGGGAAGTAAATTAGCAATGATACGGAGGGCAGCAATGACGAAAAAGCAATATGTAATGATCAAAGGAACGAAAGATGGGCTTGTTCTAAAACTTGACGATAAATGCGCCTATTCCGATTTGCTTGAGGAACTCCGTAACAGAGTTTCGGAAAGTGAATTAGAAGGCCTTTCACAAGTACAAGTCGATCTCGGTTATCGATATTGTAATGAAAGTGAATTGAAAGAGCTAACAGCAATTATTCATAGTTCACCAAACTTACATATTTCTAAAATACAAAGCGATGTTTTAACTGTAGAAGAATGTAATGAAAGAGTTTTAGAAAAGCAATCCGAAACTTATATTGGGATTGTGCGTTCTGGGCAAGTGTTAGAAGCTAAAGGCGATTTAGTTGTCATTGGTGATGTTAACCCAAATGCACGCGTGATTGCAGGCGGAAGCATTTATGTTCTCGGACGTTTGAAAGGAATTGCTCATGCTGGTGCGAATGGCAATCGTGAAGCGGTCATTGCGGCTTCGTGGCTGGAGGCGACGCATTTAATCATTGATGATAAAATGGAGTTAATGACGGACGAATTAACGATTTTATCTGAACAACCAGAAATGGAATGTGCGTATCTTCACACGAAAGGTTTCATCGCAATTGATCGGTTACAAGAGCTACGCATTATCAGACCACAATTATCATCATTTAGAGGGGGGATTTAATGTGGGAGAAGCAATTGTCATTACATCGGGAAAAGGTGGCGTAGGCAAGACGACAACAACAGCAAACCTTGGGACAGCGCTTGCGCTACAAGGAAAGAAAGTTTGTCTTGTCGACACGGACTTAGGGCTTCGAAATCTCGATGTCATTTTAGGACTTGAAAATCGAATTATTTATGATTTAGTCGATGTGATAGAAGGTCGTTGTAAAACTCATCAAGCACTTGTAAAAGACAAGCGTTTTGAAGAAGGATTATTTTTACTCCCTGCGGCACAAACGACAGATAAAAATTCGGTAACACCCGACCAAATGAAAAAGTTAGTTGAAGAATTAAAGCGAGACTATGATTATATTTTAATAGACTGTCCGGCAGGCATTGAACAAGGGTATAAAAACGCGGTTGCCGGTGCGGATCGTGCGATCGTTGTGACGACGCCTGAAATTTCGGCGATTCGTGATGCAGACCGTATTATCGGCATGTTGGAGCAAGAAGAAATTGAACCGCCTAAACTGATAATTAATCGCATTAAAAGTAATTTAATGAATGATGCGGAAGCTTTAGATGTAAATGAAATTACAACGCATTTATCAATCGATTTATTAGGCATTGTGATGGATGATGAGCGCGTCATTACTTCTTCAAATAAAGGAGAGCCAATTGTAATGAATCCAGCCAATGCGGCTTCGCTCGGTTATCGAAATATCGCAAGAAGAATATTAGGTGAATCTGTTCCACTGATGTCAATCTCGCAGACAAAATCAGGATTCTTCGGTAAATTAAAATCTCTTTTCGCAAAATAAGCAGCTTGCTTTTGAAAGTGTTGGCACTTTCAAAGGCGGCTTTTTTGTTTCGCATACGATTACGCAACCATCGGTGGAAAAGACAAACTAAACACTTATACAAACAGGAAGCAGTTCAGAAAGCCATGTTCTTTGGCTTCTTGAACAAGCTTCTTTTTTTAGTAGTTTCATCATATACTGCTAAAAACAGGTGGTGGCTTTTATGAAATGGAGGACGAAATGGTTGCTGGCGATTCTTTTTGTCGTCGGTGTTGGCATTGTTTCTAAGATGGAAGAATCGCAAGTGATTCCTCGGTCTTTCACACAATATGTAACGTCAGGACAAGATTTCATCGTGATGAAAAAATGGGTTGCGTCTTTTTTTGATCAACCACAAGACGAGTGGGTCACTGTTAATTATGAAGAAAGAGCACTCGGTTTATATGAATCGATTCAACCTTTTGCTGAAGGTGCGATTGTTTCATACAGTCAACCGATTGCAGTCGAAGCAGAAAGTTCCGGTTTAGTCATATTTACAGGCATTACGCGTAAAACAGGGAAGACAATGACGGTGCTTTATGATGACGGAGATGAAGTCACATACGGTTTCGTTGGTTCTTTTTCAAAACTTCCTTATACGTCGGTAAAAAGAGGGGATACGCTCGCTTTATTGGACGAAGAGACGATGTTTTTAATGGTAAAACGTGATGGTGAACATTTGGATGCATCTGTATTACCAGCATATTTATCAGGAACAGCTGAATGAAAATTCGTTTACATCCAATTTTAATTCCTTTATTTATTTTATTATTAATGACTGGAAATGTATCCACATACACATTCATATTTCTTTCGTTATTGGTGCATGAAGCGGGGCATTTAATCGCGGCAAAATGGTTTGGGCTCCGTGTGAGTGAATGTGTCATTATGCCATATGGCGGCGAATTAAGCATTGCTGGTCGTTTTGCGATTCGTCGTAAGACAAGATTTTATGTAGCAATCGCAGGACCAATTGCGACATTTCTTTTATTCGTATGTGCGGTGGTGTTGCCGCTACCTGAAGCTGACTTTTTAATGAATATTCAACTTGTCCTCCTTGGCGTCAATTTGCTCCCTTTTTTACCGTTGGACGGTGGACATGTCGTCAGTGCCATTTTGGAGACAGAAGGACGGGCCTATGAAGCGAGGTTTGCGTTACTCATTCATTCAATGACTTTTTTTGCGATTACAATTTTTATTTTCAGCTTTTATTTACCTAGTACGCTTCCTTATCTTTTACTTTCCAGTTTTTTACTCCTTCAAAATGTTTTCGCATTTCGATACCGAAAATATGAAAAAGCGTTATTAAACTTGAAGAGAAAAAAGCGTTCAATAGATGAAAAAATATGAAATGAAGTTTTTGCAAGGTATTAGTAAAAAACGTGGGGGATAAAAAACTCTAATAAGCCACTAATCTCCGTTCCAATCGGACAAAATTTATTATTAGGACAAAATAAGTAATATAGATCGATTAGCTATTACAATTCATCATAAAGGAAATCAACACGCACTACAATTCGTTAAAAGCTTGATTAAAACTTTTGCAAGAAAGTTGTTGACGCAATGAAAAATACGTGATAATATTAGTCTGTTATTGTTTGTAGCGCACCCGTGCTACAACCGCACTGAAAAGGTAAAAGCTTCCAGTTAATGGAACACCTTATAAGGCGAGTCTTAGTAATAGAGGAGGTGCAAGTATGTACGCAATTATTGAAACTGGTGGAAAACAAATTAAAGTTGAACAAGGTCAAGAAATCTACGTTGAAAAACTAGCTGTTGACGCTAACGAAGTTGTTACTTTCGACAAAGTTCTTTTCGTAGGTGGAGACAATGTTAAAGTTGGCGCTCCTTACGTAGAAGGTGCTTCTGTTGCAGCGAAAGTTGTAGAACAAGGCCGTGGTAAGAAAATTACAATTCTGACATATAAACAGAAAAATAATGATGCCAAAAAAATGGGTCACCGTCAACCATTCACAAAATTAGTTATCGAAGGCATTAACGCTTAATCGATTATGATTAAAGTGATGATTACAAAAGGTCAATCAGATCGTATTCAATCATTTGAAATGTCTGGACATGCGAATTTCGATGTACACGGAAAAGACCTCGTTTGTGCCGGTGCATCTGCCGTATCATTTGGTGCTTTAAACGCAATTTTCGAATTGACGAAAGGCTCACCAATAATGTTTCAAGGGCCAGATGGCGGGTATTTAAAGGCTGTTTTTTCTGAAGATGAAATGAACAATGATGACATTCAACTGATATTGAAAACGATGATTGTTTCCTTACAGACGATTGAACAAGATTATGGGCAACATTTAAAAATCATCTTCAATAAGTAGGAGGTGGCACATATGCTACGTTTAGATCTCCAGTTTTTCGCATCGAAAAAAGGAGCGGGTTCTACGAAAAACGGTCGTGACTCTGAAGCGAAACGTCTTGGCGCAAAACGCGCGGATGGACAATTCGTAACAGGTGGTTCGATCCTTTATCGTCAACGCGGAACGAAAATTCACCCAGGTGAAAACGTTGGTCGCGGAAGTGATGATACACTATTCGCTAAAATCGACGGTGTTGTACGTTTCGAACGTTTAGGACGCTCAAAAACAAAAGTAAGTGTTTACGCTGAAGCACAAGAAGCATAAGCATAAATATCGGGAGGCTGTTCAGAAAGTCTAAGAGCTAGACTTTCTGAACGCCTCCCATTTTTGTATTCTTTAATGTTTGATTAGTTATTCCCTCATCTCGAGTTCATCGCCATCCTAAATGCTCTCAAAGTTTAAAATAAAATGAACGCCTCATCGAAAAAATATAAGAAGCTAAATGTTAAGCTGGATTGCGTTTTGTAAAACGAATAAATAGCTGCTGCATGTGGATGAAAAATGTATTTGTTAGATGGACAAAACTGTAGTTTTAATTGATGTAAAAAGACAAAAAAATGCTATACTATATGTACAACTAAAAAGATGAGGTGAGGGGGATATGTCAAAAGCGCAATTGACGGTCGCAGAGACGTTGAAATTTACACGTCATGACTTTTTAAATGATTTACAAATTATACTCATGAATATAGATTTAGGAAACCCGGAAAAGGCGCGGGAGTCTTTATTGAAGACAACCGAGAAATTAAAGCAACATTCAGCTTTAGCTTTATTAGGTTTGCCTAAAACTGAAATATGGTTAACAGCCTTTGATTGGTCATATCCTTCATTTACAAAGCGATTGACTTGTCGAGCGACATCACCTATCACTCATGTGAATGATGAAGACCTCGTTTACTCTTTACAAACAATCATTGAGAAAATAGAACATGAGCTAGATGTGTTTTCTGTTTATACGGCATATATCGATGTATTCTCTACGGAGAATGATTGGGCAATTACGATTCAAGTGACAGGGAATTTACCAAATGCTAATGATCAATTGCTTGAAAAGGAAGCATTTTTAGTCGAAGAACGATTAGTAGAAAATTTATGGACGTTCACAATTCGTGGACGATAGGAGGAACAAAATATGTTTGTCGATCACGTTAAAATTTATGTAAAAGGCGGTGACGGTGGTGACGGGATGGTTGCATTCCGTAGAGAAAAGTACATTGCTTACGGAGGACCTGCTGGTGGTGATGGTGGAGACGGCGCAGATGTCATTTTTGAAGTGGATGAAGGACTCAGAACGTTAATGGATTTCCGCTACCAACGTCATTTTAAAGCACCGCGCGGAGAACATGGTATGAGTAAAAATAAGCACGGGAAAAACGCGGAGCATATGGTCGTTAAAGTCCCACCTGGTACTGTAGTAACTGTAGGTGAAGATGGTCCAGTAATCGCGGATTTAGTGGAACATGGGCAACGTGCCATCATTGCAAAAGGCGGACGTGGTGGACGTGGGAATAGTCGGTTTGCGACATCTCAAAACCCAGCACCAGAACTATCAGAAAAAGGTGAGCCGGGTGCTGAAAAAGAAATTGTTCTTGAATTAAAAGTATTAGCAGATGTAGGTCTTGTCGGTTTCCCAAGTGTTGGAAAGTCAACGTTACTATCCGTTGTAACGGCAGCTAAGCCAAAAATCGGAAACTATCCATTCACAACAATTGTGCCCAATTTAGGGATGGTAGAGACGAGTGATCACCGTAGCTTTGCGATGGCTGATTTACCTGGATTGATTGAAGGTGCACATGAAGGGATAGGTCTTGGTCATCAGTTTTTACGTCATATCGAAAGAACGCGTGTTATTGTGCATATCATTGATATGTCAGGCATTGAAGGACGCGATCCTTATGAAGACTATGTGACGATTAATGATGAATTACAACAATATAATTTACGATTAACGGAACGCCCGCAAATTATTGTAGCCAATAAAATGGACATGCCTGATGCGGAAGAAAATTTACAAACGTTTAAAGAAAAAATCGGCGAAGACATCGAGATTTTCCCAATTTCAGCAATTACACGTCAAGGGCTGGATGATCTTTTATTTGCGATTGTAAACTTATTAGAAGTTACACCTGAATTCTCATTAGCAGAGCTGGAAGAAGAAGGCGAAAATACAGTATTGTATAAGCATGATCGAGAAGAAGCAGGCTTTGTTATTTCTCGTGATGATGATGGTGCTTATGTATTATCGGGTGATACAATCGAACGTTTATTTAAAATGACTGACTTTAACTTTGACCAATCGGTACGTAAATTCGCAAGACAAATGCGTGGTATGGGTGTGGACGATGCACTTAGAGCGCGCGGTGCGGAAAATGGGGATATTGTACGCATCTTAAACTTTGAATTTGAGTTTATTGAATAAATAGAAGCAGATGTTGGAGTTGATAGTATGAAGCGTTTAGGTGATGGTCGTTTTTATCTTGTCAGAGAAGACGTTTTAACCGAATCCATGTTAAAAACGATTGAAGTTAAAAAATTATTGGCGTCGGGAGAAGTGTCTACTATACAAGAAGCGGCTAAAAAAATCGGACTTTCCCGAAGTGCGTTTTATAAGTATCGTGATACTGTTTTTCCGTTTGAATCTGTGGCACGTGAACGGATTTTAACGATTTTTATTCAATTGGAAGATCGAAAAGGTTCGCTGGCGACATTATTAAGTGTCATCACAGATGCGAAGTGTAATGTGTTAACGATTCACCAGACAATTCCAGTGCAAGGACGTGCCAATGTGACATTATCATTGGACGTCACTGCAATGGAAGTGAAGATGGACCGTTTTATTCAAGGTTTAAAGGCGCCTGATTTTGTAGAGTCTGTATCTGTTATTAGTTCGGGCGCTTTATAATAAAAAGGGAATTGGATGTTTAACAAAGGGGGATTTTTTTATGAGTGAGAAAAATTATACACCGATTATTGCCTATTTAGGACCGGAAGCGACTTTTACACATGTGGCGGCTTCGGAATTATTTGGGGATGTCGGTTTAATCGCACAGCCAACGATTCCAGATTGCATTGAAGCAGTTGCGTCGGGGCGTGCTACATATGCAGTCGTACCACTTGAAAATGCTTTGGAAGGCTCGGTTCCGCTTACAATCGATTATATGTTTAGTGAGCATGATTTATTTATCCAAGCGGAGCTATCTATTCCGATCGAACAACATTTAATGGTCCATCAATCTCGAAAAGATGAAGTCGATACAATTGAGTCTGTTCATTCGCATCCACATGCGCTTGCACAATGTCATAAATATTTACTTTATCAACATAAAGGGACACCGCTTATTCAAACGACGTCAACAGCAGCAGCTGCAAAATATGTCTCGGAACATCCTGAGGAAAAAATTGCGGCCATTGGTAATCGACTTGCGTGTGAAAAGTATGATTTACATATGGTGGAAGAAAAAATTCATGATTTCCATTTTAACCATACGCGTTTTATTGTCGTTTCTCAGCAAAAAGGCCGAATTGAAAAAGCTGGGCATACGAATGTGCCGAAAACGACGCTCATGGTAAAATTGCCAAAAGATGACAGAGCGGGTATGTTGCACCAAGTCTTATCAGTCTTTTCTTGGCGAAAATTAAACTTAACAAAAATTGAATCTCGCCCATTAAAAACGGGGTTAGGAAATTATTTCTTTATTATTGATGTATTGGAAGATGAAGAAGCGCCGTTGATGAAAGGGGCACTGGAAGAGTTAACTGCACTTGGTTGTTCAGTTCGATCTTTTGGTACATATTATTCTTACGAACAGGAAGCTACACAGAAAGTCTGACAAAGACTTTTGTGTGCTTTCTGTTTTTTGTTCTTGTAAGATTCAAACTCCATTTTGCATAATGAAAAAATGTCCCGCATATATATAGTGATAAAGGGGGTCCGCTAAAAGATTGGCACAAAGGCGGAAGTCTAATCATATGATGGATTTATCTTGCATTTATAAGGGAAGATTCTTATCGCGACTGTAAAGGATTTTATGATTCAGTGTGAAATCAGTGAAGAGGATTTATATTTGTATGCTCGATGTTTCATTTTATGGAAGGGGGAAGTATTGTAGTGGAAGTTCATATTGTTCAAAAAGGCGATACATTATGGAAAATTTCAAGACAGCACGGTATTTCATTTGAGGAATTGAAGCGTGTCAATGCTCATTTAGCTAATCCAGATTATATTGTCCCGGGGATGAAAATATTTTTACCGGACAATAAAGGGAAAGGAGCAGCACAGCCCAGTACAGGCGCAAGTCAAGAGAAAGGAAACACCGTAGAAAAAATTGTGAAGGTGGAAAAGAAAGAAGAACCGATTAAAAAGCCAGTCCCACCGAAAGCGGAAACTGAAAAACCTAAGGAGCCAATTCCGTTACCGACTGGTTCGAAGCCACCTACTATTACGACCAAGCCGACACCACCGGCACAACCAGTACCGCCAGTACAACCAAAACCAACAGTGCCGAAAGATGAAAAACCGAAAGAACCAATAAAGCCACCAGTACCAGAAAGACCAGCACCAGAACATAAATATCCAGCGCCAAATACACAACAACAATATCCGCAAATGGTTCCAGTGCAGCCTTATCCAATTATTGGAATTCCATGTGGATGGTTCCCGATCTATGATGCAGATTGCTATTCGCATTTACATCAAGGTCAATTCCAGCCAATGCCACCACATGCAGGTCAATTGCCAGGAAGAGAACAGCCAACAATGCCGTGTAATCCAGCTACACGTCCAATGCAACAAGAACGTCCGTTACCGCAACAAGAGCCGGTTAAGCCGAGCGCACCAAAACCACAATTACAAAAACCAATTTTATCTGTACCAACGGGAATGCCGAATATTGAAGCACCAGAAATTCCAGCATTACCACCTAAAGTGGAGCAAGTGCCGCCGCGGGTAACGAAGCCTAGCCAGCCACAAACTTTGGAAGAGCCGCCAATTTTCAATAGGCCACAAACATTGGAAGAACCACCAAGGCAACATTTTCCATATGAAGTTCCACAGCAATTTCCAACTTACTCGGGGCATGCTACTCCGTGCGGTTGCAATCAGTTGAACGTGATGCCGATGTACCCACAGCAAATGCCAATGCAAGTCCATCCGTTTTGTAACACTTGTCATCAACCAATGCCGCAGCAACCGATGTTTTACCCAATGCCTTATCCATGGCAACATTCATAATTAAACATCCCAAAAGTCAATGAGTGGACTTTTGGGATGTTTTTAATATGATGGAATCAAGCGCATAGCTACTCTAATCTCCGAACTTTATGTTATAATATAGAGCGGATAAAAAATTAGGGGGTTGCAACATGGCAGGGCATTCCAAGTGGAATAATATTAAAAACCGTAAAGGCGCACAAGATGCGAAACGCGGTAAAATATTTCAAAAAATATCAAGAGAAATTTATATGGCAGCAAAACAGGGAGCAGATCCAGACATGAACCCTGGGCTACGTTTAGCAATTGAAAAAGGTAAAAGTGCAAACGTACCAAATGATGTTGTCAAACGTGCGATTGATAAAGCGACGGGCGCTGGAGCTGATGAAAACTATGAAGAAGTTATTTACGAAGGTTATGGTCCGAATGGTGTCGCTGTTTTAGTTTATTGCTTAACTGAAAATAGAAACCGTACAGCACCAAACGTTCGCGTTGCATTTTCACGTAACGGCGGTAACTTAGGTTCAAGTGGTTCAGTTTCTTATATGTTCGATCGCAAAGGTCGTATTTTAATTGAAAGAACAGAAGACACAGATGAAGATATGATCATGTTAACTGCACTTGAAGCAGGTGCTGAAGATATCGAGTCAAGTGAAGAAGGCTTTGAAATTTTCACAGAACCAGCTGACTTTTTACAAGTGAAAACTGAACTTGAAGAAGCAGGCATCGAGTTAGCATCAGCTGACATCGAAATGGTTCCATCTATGCATACAGCAATTTCAGAAGAGAATGAAGAACAATTCGAAAGAATGATCGAAATCCTAGAAGACGATGATGACGTGCAAGCAGTTTATCATAATGCGGAAGGGTAAATTGTATTATTCTTGAATAAAAAGCATTTCCAAATAAGTTTAGTCTGCTAAACTTATAGGAAATGCTTTTTGTTTGAGTCAATTCCATAAATCATAGGTTTGTTTATAAAGACGAATATTATGCATTAATAGTCTTTTAAATTTCGTGTTTTAAAGGATTCTTTGTTGATTGAAGTGTAGGCGCCGACTCCATGGGGATTAAGCGTAAGGAAGGCAGTCTAAGTTCGCCGCGTCCTGCGGTAACGACTGCATGACCAACATCGTGTTGGCCCGAAAGTGTGCGCCGAAACGGAAATCAACATTGTTCGGGTTTATTGGTGTAAAGGGCAATTACGAAATTGATATGTTTAGAAAAAAATAGTTGCATAGTTATCAGAAAAGTTGTATAATAAAAACTCCTCCAATAATAAGAGGAGAAAATTGTAAAAGGAGTTGTCGTGTATGAAAAAGACAAGACAAGGAAAGTACCCGAATTTCACAGATTTTGATCCGTATTTCAACAGAACTGTATTGGATGAAGAAAACCTTTATGAATTACCTCTCGCAGACCCTTCCGAAACATTACCAGCCGATGCTTATCAAGCCCGTGAGATTAATCCAGCAATGTTAAATCAACCGTCCGCTTTCAGTGTCAACCGAAAAAAACAACTAGACCCAACTTCATAACATTATTCTACTAATCTACCCACTCATTCAAAGAAAACGGGTAGATTTTTTGCGTAAGTGAAGAATATATAAAGATTTGGGATGAATATCATGCAGCTTTCCATGTAGAAAACCCGTTCGTATGGTATACTGTAGTGTAGATGAGTAAGGAGGAAAAGTTCGTGTACGATTACATAAAAGGACATGTTACGCGTGTCACACCTGAGTATATTACACTCGATCAAAACGGTGTTGGTTGGGCAATTATGACGCCTAATCCGTATGCCTTTCATATTACAGATGAAATTCAGCAAGTCTTTACGTATTTACATGTGCGTCAAGACGTACAATTATTATTAGGGTTTAAAACTCTAGAGCAACGTGAGCTATTTAAAAAGCTCATTACCGTTTCTGGAATTGGTCCTAAAGGTGCTTTAGCGATTTTAGCGAGTGGGATACCTTCGCAAGTGGTCAGTGCGATTGAACGTGAAGATGAAGGGTTTTTAGTACAATTCCCAGGCGTTGGAAAGAAAACAGCACGTCAAATGATTCTCGACCTAAAAGGCAAACTGCATGATTTATTTAGCGAAATTGACATTGAAGATGAAGAACATACACTTTTAACAATGGCTGAAAATGATGCACTAGATGAAGCAATTTTAGCATTAGAAGCACTCGGTTACTCACAACGCGAGTTAAATAAAGTGAAGAAATCACTCGAAAAAGAAGAACTGACAACAGAAGGCTATATGAAGCTTGCTTTACAATTACTATTAAAACAAAAATAATGACTGAAAGGATGGTGTACAGTGGAAGACCGTGTATTATCGGGTGGATCGACAGAGTTTGATATTGGCTTTGAACAGTCATTGCGCCCACAACTTTTAAGAGAATATATTGGACAGTCCCAAGTAAAAGACAATTTAAGTATTTTTATTGAAGCAGCTCGCGGAAGAAGCGAAAGTTTAGATCACGTCTTACTGTATGGCCCTCCAGGACTCGGAAAAACAACATTAGCGGCTGTCATTGCGAATGAAATGAATGTCAATTTAAAAACGACAAGTGGCCCAGCGATTGAAAGACCGGGTGATTTAGCGGCGGTTGTTTCGTCATTAGAACCAGGTGATGTGCTGTTTATCGATGAAATTCACCGACTCAATAGAGCGATTGAAGAAGTACTTTATCCAGCAATGGAAGATTTTTGTTTAGATATTGTTGTTGGAAAAGGTCCGGAAGCTCGGTCGATTCGTCTTGATTTGCCGCCGTTTACATTAATTGGTGCAACAACGCGTGCAGGGTCATTATCTGCACCGCTTCGAGATCGTTTTGGTGTTCCGCTTCGACTGGAATACTATGAAATCGAGCCGTTAAAGGAAATTGTCATTCGTAGCGCGGATGTATTTGATGTGAAAATTGATGAAGAAGCAGCGATTGAACTTGCTAAACGTTCAAGAGGAACACCGCGAATTGCCAATCGTCTATTAAAAAGAGTGCGTGATTACGCGCAAGTACGTGGCGACGGAAAGATTAACTTTGCGATTGCACAAGAAGCGCTTGAAATGCTGCAAGTCGATTCGCATGGACTGGATCATATCGATCATAAATTATTAACGAGTATGATTGAACAATTTAGAGGTGGACCCGTTGGCATTGATACGATTGCAGCAAGTATTGGGGAAGAATCGATTACAATTGAAGACGTTTATGAGCCTTATTTATTGCAAATCGGTTTTCTTCAAAGAACGCCCCGTGGTAGAATTGTAACGCATGATGCATATGCGCATTTTGGGTATCCAATCCCAGAATCGCCTCGTAACTGAAAAAATAAGGTGGCTATTCTTATGAATGTAACAGATTTTGATTTTGATTTACCAGAAAAATTAATTGCACAAACACCGTTAGAGGATCGTACAGCGAGTCGATTACTCGTATTAAATAAAGAAACAGGTGAAACAACACATCATCATTTTCCACATTTTACAAGTGAACTAGAAAAAGGTGATGTGCTTGTTTTAAATGATACAAGAGTACTCCCGGCGCGTTTAATCGGTACGAAAGAAGAAACAGGTGCAACAATTGAAATTTTATTGTTAAAAGAAAACGGGGAAGATCACTGGGAAACATTGGTGAAACCTGCCAAACGTATTAAAGTTGGGAATGTCGTTTCGTTTGGCGATGGTTTATTAAAAGCTGAATGTACAGCAGTTTTACCTGACGGCGGACGTGAATTTACGTTTCGCTATGAAGGGATTTTTTATGAAGTATTAGACCAATTAGGCGAAATGCCGCTGCCGCCGTATATTACGGAAAAATTGGATAACCAAGAACGTTATCAAACGGTTTTTGCGAAAGAGAGAGGCTCTGCAGCTGCGCCGACTGCGGGACTTCATTTCACGGAAGAAATTTTACAACAGCTAAAGGATAAAGGTGTTGAAATTGCTTTTCTTACACTGCATGTTGGACTTGGGACATTTAGACCTGTAAGTGTCGATTCCATTGAAAATCATACGATGCATTCAGAATATTATGCGGTCTCAAAAGAAACAGCAGAAACGATTAACCGAGCGAAAGAACGTGGCAATAAAATAGTTGCGGTTGGGACAACATCTTGTCGAACATTAGAAACAGTTGCGACAGAACATAATGGTAAAATGGTAGCAGCAAGTGGATGGACGGATATCTTTATTTATCCGGGTTATGAATTTAAAATGGTTGACCGTTTACTAACGAATTTCCATTTACCAAAATCGACTCTCCTCATGCTTGTTTCAGCACTTTCGTCGAAAGAAATGATGATGCATGCCTACCAGGAAGCAGTGGAAGAAGAATATCGCTTCTTTAGCTTTGGCGATGCGATGTTTATTAAGTGAAATTATTGGCGTTGTAGTGTATGATGCATGATGGAGCAATATGAAATTTAAGGATACAATCCTGAAGTAGAAAGGATTCTGAGTCATGACAGCAATTAGATATGAACATATTAAAACATGTAAACAAACGGGGGCACGTCTCGGGATTGTGCATACACCGCACGGTTCTTTTGAAACACCGGCGTTTATGCCAGTTGGGACGCAAGCGACTGTTAAAACGATGTCACCAGAAGAATTAAAAGCGATGAATGCAGGGATTATTTTAAGTAATACGTATCATTTATGGCTACGTCCTGGACATGACATTGTAAAAGAAGCAGGTGGCCTGCATAAATTTATGAACTGGGATCGCCCGATTTTAACAGATTCAGGTGGTTTCCAAGTGTTTTCATTGAGTGATTTCAGAACGATTGAAGAGGAAGGCGTTCATTTCAGAAACCATTTGAACGGCGATAAACTTTTCTTGAGTCCTGAAAAAGCGATGGAAATTCAAAATGCTCTCGGCGCAGATATTATGATGGCATTTGACGAGTGTCCACCTTACCCTGCAACATTTGACTATATGAAAGCAAGTGTTGAAAGAACTTCTAGATGGGCGGAGCGTTGTTTAGAAGCTCACGCACGTTCTCATGATCAAGCTTTATTTGGCATCGTTCAAGGTGGAGAATTTGAAGCACTGCGTAAACAAAGTGCGAAAGATTTAATCTCGATGGATTTCCCTGGTTATGCGATTGGTGGATTATCTGTTGGGGAATCAAAAGAAGTAATGAATGAAGTATTAGAGTTCACAACACCCCTTTTACCGACAGATAAACCGCGTTATTTAATGGGGGTTGGTTCACCGCGTTCATTAATTGACGGGGCAATTCGCGGGATTGATATGTTTGACTGCGTGCTTCCAACAAGAATTGCGCGTAATGGTACATTAATGACGAGCACAGGAAGACTTGTTCTTCGAAATGCACAGTTTAAACGTGATTTTGGACCGATTGATGAAAAATGTACTTGCTATACTTGTCAAAACTATAGCCGTGCGTATATTCATCATTTAATCCGTGCTGATGAAACATTTGGTCTTCGTCTAACGTCCTATCATAACTTGCACTTCTTATTGAATATGATGGAGGAAGTAAGGCAAGCAATTCGTGAAGATCGTCTTGGGGATTACCGAGATGAATTTTTTGAAGCATACGGATTTAACAAACCGAATGCAAAAAACTTCTAATTCTTGTATAATGAATAGTGTTTGAAAGGGGGAATTTATACATGGCAGAATTACTGAACTTATGGCCATTTGTTGCGATGTTCGCGATTATGTGGTTTTTGTTAATCAGACCAGCTCAGAAAAGACAAAAAGAAACGAGAGCTATGCAAAGCGGATTAAAACGTGGAGACAATGTCATTACAATTGGCGGGATTCACGGTGAAATCGAAGCAGTTGATGAAACAACGGCGTATTTAAAAGTAGCAGACGGTACAGTCTTACGTTTTGAAAGACAAGCAATTGGACGCGTGTCTGAAACTGCAGCAGAATAATGAAAAATAAAACCACTTAGGAATTTTTCCTGAGTGGTTTTTTCATAAATAAATCCATAAATTCCGGGCAAGCTACTGATGAGGAGGCTTGTTTAAGTGGACTTATTAATTATTGCTTTTCGAACAGTGTTATTTTATGTCATTATTGTTTTTGTGATGCGGGTTATGGGCAAAAGAGAAGTCGGAGAGCTTGGCATTATTGATATTGTTGTCTTTTTAATTATTGCGGAAGTCGCCGCATTTGCGCTTGATTCGCCAGATGAAAAATTAATTGAAGCAATTGTTCCGATCCTCGTTTTAGTTGTGATTCAATTGATTTCATCATATATTTCGCTAAAAAGTAAAAAGTTTCGTGACTTAGTAGACGGCGATCCTTCGACTTTAATTCGCGATGGTGAAATTATGGAGGAAGAACTACGGAAACAAAGGTATAATTTGGATGATTTATTTCAACAATTACGTGAACAAAAAGTCGGCTCCGTTCGCGATGTCACTTATGCGTTTTTAGAGCCGTCCGGAAATTTATCGGTTTTTACAAAAGGAGATACACAACCCGCGCTAGCTTTGATTAGTGATGGGATTGTGCAAATTAGGCATTTAAAATTAATTGGAAAAACGGAAGACTGGTTATATGATGAACTAAAAAAGCAAGGAATTAGTGATGCAGAGCAAGTTTTTTATTGTTCCTATGAAAACAAGGAATTGAAATATCAATTAAAAAATGCTCATCGGTGAAATCTCAATAGCTTTTTAAAATGAAGTAAATCAGCATAGCGCAATTGTCTTGTTAATAATAAAATGATGAATAAAAATACTGAAGTAATCAGACATTCTCCCCATAATCCAATATGTCCTAACGGAAAAAAGATTGGGCGGATAATGGCTGTTAAAATAAACGAAAAATACGGTAAAGCAAACATACTAAATCCTGTAGCAGTCGCTTTGTTTTTTCGAAGTGTTGCGATATGAAGAAAAGATGTTACGAGTACGCCGAACCCAATGGCAAGTACTGCACCGGTTTCTTGTAATCCAGGTTGTGAAGCCAAAATGAACATCACACCCAGTTTTGCGATGCCCCCGTAAACGGAGTTCATCATGCCGGCTTTCGCTTCGCCTGTCGCTTGTAAAATGGAGTATAAAGGGCTTTGAATATAGTAAAAAAAGAATACGGGCGCTAAAATGGTCATATATTGGGCGCCTTCAGTCACTTGGAAAAGTTTTTCTGCAAGTGCTTCTCCGTGAATAAAAAACACTGTTGCTGCAAAAGTTCCGGTAATTGCCGATAATCGAAGCGCCAAATGAATGCGATTTCGAAGTTTTTTCTGATTGCTAGATGCGGCTGCACCGCTAACGGCAGGAACGAGTACGACAGATAAAGCATACGGTATAAAAGAAGGAAATAATAAAAGCGGGATCAGTACCCCCGAAATGACTCCGTAAAGGGATGTCGCAGCAACTGCGGTGATACCAGACATCGCAAGTGCACGTAAAAAGATGATAGGCTCTAAAAACCACGTAAATGTCCCAAATAATTTACTTCCAGATGAAGGAAGGGAAATCGTTAAGATCGGTTCTAAAGGGTAGAGTTTTTTGACATCATTTTTCGTTTTTCTTTTCCGTTTTTGTCCCAAATATTTATAAATTAAATAAAGTACAGAAGCAAGTTCTGCCAAAAAAGTAATTCCCATTGCATAAGCAGCATTCATCGCATTGCTTTCAGCAGAAAAAACAATCGGTAGTAACCACGTAATCAGTGCAATTCTTAATGTTTGTTCAATAATTTGAGACCAAGCTGTTTCTTCCATTCTTGCGATTCCTTGAAAATACCCGCGAATTAAGCCGCCAATTGCGGCAATCGGGACAATGGCGACCCCCGCATAAAGTGCGCCAGCGGATGCGGCATTGCCAAGTAAGTTTTCCGCTAAATAAGGAATAAATAAAATCGACGCTGGAATAAAAGCAATTGCCGTTAAAAATGTTAATAAATAAGCCGTTTTCATCACTGAGGCGATTTTTTCTTTTTCACCTTTGACGTCGAGTTCTGCAATTACTTTTGCAATCGCAATCGGCACGCCAAGTTGAACGAGCGACAAAAAGAAAATAAAAGCGGGATAAGCCGTCATATAAATGCCGACAGCTTCTTCGCCAGCGATGCGCATAAATTGAATTCTAAAAACAAAGCCAAGTAATTTAGATAAAAAAATGGCTACCATTAGCACAGCTGTGCCACGTATAAAGGATTTCAACGAAAAGCCAACTCCTTTTAATGATCACTGAAGGAGAAAATGATTTTCCCATAAATCATTTTATGTATTCACTTTAAGTTTATTCCTTTCACTTTTCACACGGAGGGCATACAATGGGAGATAGTAAATTATTGGAGTTCGATAAAAATGACTTATGTAGTAGAGAAAGTGTTAAATAATAATGTTTTAATTGCAAGGCGTGACGATAAAGAAGTCGTACTGATTGGGCGGGGTATCGGGTTTGGTCAAAAACGCGGCGCGTCAATCCAATCAGACCAAGTAGAAAAAATGTTTGTCATGGAAGATCAACAAGAACAAAAGCAATACCAACAGCTCGTGAAAACTGTTGATGAAGAAATGTTGCAAACGATTATTTCAATAGTAGAGATGATTCAAGTGCAATCTGGAGAGACACTAGGAGAGCATATCCATGTCGCCTTAACTGACCATTTACTGTTTGCGATTCAAAGATTAGAAAGTGGGCTTGCGATTCGTAATCCGTTTTTAATCGAAACAAAAACTTTGTATGCACGCCAATTTGAAATTGCTAAAAATGTAGCAGACTTAATCAAACAAAAAATTGGTGTTGAATTACCAGAGGAAGAAATTGGATTTATTACATTACATATTCATAGTGCAATTGGCAATCGAAAAGCAGGAGAGATTGCGAGTTATACAGATTTAATTGTTCAGCTTGTCGGCATGATTGAAAGTCAATATGGTGTATCCTTAGAGAAGGAAAGCATTGACTATATGCGTCTAATTCGCCATTTGCATTTTACCATTGAACGGGTTGTGCGCGGTGAGAAAG
>CANSAF010000034.1 GCA_947644645.1 uncultured Sporosarcina sp. | reverse complement strand
ACCAGCTTCAATCGCCAGCCGCTCGAGTCGCTTCAGTCTAAACAACAGGCAAAAAGCGCCTTTATGTTTAGTCTTCCAGCGCTTGTCGCGTCTATCGGGCGATTTCAGCATTTGATTAGACCAGCTTCAATCGCCAGCCGCTCGAGTCGCTTCAGTCTAAACAACAGGCAAAAAACGCCTTTATGTTTAGTCTTCCAGCGCTTGTCGCGTCTATCGGACGATTTCAGCATTTGATTAGGAGTAGATAACGTGGAAAGACTTTCTAAAATTTTAATGGTTGTAGCAGTTGGATTTGTGATTGTTGGCATTTATTGGTTAAGTAAATAAAGAAGTTAGCTGCCCCTTGAAGCTTAAATGTAGGCTTTGGGGGGCGTTTCTATTTTTATGTGAATATGATTTTGCTTGTAGCGCCAAGCATCGATGAATGGCATATAGTCCAAAATGAAGACGTATGATAGGTAAACTCTTTGAATCTTCTAATTGAAAGTGCTTTCATTTCGTACTACAATATAAATATAGGAATATTCACCAAATTAAAATATTGAAAGGGGAAATGACATGACAGAGAAGACATGGTTGAATTTATATCCAGACGAAATTCCGAAAAATATCACGTATGAAGAAATTCCGATTCAATCGTATTTAACGAGGGCGTATGAAAATACACCTGAGAAAACGGCAATTCACTTTATGGGAAAGGAAATTACGTATAAAGAGTTTTATACGTCGGCTTTGAAGTTTGCAAATTATTTACGGTCAATTGGTGTTGAAAAAGGAGATCGTGTGGCAATTATGTTGCCAAACTGTCCACAAAGTGCAATTGCATTTTTTGGTACCTTGTATAGCGGAGCCATTGTTGTACAGACGAATCCGCTTTATACAGAGCGTGAATTGAAGTACCAAATGGTGAATTCGGGTGCGAAAGCGATTATTGCGTTGGATTTATTATATCCAAGAATCGATAATATTGTGAAAGAAACATCGCTTGAACATGTGATTATTACGGGGATTAAAGACTATTTACCGTTTCCTAAAAATTTAATTTATCCTTTTATTCAAAAGAAAGAACATGGTGTATCGATTAAAGTAGAACATCGTGGCATTTATCATTTATTTACAGAAATTATGAAAGTTTCTCAAGCAACGCCAATTCGACATGAGTTTAATTTTGATGAAGATATTGCATTATTGCAATATACAGGTGGAACGACGGGACCGCCAAAAGGTGTGATGTTAACACATCAAAATTTGGTATCTAATACAGCGATGTGTGAAGCATGGTTATATGAATCGAAGCGTGGTGAAGAAGTTGTCTTAGGGATGTTGCCATTTTTCCATGTTTATGGAATGACGACAGTACTTGTTTTAACAGTGATGATGAATAATAAAATGGTGTTAATGCCGAAACCAGATATGGATTTAGCCTTAAAAACGATTGAAAAACAGAAAACAACTTTATTTCCAGGTGCACCAACAATGTATATCGGTTTATTAAACCATCCTGATATTGGAAAGTACGATTTATCTTCAATTACGGCATGTATTAGTGGTTCTGCGACTTTGCCAATTGAAGTAAAGGAGAAATTTGAGAAAGTAACAGGTGGAAAGTTAGTGGAAGGATATGGACTGACGGAAACTTCCCCGGTTACACATGCGAATTTCGTCTGGGCTGGCGAGGAATATAATGAAAAAGGGTCTATTGGTGTACCATGGCCGAATACGGATGCTTGTATTTTAGGTCCAGAAGGTAGTGAACCATTAGCAATCGGGGAAGTTGGCGAGATTGCGATTAAAGGACCGCAAGTGATGAAAGGTTATTGGGAAATGCCGGAAGAAACGGAAAGTACTTTTAGAGATGGCTGGTTTTTAACTGGAGATCTTGGGCGCATGGATGAAAAAGGTCGTTTCTATATTGTTGACCGGAAAAAAGATATGATTATTGCGAGTGGATTTAATATTTATCCGCGAGAAGTTGAAGAAGTGCTTTATGAACATGAAGCGATTTTGGAATGTGTTGTCGCAGGTGTACCTGATCCATATCGCGGAGAAACGGTGAAAGCATATATCGTTTTAAAAGAAGGTATGACGATTACGGAAGAAGCGTTAGATCAATATTGCAGAAAGCAGTTAGCTGCATTTAAAGTTCCGCGTTTGTATGAATTCCGTGATGAACTGCCAAAGACTGCGGTTGGAAAAATTTTAAGACGATCGCTTGTTGAGGAAGAAAAACAGAACCAATTGAAAGAGGCAGTAAATTCGTAAACTTCTTCTTGACTTAAAATTAAATAGCATTTATTATAAGAATATGAATGAATCATCATTCATATTCTTTTTAAAGCGATTTCAGTATTTTGATTGTACAGCTACAATCGCCAGACGCTCGAGTAGCTTCAGTCTAAACAACAGGCAAAAATGCCTTTATGTTCAGTCTTCCAGCGCTTGTCGCGTCTATCGGGCGATTTCAGCATTTTATTATAATGGTGGTGATATGGATTATGAAACGCGATAAACCGAAATATAAGCAAATTGTCGATGCAGCTGTCATCGCAATTGCAGAAAATGGTTATCATCAAGCGCAAGTTTCTAAAATTGCAAAAGAAGCAGGAGTTGCGGATGGTACGATTTATTTATACTTTAAAAACAAAGAAGATATTTTAGTTTCTGTTTTTAGAGAGAAAATGTCCATCTTCACGCAAAATTTGGAAACAATTATTGAAAAAGAAACAACGGCTTCTGTAAGACTATTAAAAATGATTGAAAATCACTTTCGCGTTCTTCATGAAGATCGTCATCTTGCCATCGTTACACAATTAGAATTAAGGCAATCTGGCAAACAACTTCGACTCAGAATTAATGAAGTGCTGAGAGAATACTTGAATTTATTGGATGGCATTTTAAAAGAGGGGATTGAGCGAAAAGAGCTAGATGAATCGCTTGATATTCGACTTTCACGTCAAATGGTATTTGGGACAATTGATGAAACAATTACTTCATGGGTGATGAATGAGCAAAAATATGATTTAATAGAGTTATCACCAAAAGTACATAGACTCATTATGAAAGCGCTTCAACCTTAAAAACATTATTTTCTAAAAATAATGGCAAAATAATCTTTGGTGAGATAGAATTAAAAGGGGATGGGAAGAAATGGAGTTTTTAACTGTCGAAAAACAAGACGGCGTTGCTTTTGCGACAATTAACCGACCGCCAGCCAATGCGTTAGCACGTGCATTGATTCTCGAAATTGATGCACTCTTAGATGCGGTTGAAAATGATGAAGAAGTTCGAGTCATTGTTCTTCGCGGGGAAGGAAGATTTTTCTCAGCTGGTGCAGACATTAAAGAATTTACAGATGTGACGTCCGGGGAGGAATTTTCAAAACTTGCGGCGAATGGACAACAAGTTTTTGAACGACTTGAATGTTTTCATAAGCCGGTCATTGCAGCAATTCACGGTGCAGCGCTAGGTGGGGGCTTGGAGCTTGCAATGGCTTGTCATATGCGATTCGTCGCAGAAAATGCAAAGCTTGGCTTGCCGGAACTGCAATTAGGTCTAATCCCTGGTTTTGCAGGCACACAAAGACTACCACGTTATGTTGGGATGCCAAAAGCTGCTGAAATGATGTTAACAAGTGATCCAATTACAGGCATAGAAGCAGCGGATCTTGGGTTAGCCAACAAGGCATTCCCAGAAGAAGAACTTTTTGAAGCAACGACAAAAGTGGCGAAGAAAATTGCTAAAAAGAGCCCGATTGCAATGTCACAAGCATTAGAAATGTTACAATTCGCAAAGCCTTCTACTTATTATGAAGGTGTGAAAGCGGAGGCGAATGCTTTCGGTAAAGTATTTGTTTCCGAAGATGCGAAAGAAGGAATTCAAGCATTTTTAGAGAAACGCGAACCTGAATTTAAAGGGAAATGACGAAAAAAGCTGAGGAGGTTTTTAGGAATGAATATTTATGTTTTGGTAAAACGCACATTTGATACTGAGGAAAAAATTGTAGTGAAAAACGGTGAAATTGTAGATGACGGCGCGGAATTCATCATTAACCCATATGATGAGTATGCGATTGAAGAAGCAATCACAGTACGTGATGAACACGGTGGAGAAGTGACGGTTGTCACAATCGGCGATGAAGAAGCGGAAAAACAACTGCGTACAGCACTTGCAATGGGTGCAGATAAAGCAGTGTTAATTAATACAGAAGACGATTTAGATGAAATGGATGAGTTTACAGTTGCAAAAGTTCTTGCAGGTTATTTAGAAGAGCAGGATGTTGATCTAATTCTTGCTGGAAACGTTGCGATTGACGGCGGTTCTGGTCAAGTAGGTCCACGTGTAGCTGAAATGCTGGGTATTAACTACGTGACGACAATTACAAAATTGGACATTGACGGAACAGATGTAGATATCGTGAGAGACGTTGAAGGGGATTCAGAAGTGATTAAAACTTCATTACCACTTTTAGTAACGGCTCAACAAGGTTTAAACGAACCACGTTATCCATCACTACCGGGCATTATGAAAGCGAAGAAAAAGCCGCTTGAAGAGTTAGAGTTGGATGATTTAGATATCGATGAAGATGATGTCGAAGCGAAAACGGAAACGGTTGATATTTTCCTACCAGCAGAAAAAGAAGCAGGACGTATTTTAGAAGGAGAATTAGCAGATCAAGTAAGTGAGCTTGTCAGTCTTCTAAAAAATGAAGCGAAAGTGATTTAAAAATTTCAGTTGAAAAGTCGGAACATTTCAACTGTCAAGATGAGTGGGTAAACTCATTTTATTCAGGGGATAAAAACTAGTGTTTCCATTTGAGAAGACTAGATAATAGAGTCGATTCGTATATAGGAGGTAAAGGGAATGTCAAAAAAAGTATTGGTACTTGGAGAAGCGCGTGAAGGCGTATTACGTAATGTATCTTTTGAAGCGATTGCAGCAGCGAAACAAATTTCAGCAGGTGGAGAAATTGTCGGGGTTTTACTCGGCGATTCAGTAGAAGCATTAGGTACAGAAATGATTCAATACGGTGCTGATCGTGTTGTAACAGTTGAGCATGAAAATTTAAAACAGTATACATCAGATGGTTATAGCCAAGGATTCATGGCTATTTGTGAACAAGAAAATCCAGAAGCGATTGTCATTGGACATACAGCTTTAGGAAAAGATTTCGCACCGAAAATTGCGAGTAAACTTGAAGCAGGGCTAATTTCAGATGTAACAGAAATTGAAGGCGAAGATGAAGATGCAAAGTTCATCCGTCCAATCTATTCTGGAAAAGCATTTGAAAAAGTACAGCATAAAGAAGGTGTACTGTTCATCACAATTCGTCCAAATAATATTGCGACATTGGAAAAAGATGCAGGACGTTCTGGAGATGTTTCCAAGGTTGACGTGGATGTAAAAGATCTTCGTACAATTATTTCTGAAGTGATCCGTAAAGCAACGGACGGCGTTGATATGTCAGAGGCTAAAGTTGTTGTTGCAGGTGGACGCGGCGTACGTAGTGCTGAAGGATTTAAGCCATTACAAGAGCTTGCGGATTTACTTGGTGGTGCAATTGGTGCTTCTCGTGGTGCATGTGACGCGGATTACTGTGACTATTCTTTACAGATTGGTCAAACAGGTAAAGTTATTACACCAGATCTTTATATCGGTGTTGGGATTTCGGGTGCAATCCAACATATGGCAGGCATGTCGAATTCTAAAGTAATTGTTGCGATTAACAAAGATCCAGAAGCGGAAATCTTTAAAGTTGCAGATTACGGTATTGTTGGGGATTTATTTGAAGTAATGCCTTTATTAATTGAAGAAGTGAAGAATTTAAAAGTAAACGCATAATAGATTCAAAAAGAGCATCTTCGGTCATCCTTTTTGACTGAAAGATGCTCTTTTGTTATGCTACCCAAGCATATATTTCGCAGGCTGTTTCGCTGCATGATACAATGCAACTAGTGGTACAGATTAAAGGAGGAATTTTTAAAATGGCTATTATTAATGCAACTGACAAAGATTTTAATGAAAATATTGCAGAAGGTGTCGTTCTTGTTGACTTTTGGGCACCATGGTGTGGACCTTGTAAAATGATTGCACCAGTTTTAGAAGAACTGGACGGAGAAATCGAAGGGAAAGCAAAAATCGTTAAAGTTGATGTAGACGATAACCAAGGAACTGCTGGACAGTTTGGCATTATGTCTATCCCAACACTTCTTTTATTCAAAGACGGAGAAGTTGTCGATAAAGTTGTTGGTTTCCAACCGAAAGATGCACTGAAAGAATTAATCGAAAAACACGCTTAATTATCAATTAATCATTAAGTAAACAATGGGAGCGTCCATACAGTCATTTGCTGACTAGATGGACAGCTCCTTTTTAGGCAGGTGAGTATGATGAATGATTTAATAAGAGAAAAGCTAGCAATCCTTCCCGAAAATCCAGGTTGTTATTTGATGAAAGACCGTCAAGGAACGATCATTTATGTAGGGAAAGCGAAGAAGTTAAAAAATCGCGTGCGCAGTTATTTTACCGGAAGCCATGACGGGAAAACGGCAAGATTAGTCGGTGAAATTGTTGATTTTGAAACGATTATTACGTCTTCTGATATCGAAGCGTTAATTCTTGAGTTGAATTTAATTAAAAAATATGACCCGAAATATAATATTATGTTGAAAGATGATAAATCTTATCCTTATTTGAAAATTACGGCGGAACGTCATCCGCGTTTAATCATTACGAGGCGTGTGAAAAAGGATAAAGGGAAATATTTTGGCCCATATCCAAATGCGCATGCTGCAGCAGAAACGAAAAAGTTACTCGACCGTATTTATCCATATCGTAAATGTCAAAAATTACCGACGAAATCTTGTTTATATTATCATCTTGGGCAATGTTTAGCGCCTTGTATCCAAGAAGTAGAAGAAGATACGTATAAAGAAATGATTGCCAATATTACGCGTTTTTTAAACGGTGGCTATAAAAATGTGAAAAAAGAATTGACGGAAAAAATGCAGCAAGCCGCTGAAAATTTAGAGTTTGAGCGTGCGACAGATTATCGCGACCAAATTACCAATATTGAAATGGTTATGGAAAAGCAATCGATGTCAATGAATGATTTTACCGACCGAGATATTTTTGGTTATGCAGTGGATCAAGGCTGGATGTGTGTCCAAGTCTTTTTTATGCGGCAAGGTAAGCTGATTGAGCGGGATGTATCGATTTTTCCTTTATATAAAGAGGCTGAAGAAGAAATTTTGACGTTTATTGGCCAGTTTTATCAAAAATCGGATCATTTATTGCCAAAAGAAATTTTATTGCCGCCTGAAATTGACGCGGAAATCGTTAAGCAATTATTAAATACTGCAGTTTTAATTCCACAAAGGGGCAAGAAAAAAGACCTTGTCCAGTTGGCAATGAAAAACGCAAAAATTTCTTTATCGCAGAAATTCCAGTTGATTGAAAGACAAGAACAACGAACAATTGGAGCCTGCGATGCGCTTGGAGAAGCGTTAAATATTTCAATGCCATTACGAATTGAAGCATTTGACAACTCGCATACGCATGGCGTTGACCCTGTTTCGGCAATGGTTTCTTTTGTGGACGGCAAACCGGACCGCAAGAATTACCGAAAATATAAGACAAAAACAGCTGCAATGCATGATGATTACGGAGCAATGCGCGAAGTGGTCAGAAGACGATATATTCGTGTGTTAAAAGAAAATTTGCCGCTCCCTGATTTAGTGTTAATTGACGGTGGGAAAGGGCAGATGGAAGTCGCACGAGAAGTGATTGAAGATGAATTAGGTTTATCGATTCCAATTGCAGGGCTTGCAAAAAACGATAAGCATGAAACATCGGAATTATTGTATGGCAATCCGCCAGAAGTGATTCCACTTAAACGAACGAGTGATGCTTTTTATTTGTTGCAAAGAATTCAGGATGAAGTGCACCGATTTGCGATTACGTTTCACCGTCAACAAAGGGGAAAAAATGCGATTACTTCATCTTTAGATAATATTCCTGGAATTGGTCCGAAACGAAAACAAGCTCTTTTACAATATTTTGGTTCGGTCAAAAAAATTAGGGAAGCAGATGTTGCGGCTTTACAGAAAGCGGGGTTATCTGAAAAGTTGGCGCAGTCAGTGGAAAAATATTTCCAGGAAAAATTGCAAGAAAAGAAATAGTATGTTAAAGTGAAGACACTGAATTATTTCACTATAGAAACTTGTCAATTGAAGGCAAGTTTTAGTGAGGATAGAGGCGCAAGTGCAAAGAGTATTCTTCATGAGGAGAACAGTCCGTTGAGTGAAGAAGAAAGGTGTAATTGCCGAAGTGAGTTTCTAAGCTGTTATTAGAAATTTGCTGGATTTTCGTTGAAGAAGCGGAAGTCTGTCAGGAAATTTTACCTGGAGAGCTATCCCGAAAGCGAAACGGATTTTTTGTGTATGCGCTCATCGGACCAGCTCTCATTATATGAATGAGGGCTGTTTTTGCGTTTCAGGGGAAAGTGGGTGGAGTTTTTGGAAAGAATTGTGATGAAATTTGGTGGAACATCGGTTGCGAATGAGGAAAGAATTGAACGGGCTGCATCTCTTATATTGAAAGAGGTTGAGCAAGGGAAACAAGTGGCGGTTGTTGTATCTGCAATGGGAAAAACGACGGATCAATTGCTTGCACTTGCAGGAGAAATTCATCCGAATGCGACGAGTCGTGAACTCGATATGTTGCTGACGACAGGTGAACAAGTGACAGCTTCTCTTCTAGCGATGGCCATTACAGCAAAAGGAATCGAAGCAAGGTCATTTACAGGATGGCAAGCAGGCATTCAAACAGATTCTATACATAGTAAAGCACGGATTGAAGAAGTAAAAGCTGGGAAAGTAATTGCCACTTTAAATAAAGGCGGAGTTGCAGTTATTACTGGTTTTCAAGGTGTGGATGGAACGGGTGAAATTACAACGCTTGGTCGCGGAGGCTCGGATACGAGTGCAGTGGCCGTCGCGATTGCGATTGAAGCTGCGCGCTGCGATATTTATACGGATGTGGAAGGGGTTTTCACAACAGATCCAAGAATGATTAAAAATGCATCAAAATTAATCGAAATTTCTTATGATGAAATGTTAGAACTTGCCAATTTGGGAGCGGGGGTTCTTCATCCACGTGCCATCGAATTTGCGAAAAATCATCAGATGCCACTTCGTGTGAGACCAGCGCATATCGAAGGAATGGGCACGGTAATTAAGGAGGAAGTTGAAATGGAAAGTAATTTAATTGTTCGTGGGGTTGCTTTTGAAGAAGATATTGTACGAATCACGATTATGTATGATACACCGTATAATGGTTCACTTGCTAATATTTTTACAGCACTTGCGGGCGAACAAGTAAACGTGGATATTATCGTCCAAACGATTATGGAAGGCGAACAACCATCTGTTTCGTTTTCGATTAAAAATGAAGATTTTGCAAAAACGATGAATGTATTAGAAGTGAATAAAGCCGAGCTTGGTTATAAACGGGCTGATTTTGAAGTCGGTCTTGCGAAAGTTTCAATTGTTGGTAGTGGAATGGTGTCAAATCCAGGGGTTGCTGCAAATATGTTTGACGCGCTACGTTTAGCATCGATTCCAATTAAAATGGTGAGTACTTCGGAAATTAAAGTATCTGTTGTGATTCCAACAACGCATATGGAAGAAGCGGTAGCTGTATTACACAATACATTTGCATTGGAACAAATTAGTTAATGGATAAGTGGAGGCTGTCCCAAAAGTCGAAAGTGCACGACTTTGGGGACGCCTTCAGTTTTAATATGCGTGGAGCTGATGCGTTCTTTTATTGTTTAGGCTTCGTGTCTCGTAAAAAAAGCTCAATCAGTAGCGGAATGCACAAAATAAACGCATAAACAATTGGGAGGCGTCCAATAGCAAAGCTATTGGACAGTCTCTTTTTTGTCCCAAGCAAGTTGCAATGTGACTGTGTTTTCGCTTGCTTTCGTTTCCGCATAACATTCCGTTAAGCATCCCTTCAGTTTTTGAAACTGTTCTGCAATAAATCCAGCTTCCAAATGAAAGTTACGTTCACTAATTTTGAGTGGTTCTCCTGGACTTTTTAATTGATAAAAAGCTTCTTTTTTCGACATTTTATCCACAGTTAGTTGACCCCCACCAGCTTCTAAAAAGAATGCGGGAATTTCTTCAATGCTAAAAACAGGAAACTTTCGTGCGATTTCTTTACCAGCCCAATATAAAATATCGCCTTCATGTTTTCCGAGAATGCTTGGTAAAACATGATCTCGAATCAATTCATAACCAAATTGAGTGGGTGCTTCATATGTATTCTTTTCCAATAATCGTCAACCTTTCTAGCAATTAAACGTTGTAAACAGCAATTGTAAAGGGATGCCTCTTCTTATTGTATCGGTAAGTATTCGTAGATTAAAAGTCTTTTTTTATTCTAAATTGATAGATTTAATTTTGCGAAATAGTAGAAAAAATATAAAATTACAGAAGGGGGTATGATTTTAAAGGTTTAGACACCTTGACCTCTTTAATAGGGAGGAGTACAATAGTACATGTTATAACATTGTACCATGAAGAGGGGATCGGTCAATATTTCTTCGTGTCTTTTTTATGACGAAATATGTTACCGGAAACCTCAGTCATAAGGGAGGGTAAAAGACTTGAAAAAAGAAACAGATTTTTTTGCGCGACGCCTTCATTCTTTGCTAGGGATTATTCCAGTTGGACTCTTTTTAGTTCAGCACTTAGTCATCAACCATTTTGCGACACGCGGACCAGAAGCCTTTAACAAAGCCTCTGACTTTATGGGGAACTTACCATTTGTGTTATTTTTAGAATGGTTTGTAATTTATATCCCATTAATGTTCCACGCATTCTATGGTGTATACATAGCTTTCACGGCAAAGAATAACGTCCAACGCTACGGCACATTCCGTAACTGGATGTTCATGCTACAAAGGTTTACAGGAGTTTTCCTAGTAATCTTTATCGCATGGCATATTTACCAAACGAGAATTCAAAAAGCGCTTGGTGTGGAAGTAAACTATGATATGATGGCGGACATTTTCCAAAATCCATTCATGATCGCATTTTACGTTGTTGGTGTACTTGCTGCAACATTCCACTTATCAAATGGTCTATGGGGATTCTTAACGACTTGGGGCTTCACACAGTCACCTCGTTCACAAAAGATTGTATCGTACATTACGATGCTTATTTTCGTAGTGTTATCGGTAATTGGTTTACAAGCTATTTTCGCATTTATTTAATGGACAAATGAATTATGGTAAAGCGCTTTCTAAAACTTTACAAAAAAATGATTTGAATCGTTTATTTATAATTTGAGGAGTGAAGCATTCATGACGAAAAGCAGAATGATTGTTGTCGGCGGCGGTCTTGCAGGCTTGATGGCGGTCATCAAAGCAGCAGAGGAAGGTGTGCCAGTTGACCTATTCTCGATTGTCCCAGTTAAGCGTTCCCACTCCGTATGTGCCCAAGGCGGTATTAACGGTGCGGTAAATACGAAAGGGGAAGGAGATTCACCTGCAATTCATTTTGATGATACTGTGTATGGTGGAGACTTCTTGGCGAATCAGCCTCCTGTAAAAGCAATGACTGAAGCAGCACCTGAAATTATTCACTTATTTGACCGTATGGGTGTTATGTTCAACCGTACGCCAGAAGGTTTACTAGATTTCAGACGTTTTGGTGGAACATTACACCACCGTACTGCATTCGCAGGTGCAACGACTGGACAACAACTTTTATATGCATTAGACGAGCAAGTTCGTAAATTCGAAGTACAAGGTCTTGTGACGAAATACGAACACTGGGAGTTCCTAGGTGCAATTTTAGACGACGAAGGCATTTGTCGTGGAATTAAAGCACAAAATATGTACACATCGGAAATTCAATCTTTCCGCGGAGATGCAGTCATTATGGCAACTGGTGGACCGGGGATTATCTTCGGAAAATCAACGAACTCTGTTATTAACACTGGTTCAGCAGCATCGATCGTTTACCAACAAGGTGCACATTATGCAAACGGAGAATTTATCCAAATTCACCCAACAGCAATCCCTGGAGACGATAAATTACGTCTCATGAGTGAATCTGCACGTGGTGAAGGTGGACGCGTTTGGACGTATAAAGACGGGAAACCATGGTATTTCTTAGAAGAAAAATATCCAGATTACGGTAACCTTGTCCCACGTGACGTTGCAACACGTGAAATCTTCGACGTTTGTGTCAATCAAAAATTAGGGATTAACGGGGAGAACATGGTTTATTTAGACCTTTCTCATAAAGATCCAAAAGAGCTAGACATTAAACTAGGTGGAATTATTGAAATCTATGAGAAATTCATGGGAGATGATCCACGTAAAGTTCCAATGAAAATTTTCCCAGCAGTTCACTATTCGATGGGTGGGCTATGGGTAGACTATGATCAACATACAAATATCCCAGGTTTATTTGCTGCGGGGGAAGTTGATTATTCACAACACGGTGCGAACCGTCTAGGTGCAAATTCATTATTATCTGCTGTTTATGGTGGAATGGTTGCAGGTCCGAAAGCTGTTGAATATATGAAAGGCTTAAAGAAATCTACTGAAGATATTTCTTCATCAGTCTTTGATTCAGCAGTGAAAGAAGAGCAAGCAAAATGGGATGCAACGCTAAAAATGGATGGCACGGAAAACGCTTACCTACTTCATAAAGAGCTTGGTGAGTGGATGACAAATAACGTAACAGTTGTTCGTTATAATGATAAACTAAAAGAAACTGACGCGAAGATTTTAGAGTTACTTGAGCGTTATGAAAATATTAATATGACAGACACGCAACAATGGTCGAACCAAGGTGCGACATTTACGCGTCAGCTGAAAAACATGTTATACTTAGCGAGAGTTATCACAATTGGTGCGCTTCAGCGTAACGAAAGCCGTGGTGCACACTATAAACCAGACTTCCCAGAACGTGATGACACAAACTTTATGAAAACGACGATGGCGAAATTCGATGCGAAAACAGGTGCACCGATTATCCATTATGAAGATATCGATGTATCTTTAATTCCGCCTCGTAAACGTGACTATACATCTAAGAACTAATCATTTATAAGGAAGGAGCTTAATATAGGATGAGTGAACAAAATACAGCGACAGCACAAAAAACGATTCGATTTGAGATCCTTCGTCAAGACACTCAAGACTCAAAATCTTATTGGGAAAAATTTGAGATTGACTATAGACCAAATATGAACGTAATTTCCGCTCTAATGGAAATTCAAAAAAATCCAGTCAATGCAGATGGTAAAAAAACAACGCCTGTTACTTGGGAAATGTCTTGTCTTGAAGAAGTTTGTGGTGCTTGTTCGATGGTGATTAACGGACGTCCACGTCAATCATGTACAGCGCTAGTTGACCAATTAACACAACCAATTAAACTTGAACCTATGGCGACATTCCCAGTCGTCCGTGACTTAGTCGTGAATCGTAGTGTTATGTTTGATTCTTTAAAGAGAATTAAAGCATGGGTTCCAATTGATGGTACGTATTCGCTAGGCGAAGGTCCGCGTATGCCAGAACGTAAACGTCAATGGGCGTATGAGTTATCAAAATGTATGACATGTGGTGTTTGTCTAGAAGCATGTCCGAACGTGAACGATAATACGGACTTTATCGGTCCAGCACTATTATCACAAGTACGTCTATTTAACTCTCACCCGACAGGTTCAATGAACAGAGATGAGAGACTCCACACGTTAATGAGTGACGGTGGAATTGCTGAATGTGGTAACTCACAAAACTGTGTCGTAGCATGTCCAAAAGGAATTCCTTTAACAACATCAATCGCAGCAGTTAACCGTGCAGTTACAGTACAAATGTTCAAAGACTTCTTCGGAAGCGACCATATGGTAGACTAGAAAGCTGCCCCTAAAAAAAGCGAAGTTCGTGCTTTTTTTAGGGGCGCTTTGCGTTTTGGTGGTTCGTGGAGTTTTTGTAGTTTTGAAGGCGGTTTCGTGTTTATGGCAAGGGTTTTCTTTTGTTACGAGAAGGTTAAAAGGAAAGGTTTATCCTGTAATTTTTAGAAATTCTGAGAATGTGCCCAGAAACCAGAAAAATGTGCCCGCAATCGCCAATAATCTACCCGCAAATTAGTAATATCCCTTCCATCTCCTGTTGCTAAATTATTTTTCCGCGATATTATTCTCCTCTATCAATATTCAGTAAACTCTGTTATTATATAAATGAATGGGTATTCACTTATATGGCAGAAGGAAGGTTTTGTTGATGAGGGCAAATTATATTGGGGATTTTGAAAAATGGTCGGATGAATTTACATATGCGGCACCTTTAACAGTTCGTTTTTCAGATTTAGATATGTATGGCATTGTAAACAATGCAGTGATTATTTCTTATTTAGAGTATGCGAGAATTGAATATTTGAAACATATTGGCTTAATGGCGGATTGGATGGATCCGAACAGCCCGGTAGCGCCGGTACTAGCGGACATACAATGTGATTATGTAAAACCGATTCAATATGATGAACAGCTACAAATCTATGTCAAAGTAGAAAAGATCGGGACATCGTCAATTGACATTCATTACTTAGCGAAAAATGAAGGAGGGGAAATCTTTTTTACAGGAAGAAGTACGATGGTTCAAATTGATAAAAGAACAGGGAGAGGTTTTCCTTGGTCAGAATCGGAGAAAATGGTTTTTTCGAGCTTACTACGTAATTGCCGTCACGACTCGCGCTCTATTCACATATTTTAAGATGAAAGCGAATAGGGGGGCATGTCTTGAGAGAGGAACCTAAACATCGTTCATTACTAACTGCGAGGGAACGTGAAATTTTCAATTTATTAATCGATGATTTTACGACGAAAGAAATCGCGAAGCAGCTAGGGATTAGTGAGAAAACAGTCCGTAACCATATTTCCAACACGATTCAAAAATTAGGAGTTTCGGGCAGAGCACAAGCGATTCTTGAGTTATTGCGGCTTGAAGAATTACATTTGCGCTAAAAGATGTATGATTAAGCGATAAAATAAGTATAGGAAAAGAACCGGGCGTTTATAAAACCTGGTTTTTTTCTGTTGATTTCTGTTTTTGATGAAGAATTATAGCGAAATAAGTTGCCTTTAGAAGAGAAAAAAGCGACAATAGACATACAGTAATCGCTTTTCGAGGAGTTGGTAAACTTGACGGAACGGATCAATTCGACAAATCATGATGCAAATGAAGTCGCATGTATGGAAAAAGAACTTCGCTATATTGCGGCAATAATTAAGCATAATGGGCGAAAAATCTTGAAAAACTATACCATTACACCACCGCAATTTATCGCATTACAGTGGTTGTTTGAACATGGGGATATGACGATCGGCGAACTATCGAATAAAATGTTTTTAGCTTTTAGTACGACGACTGATTTAGTAGATCGTATGGAAAGCAATGAGCTAGTGAAAAGAATACGCGATACGAAAGATCGGCGTGTTGTAAGAATTCACCTATTAGCTGAAGGAGAACGCATCATTGAAGAAGTCATTGATAAACGCCGTAATTATTTAAATACGGTGTTATCCGATTTTGAAGAAAGTGAAGTGATACAACTTTCTAGGTTGCTGTCAAAACTTCATGAAGAGATGAAGAAAGATTGGAAAGAGGATTGAGGGATTAAGCGTGGTAAAACCAATCGGAGTCATTGACTCAGGTGTCGGAGGACTGACTGTAGTCAAAGAAATGCTAAACATGTTGCCGAATGAATCAATCCTTTATTTAGGAGACGATTTACGTTGTCCTTATGGCTCGCGTTCATCAGAAGAAGTGCGTACATTTACGATTGAAATGGTGACGAAATTAGCCGAAATGGATATTAAAATGCTTGTCATTGCTTGTAATACGGCAACGGCTGTTGCATTGGACACAATTCGCCATTTGTTTAGTTTTCCTGTCATTGGCGTCATTATTCCCGGCGCTCGTGCGGCAGTGGCAAACTCTAGGACAAAACAGATTGCAGTGCTTGGAACAGCACGTACAATTGAAAGTCGTGCGTATGATGAAGAAATTCTCAAACAAGCGCCAGATGCTGCGGTTTATCCGCTTGCTTGTCCGGATTTTGTCCCGATTGTTGAAAGTGGTCAATACAAATCGATCAGTGCAAGAGTGACGATTCATGAAACTTTAAAACAGTTAGCAGATAAAAATTTTGATACTGCAATTTTAGGATGTACACATTATCCCCTTTTAGAAGGGCATATCGAAAGTTGTCTCCCAGAACATGTCCAAATTATTTCATCTGCGGTGGAGACCGTAAGAGACGTCGAGAAAACATTAGTGCAATATGGCATACAAAACGAAGCGAAACAAGCAGTAAATGCAGTATTTTATACAACAGGACCTCGTGAAAGTTTCGAGGGGATTGTAAAAGATTGGCTCGAACTGGAAAGTCCTGATGTTAGAAAAATAAGTTTACCGTAAAACTGGTTTGCCTATTCTCATTAGGCATCCAGTTTTATTTTTTGAAAAAATTGTTGTGTCAATCATTTTCGCGTATGATAAAAAGTGAATGTATGAAAAGGGATTGTGATTTTCATTTATAAATCAAGGATGAATATGCAATCGAAGGCATAAAAGTATAGGTTTTTTATTATTTGGAGGGATTTAAATGGTAAGACATGATGGAAGAATAGAAAATGAATTGAGAGCTGTCACAATTGAAACGGATTATTTAATTCACCCGGAAGGTTCTGTCTTGATTTCTATAGGGAATACGAAAGTGATTTGTACTGCGACGATTGAAGACCGTGTACCGCCATTTTTAAGAGGGAGTGGTAAAGGTTGGGTAACAGCTGAGTATTCAATGCTACCACGCGCAACAGGACAGCGTACGCAACGTGAAGCGACACGAGGGAAAGTTGGTGGACGTACGATGGAAATTCAACGTCTAATTGGTCGTGCGTTGCGTGCTGTAACGGACTTGGAAGCTTTAGGTGAAAGAACGATTTGGATTGACTGTGATGTTATTCAAGCGGACGGCGGGACGCGTACAGCTTCTATTACAGGCGCGTTTGTTGCAATGGCGATGGCTGCGGAAAAAATTGTTGAAAAGCATCAATTGAAAAAATTCCCAATCGCGGATTTTTTAGGCGCAACAAGTGTTGGTGTATTGGATGAAGGTAAACTTGTACTTGATTTAGATTATGTTGAAGATTCGTCGGCGGCAGTTGATATGAATGTTGTGATGACAGGTGCAGGGGCGTTTGTAGAACTTCAAGGAACGGGTGAAGAAGCAACGTTTACAAGAGAAGAAATGAACGGTCTTGTAGCATTAGCAGAAGAAGGAATCGAGCAGTTATTTAGCCAGCAAAAAGCGGCATTAGGAAAGATTGCTGAACGAATTGGCAGCGAGGTAGGCGAAGAGGCATGAAAGAAGTTTTAATTGCGACGAATAATCTCGGAAAAAAGAAAGATTTCGAAGCGCTATTTAATCCTCTTGGCATTGAAGTATTGACTTTGAATGATTTAGATATGCCGATTGAAGTAGAAGAAACGGGAGAAACTTTTGAAGAAAATGCCATTTTAAAGGCTGAAACGGTTGCCAAATATTTTGGAAAAACAGTGATTGCTGATGATAGTGGTTTAGAAATCGATGCATTAGACGGTGCGCCGGGGGTTTATTCAGCGCGTTATGCGGGAAATCATAGTACAGATGATGAAAATATTGATAAAGCGCTAAAGGCATTAGAAGGCGTTGAGGAAGAGAAGCGTACAGCGCGTTTTCGTTGTGTACTAGCCATTGCTGGGCCAGATACGGAAACGACTGTTTTTTCGGGTAGTTGCGAAGGCGTGATTACGACAGAACGTCAAGGTGAAAATGGCTTCGGATATGATCCGATTTTTTATGTGCCGATGAAAAAACGAACAATGGCCGAGTTAACTGCAGTTGAAAAAAGTGAGGTTTCACATCGGGGTGCGGCTTTAGCAAAACTGCGAGCAGCATTACCGAAAATGATGGAATAAGGTTGGTGGGAAAGATGAAAATTATTGTTATGAGTGATTCACATGGCGACCGAGAGACGATTGAAAAAATTACTGCATTACAAGCCGATGCTTATTTTCACTGTGGAGATAGTGAATTAACGTCTACAGATGATCTTTTTAAAGAAATGTATGTCGTCCGTGGAAATTGTGATATGGACAGTACTTTTCCGGAAGAAGTCGTAGCGGAATTGGGCGATCAAAAAGTGCTGATGGTTCATGGACATCGTCATAATGTGAAGAGTTCTTTAATGTCAGTTTTATATGCAGCACAAGAAAAAAGTGCAAATATGGTGTTTTTTGGACATTCACATCTATATGGTGCAGAGATAAAGGAAGGGATTTTAATCGTCAATCCGGGGAGTACACTTTTACCAAGGGGCGGGAATCCAGCAACTTATGCCATCATCGACTATGCTGAAAAAATAACTGTCACTTTCAAAAATATGGAAGACGAAGTGATTGATCAAGTAGAATTCAATTAAGATGCATCTGGAAATATCTGAAAAGATTATGAGAATGTAAGACATTTCCGTAGCTCTTATTTGGGATGAAAATGAAAAATACATCAATTTAATAAAAAAGTGCTATGCCGTAAGTTTTAACTTAACGACATAGCATTTTTTTGACCTTTCTGAAGTCATTATCATTATAAACTACTTAAAATGTAATTACAACACTTCAGTATTTTCTCACATTTGTAATAATGAGTGTTCATCGCATAAAAGAGAAACTTTTGATGAGTTATCGAGAAGAGAAGGAAAGGGGATTTTATCTTGGTTTATTGAATTCGTTTTCCGTGATTGATACCAGCGCCAGCAATGATGGTTTGTAAATATTGTAATCGGCTTAATGTCATCGTGCCGTCGATAATCGATTTTTCGTGTTCCGCCGATGAGAAAATGCCTGTTTCCCGTGCGAATTTAAAAATCTTCGCAAGTTCTTCGCGTTCGCTTTTTGTTAAATTCAATTGTTGTTCATCTCCTTTTTGCATTGCGGTTAAACAATCATTGATTTTTTTTCGTGTGAGTGGCCCGAGATAACCATCGACAATAAGATGATTTGCAGCTTGAAATTGTTTGACGATTTCTAATGTGGCGGGTCCAAATACACCATCTACATCAAGTTTATAGCCTAGACGTTTTAATTTGTCTTGATAAAATTTAACTTGATCGCCGACATCTCCGTACTGTAAAACAAAATTGACATTTGTGAAGTTTGTAATTTTAGTAAGAAATTGCTGCCAATAAATGCCTTTACTGCCGCTTCGTAAAAAATGCGGGCAGTTTTTGCCAGTCCAAAAATGGTGCTGAACGACTCGATTAATTGTTAGGTGATAGCGTGCCATTAATATTTTAACGAGCGAAACTGTGTTTTCAATTGCTTGCGCAAAATTACCATCTTGATTTACGCAGATTTCAATGCCAATCGATTGTTTATTGCCAGCATTGGCATGCCAACAAATGGTTGTATCTGGAAACGATTGGATGATTTGCTGATCGTCAACTTGATAATGCCAAGAAGCTTCGCGTGGATTTCCGTTAGATTGTAAATTGGCATGGGTTTGTGCATTTGCACCTTTATTTGTATTGGCGGTTTCGTGTATTGTAATGTAATTGATTGTGTTTGTTCCTGCTGAAATCCGATTCGTACGGTTGACGAGTTGCTGTTTAATGATGACCAAAATTTATCCCTCCTTTTTCTTATATAATGCTGTGTTATTGTTCTTGTACAGGCTTTCGACATGAAAAAAGTAAGGAGAAATCGATTATTAATCATCATCTTTTGTTTTCGTCTTATTTTTTACGATGGATAAAAATGATTCGAAGACACTGCTAAAAGGAGCATTCATCCGAACACCATTCTCCGCAATTGAAATAAACTCCATCGCAACAAATGAAATCGTGACACCATCCGCTAAGTATCTTGTACCAAAAACAAGATTTTCGAACATATAACAAGCCCCAATTAGCAGTAAATAATATACTTTTCTAATAAGACCACGAAAGCCGACAATGCTATTGAGCTTTTTATTGTAAAAAGCTTGCGCCAATCCACTTATATAATCCATCAGCATAAATACCGCAAGTGTTGCAACCGCTAAACCGAGCCCATTTACGGCAAGAGACCATAGTCCCCCAATTGCTCCACTAAAAACTAAAACCCATTTTTCGATTGTATTCAAAGTTACTCCTCTCCTTTGAATATTTTATGCTGAGGGAGGGGAGTTTGGTGTGTATATGTGTGGAATGAAAAAAATAAAAAAACCTACAAACATTAAGTTTGTAGGTTTTCGCTAGCGTCCCAGGCAGGATTCGAACCTGCGACTTACAGCTTAGAAGGCTGTTGCTCTATCCAGCTGAGCTACTGGGACATGAGTAATATTTTTTAATTGGATAATATTTCCTTAACGACAAATCTTATTATAATATAACTTCACTATGGAAGTCAACACTTTTTTGAAAAAGTTTTTTATTTTTTATTTAGCTCATTGTGATGATTATCTCGCTCGACTTGAGCCATAAATAACTATAACATATTCTTTCCAAAAAGAAAGCCTTTTTTTATAAAAAAATATTTTTTAGCTTGAACGTCTATTTACTTCACCGCACCTAAAGCCCAAATAGGAAACAATGACGTCACTTAAGCGAATAAAAAAAGGGAGGCGGCAATAAAGTCCGCATTTCGACTTTATTGCCAGCCTTCCCACTAATAATAAGGTTTAATCAATACATAAACTAAAACACCTGTAAAGCTTACATATAGCCAAATTGGCATTGTCCATCGAGAGACTTTTTTATGGCGTTCAAATTGTCGATTCCATGTGCTAGTAATACTCGTTAGCGCAAGTGGAATAATGCTCATTGCAAGTGTTACATGCGTAATTAAAACGAAGTAATAAAAAATCTTCAAGAAACCTTCGCCGCCAAAAGGAGTTGCGGAAGAAATTGTATGGAAGACTACATAATTAATTAGAAATAAAGCAGTTGCCACAACAGCTGCGTAAATGAAACGTTTATGGACTTTTTCATTGCCTTTTAAAATAGCGACCAATGCAATGAGTAAAAAGACAAACGAAAATACATTAAAGATCGCATTCATAAGCGGTAAAATTGTAATATCAAATGCATCAAAATCTTCGACTCCTGGCAATCTTAATAAAATTGTAATGGCACTGATTAAAGCAATTGTAATGATAATAATTGCAGGTGTATAATTTCGCGGTTTGAAATTGGTTGTCATAATATCTTTCCTTTATCATTTTTTAGTTTCCATTATTATTTTATCATATAAAAAATATTTTAGGTGAATTTGAAAGATACATATAAAATATCACTTAACAAAGACAGTATATGAAAAATTCTCATTGACAGATTCTTATGTAAAATATAATATTTTACTATACAGACAATTGAGAGTAATTTTTCATTAAAGGGGTTTATGAGGAGGAAAAAGATGGGGAATCAAAAGAAAAAAGAAATGAATATTTGGTTAGCGCTCTTACCTTTAGTCATCATGATTATTGTGATGATTTTCACAGTTGTTAAATTAGAGCAGGATCCACATATTCCACTCATTATAGGGACATCTGTTGCAGCACTCGTTGCATGGAAAGTAGGATTTAGTTGGAAAGAAATTGAAGAAATGATGTATAAAGGGATTCGTCTTGCATTACCAGCTGTTGCGATTATCATTTTAGTCGGCTTAACAATTGGTGCATGGATGGGTGGCGGCATTGTTGCAACGATGATTTATTATGGTTTGCAAATTATTACACCTACTTGGTTTTTGGTAACGATTACATTAATCTGTGCAATTGTTTCACTCGCGATTGGAAGTTCTTGGTCAACGATGGGAACGATTGGTGTTGCGGGAATGGGAATTGGACTAAGTATGGGTATTCCCGCTGGTATGGTTGCAGGTGCTGTTATTTCTGGTGCTTATTTTGGTGATAAAATGTCTCCATTATCAGATACAACGAATTTAGCGGCAGGCTTAACCGGCACAGATTTATTTGATCATATTAAACATATGTTATGGACAACAATTCCAGGACTTGGGATTGCGCTTGGTATTTATGCTTATTTGGGGCAACGTTTTGCACAAGCGAGCATTGAAACTGTTGAAATTGGACAAACAGTTCAAGTTTTACAAGAAAGTTTCGTGATTTCTCCTTGGTTATTACTGATTCCACTCGCAGTCATTGTACTTGTTGCGTTTAAAGTGCCTGCAATTCCTGCTTTAATTGTCGGGATTGTTCTAGGTTATTTATCACAAGTCTTTGTACAAGGTGGGTCGATGGCAGAAGGGATTGCTGCTCTGCAAAGTGGATTTACCATCTCAACAGGAAATGAAATGGTGGACGAATTATTCAATCGTGGTGGTTTGGATTCAATGATGTTTACAGTTTCAATGACGATTGTTGCGATGACTTTTGGTGGGATATTAGAGTTTTCTGGAATGCTTCAATCGATTATGAACCAACTATTGAAAGTTGTAAAATCAGCAAAGTCGCTTATTATTTCAACGATTGCTGCTTGTTTTATGACCAATGCATCTTGTTCAGAACAATATATTTCGATTGTTGTGCCGTCAAGGATGTTTAGTGGTGCTTATCGTAAAATGGGGCTGCATTCTAAAAACTTATCGCGTTCATTGGAAGATGGCGGAACACTCACTTCTGTTTTCATCCCTTGGAATACATGTGGTGTATTTATATTTGGAACGCTAGGAGTCAGTGTCGTTCAATACGGACCTTATGCAATTTTAAATTTTGCCGTTCCAATCATTGGTATGATTTTCGCGATGACAGGTTTTACAATTAAAAAATTAACCGAAGAAGAAATTGCTGCAGCTGAGATTGAAGAAATGAAAGCACTACAAGTCGAAGAGCCTGCTAACGCTTAATGATTTCTAATCATAAATTAAAAACTGCCCAGAAAATCATACATCTTGATTTTCTGGGCTATTGGTTATCCGCTCAGGATGCGTATACAAATTAAAAGACCCTCCTCGAATAAACCCTACAGTTGTAATGCCGAGTTCTTCCGCTAATTCTAAAGCGAGTTCAGTTGGTGCTGATTTCGATAAAATAATTTCACAACCAATTTTCGCTACTTTTAATAAAATTTCAGAGGAAATTCTTCCACTAAAAGCAATCACTTTATCTCGTACAGAAATGTTATTTTTTAAGCAATGCCCGTAAATTTTATCGAGCGCATTATGGCGTCCGATATCCATTCGAGCGAGTACAATTCCTGTTGGGTCACATAAAGCAGCATTATGAACACCACCTGTTTCTTGGAAAACGGAAGCGGATTTTTCCAGTTCATCCATTAGAAAAAAGCAATGTTCAGGCTTTAATCGAACTGTTTTGTCTGTCATTTTCTTTGCAGTGAGCGCATCATTGGCAAACACAAATCCTTGCCGGCCATTGCCACAACAAGAAGTAATATATCTTTTACTATGCAATTGTTCATAAAAAGGAAAGGTTTTTTCCGTCTCAACATGGATGAACTCGGCATTCGCTTCAAGCCAGATATTTTTTATATCACTAAATTTCCCGATAATTTTTTCGGACGCTAAAAAGCCAATGACCATATCTTCAATATATTCTGGGGTGCAAACGATTGTCATAAATTCTTTTCCGTTAATATAAATTGTCACCGCATGTTCAGTGACAACGGTGTCTCTCACATCATGAAATTGCCCATTTGAAAATCGTCTAATCGTTCTTTGCTTGACACGTTTCATATTAGAATGCCTCCTTTCCAATCTAGCGGAAATATTATCGCAATAAATTGTTTATTCGTAAATTATCTACTATAATTATAACAAAGATTTTATGAAAATATGAAATTATAGATTAAATACGATTTTATGATTTTAAAAATTCAATTCAAAGGGGGATTCCAGTGTCCATTAAAATTAACGGAGTGGATTATGATTTCAAAGAAGGAATGACCATTCTAGAAGTGCTCAATCAAGAGAAAATTGAGCATCCGCAAATTTGTTATTTACCGGAAGTGGATCCAATTGAAACTTGTGATACTTGTATTGTGGAAGTAGATGGAAAACTCATTCGTTCATGTTCGACGAAAGCGGTTACGGGAATGGATGTGTCACTTGCTTCTCCAAATGCGAAAGCGGCGCAAACAGAAGCAATGGACCGGATTTTAGAAAACCATTTATTATACTGCACAGTTTGTGACAATAATAATGGCAATTGTAAAATCCATAATACAGTCGATTTAATGGAAATTGAACATCAAAAATATCCATATACGCCGAAATGTTCATCGGATGCGGTCGATTTTTCGCATCCATTTTATCGTTATGATCCAAACCAATGTATTGCTTGTGGGCAATGTGTGGAAGTTTGTCAAAATTTACAAGTCAATGAAACATTGAGTATGGATTGGAACAGAGATCGCCCAATTGTTTTATGGGATGACGGGGCGAAGATTAATGATTCTTCTTGTGTCGGCTGTGGGCATTGTGTCACGGTTTGTCCGTGTAATGCGCTAATGGAAAAATCGATGCTCGGTGAAGCGGGCTTTATGACAGGGATGAAAGAAGAAGTATTAACACCTTTAATTGATTTTGTGAAGGATGTCGAGACGGGTTACAGCAGTATTATGGCCGTTTCGGATGCGGAAGCCGCGATGCGTGAGACGAGAACGAAGAAAACGAAGACAGTTTGTACGTTTTGTGGAGTCGGCTGTTCGTTTGAAGTGTGGACGAAAGATCGTAAAATTTTAAAAATCCAACCTGTGTCAGAAGCGCCTGTTAATGCGATCTCAACTTGTGTCAAAGGCAAATTCGGTTGGGATTTTGTCAACAGTGAAGAAAGAATTACGACACCACTGATTCGAAAAGGCGATGCATTTGTCGAAGCGACTTGGGAAGAAGCGTTAGATGTCGTAGCGAAGAATCTTGGGGACATTAAAGCAAAATACGGAAAAGATGGCGTTGGCATTATTTCTTCATCCAAAATTACTAACGAAGAAAATTACGTCGTACAAAAATTAGCACGCCAAGTTTTTGAAACAAATCATGTCGATAATTGCTCGCGTTATTGTCAATCTCCTGCGACGGATGGGTTATTCCGTACAGTTGGGATGGGCGGCGATAGTGGAACGATTAAAGATATTCAAGAAGCAGGACTTGTGATAATTGTGGGGGCAAATCCGGCGGAAGGACATCCTGTACTTGCGACGCGTGTGAAACGAGCGCATAAATTGCATGGACAAAAACTGATCGTGGCAGATCTCCGGAAACATGAGATGGCGGAGCGCTCGGATATTTTTATGAGCCCGAAACAAGGGACAGACCAAGTGTGGTTGATGGCTGTAACAAAATATATGATTGATAATGGCTGGCATGATGAAGCGTTTATTCGAGAGAATGTGCATTCATTTGACGAATTTACAGCAGTACTTGAAAAATATACATTGGATTATGCGGAGAAAATGACAGGTGTTTCAAAAGAAATGTTAATTGAAACGGCTAAAATGATTCGCGATGCGGACGGGACTTGTATTTTATGGGGAATGGGTGTTACGCAAAATACGGGTGGTTCAGATACGTCAGCAGCGATTTCCAATTTACTATTAGCAACTGGAAATTACCGACGTCCAGGAACAGGTGCTTATCCATTACGTGGTCATAATAATGTGCAGGGTGCCTGCGATATGGGATCTTTACCTGGGTGGTTGCCAGGATATCAGCATGTGACGGATGATGCTGCGCGTGTGAAGTTTGAACAAGCATATGGTGTGAAAATTGACGACCGACCTGGCATGGATAATATTCAAATGCTAGAGGCAGTCAATGAAGGAAAAATGCGCGCGATGTATATTGTCGGAGAAGATATGGCGCTTGTCGATTCGAATGCGAATTATGTGCATGACACATTGTCGAAACTCGATTTTTTAGTCGTACAAGATATTTTATTTTCACGTACCGCACAATATGCAGATGTGATTTTACCAGCTGTCCCATCACTGGAAAAAGACGGGACTTTTACCAATACAGAAAGACGTGTGCAACGACTGTATCAGGCGCTTCCAGAACTTGGGGATGCAAAAGCGGATTGGTGGATTATTCAAGAAGTGGCGAAGCGATTAGGAGCCGATTGGCAGTACAATCATCCAAGTGAAATTTTTCGTGAAATGGCAAGTTTATCTCCGCTATTTAGCCAAGCGGATTATGACGTGATGGAAGGTTGGGATAGCTTTTTATGGGGCAGTTTAGACGGTTCAAGTACACCGTTACTCTATACGGATGGCTTTAATTTCCCCGATAAAAAAGCACGTTTTGCCTTATCTGACTGGGTGGAGCCAGTAGAATTCCCAGAAGAATACGATTTACACATTAATAATGGGCGCATGCTAGAACATTTCCATGAAGGGAATTTAACGAATAAATCGGAAGGCATTCAGTCAAAAGTACCTGAAATCTTTGTGGAAGTTTCCCCGGAACTGGCGAAAGCACGCGGTGTAGAAAGTGGGACAATTGTTCGGCTAGTTTCTCCGTATGGTGCCTTAAAATTACCAGCACTCGTAACGGACCGCGTGAAGAAAAATGAGTTGTTTTTACCGATGAACTCAGTTGAAAAAGAGTCTGCCATTAACTTTTTAACAGGTCCAGCAGTCGATGAACGAACAAATACACCTGCGTATAAACAGACGATGGTGCGGATGGAAGTATTACGAAAAGGTGGGAAAAACCCGCTGCCAAAAACGAATCATCGAAATAAAATGCGTTATCCGACAGCAGGTATTGAAGTGGAAAAGAAATGGAATCGCCCGGGATATGTTCATTTAACGACGGAAAGGGAGAGGTGATGCGAAAATGGCAAAACCAATTACGTCGATTCATCAATCTAAACCGACAGCTGAAGAAATTCAGCAAGAAAAACTAAATGAGTTACAAGCTTTACTTGCCGAACAAGAAGCTGCGGTGAATAAAATTCTTGAAATTACAGGCGAACTCAATCACGCAGGTGTACTCGATGCCGTGCAAGCGATGGTGAAAGCGAAAGATGATATCGCTGGCATCGCGGTCGAACAATTATCCGGAGATCCTGCGAGCAATCTGATTAAAAATATTTTAAATGCTTCGAGTTTACTCGCTACGGTCGATCCAGAAGTGTCGGAAAAACTTGCGGATAGTATGAAAAGTGGACTACATGAAGCACAATTGGCAAATGGAAATCCCCAACAAATTGGTTTATTTGATTTGATGAAATCATTAAAAGACCCGGATATTAACCGTGCTGTCAATTTTGGTCTTCACTTTTTAAAAGGAATGGGCAAATCATTGGATGACTGTTGAAACATTAATTCAGAAAGCTTAAACTATAGAGAATGGAAGCATCCTATTCGTTTGATAAAGTTCAACGATAGGATGCTTTATTTTGATTGAAAGAGGCGAATGGATATGGAATTGGTCAGTGAAATAGTCGTTATGGATACGGATATAGATGTGTTTGAGCATATGAATTACAAAAGGTATATCGATCATTTTGAAAAAGGGCGCGCGGATTGGTTTATCAAAATTGGGTTACCCTATAAACTGATGGCGGAAAAAGGAATGGCAGTTGTGCTCGTTAGATTAGATACACAGTATATTAAAGAAACGAGATTAGGGGATTGTTTGACGATGAAAACGAGATCAGAAAAGTTGGGAACGAAAAGTTTTTCATTAAAACAAGCGATTTATAATGAACAAGGTGATTTAATGACGGAATCTACTTGTACATTTGTCATGTTAAATACAAAGACGCGAAAAGGTATGCCTGTAGTGGATGAAATTGCCCAGCATTTTCCAGTCAATGTCCAAGCATAATAAGGGAGGAGAATAGAATGGCGGAGTCCAATGCAAATTGGCAGTTTACAAATCATTATACGAAGTTGCCCGAAAAGTTTTTTTCTCGTATGGCTTTGAATCCGGTACGCGAACCAAAACTAGTTTTATTCAATGAATCATTGGCTCAAGAATTAGGTCTTGGGGCGTTACAAGAAGAAATTGCCATTTTCGCGGGCAATGAAGCACCAGAAAATGCAACCCCTTTAGCGCAAGCTTATGCAGGCCATCAATTCGGTCATTTTACGATGTTAGGGGATGGTCGCGCGATTTTACTCGGTGAACATTTGACACCTGAAGGAAACTCTGTAGATATTCAATTAAAAGGCGCGGGGCGCACGCCTTATTCACGCGGCGGTGATGGGCGGGCAGCGTTAGGGCCTATGCTTCGGGAATATATCATGAGTGAAGCCATGCATCATTTAGGAATTCCTACGACACGTGCTTTGGCAGTTGTATCGACAGGTGAAGATGTGATGAGGGAAGAAGTTTTGGAAGGGGCAATTTTAACACGCGTGGCGGCGAGCCATTTACGTGTTGGGACATTCCAGTATGCTTATCAATTTGGAACGGACACTGATTTATCGGCGCTTGTCACATACGCACTTGAAACGCATTACCCCGAACAAATTGACCAAGAGAATTCAGCGCTTACTTTGTTAAAAGCGGTCATTCAACATCAAGCTTCTTTAATTGCGGACTGGCAACTTGTTGGTTTTGTTCATGGTGTCATGAATACGGATAATATGACGATTAGCGGGGAAACAATCGACTACGGTCCTTGTGCTTTTCTCGATACATATGACCCGGAAGCCGTTTTCAGTTCTATTGATCGAAATGGACGTTATGCATACGCCAATCAACCAGCGATTGCAGAATGGAATTTGACGCGTTTTGCAGAGACATTATTGCCGCTTCTTCATGATGACGAGAAAGAGGCTGTAAAGATAGCGACGGAAACGCTGTATACGTTCCGTAAACAATATGTTGAAAATTGGTTATCGGGCGTGCGTAAAAAGCTTGGGATGGACGGGGAAGAAGCAGAAGATGAACAGCTCGTCAACGAACTTTTGGCATTGATGGAAAAATATGAAGCCGATTATACAAATACTTTTCTCGCTTTAACTTTTCAAGTATTTACAGGAGAAGTATTATTTGAAGCTGAAGCATTTGAAAATTGGCTCATAAAGTGGAAATTACGTGTACGGTTTGATGAGCGTTCAGAAGCATTAATGATGCAAATGAAACAGCATAATCCAGCCATTATTCCGCGTAATTATTATGTTGAAGAAGCATTACAGGCAGCTACAAAGCATCATAATTTTACAAAGGTCAATGAATTAATTGAAGCGACGAAAAATCCGTATGCACATACAAATTTCCAAGAAAAATATAAATATCCACCAAAAT
>CANSAF010000033.1 GCA_947644645.1 uncultured Sporosarcina sp. | reverse complement strand
AAGTTAACTTGAAGTATATCTTGACGTTTTGCTGTTCAGTTTTCAAGGTTCATATAATAGAAGAAGTTTGAAGTTCTCCTTAGAAGTTAACTACCTTACTGCTCGATAGGAACTTTTATATCATATCAAGTTTCAAACTCGATGTCAACAACTTTTTAAAATTCTTTTTTAGAAGTTTTTTCGATGTTGTTTTGATTGTTTGTGTTGCTCTCGTTCGCAACGTTTATAACTATATCACCCTATTTCTACCAATGCAACAACAAATCAAAAGAAAGTTTATTAAAAAAATTCAAAACAACTATTTGTTTTTGTATAATCATGATAATTTCTTTACTTATAATGAAGGCTCTTTTTTCATTCCACATATATCACCTTTGGCTAACATCAAAAAATAGGGACTTGATTCGATTTTCCAATTCAAAAAGGCAGTCTAGAAAATCTTAAAGTGATTTTCCAGACTGCCCCTTACACATATATACTCACTTCAAACAATCATTAATTCACCATTGATTGATCTAAACATTTAAACCACCTGATACATCCTGTGAAAAATAAAACTATTTTTCGAAGGAACTTCAACGACTTCAATAAAACCTTTTTTAATCAAGTATTCCACGAACACTTCTAATTCCACTGAGTACAACTTTAATTCCTCATGTTCATGCATATCTTGTATTTCCCATCGCTCTCTTGTTTCCATCACTTCCAAAATATGTTTTGCACCAATCGTCGTTCGATTATGGATAAAAAACTCGCTTGCAAGGAAGAGCAATTCTAAACGCTGCTTTAATGGCTCTTCACTCATCACTAACTCTTCATATAACTTATAAATCGCGGGATCTATTTTTTTCACTTGGTTCCACACTTTAACTTCAGGGAATAATCCCTTTTCAATAACAGTTAATCTAGCCAAATGATGTAATGAGTTAACGACATGATTATAAGCATCTAAATAATTTTCTTGCTCATAAAATTTCTTTCCTTCCATATAAGCACGTACTAAACGTGAAAGTTCTAATCCCATTTTGATCTTTTGCCCATAGTATGGATATTCCGTTAACGCTCGCTTCATGTTTTCAATGTATTCATTACGATCAAAATAAACCGTTCCACTGAATAACCAATCCACTACTTTCCGTTTGGATCCCAATAACAGCCACTTTTTTAATTGTTGATCACTAATGACGTGCATTGCCGCATTTCCAGCACTCGTTGTATAGTGCTTTGTATAAATTGGTGTTGTTTCATCTGATGTAATGACGAGAAGGATTGCATCAAACATATCGATATTTGGATCCTCTTCTTTTCTTTTCTCCACGAGGAGTACACCGAGCGTTTTTGAATCACTCGCTCGTTCTTGATAAATTGACCTTAAAATCTGCTCCACTAATTGAACCCTCCCAACTGCTATTCCTTTTCGACACCGTATTCGAAACTCCTTTTATTCAAGCTAGAAATATCGTAAAAAATAAAATTATGCTATAGTAAATAAAGATTGCTAAGGAGGAACATAGTGTATGAAACCTTATAAAAATAAAATTAACCGCATCCGCACATTTGCGCTATCTTTAGTTTTTATCGGCGTAGTGATTATGTATGTAGGAATTTTCTTTAAAAACTATCCGATTGTCATGCTGCTATTTATGGTTTTAGGTGTGCTTGCAATTATTGGTAGTACAATTACTTATGCTTGGGTCGGCGCGATTTCCACACGTGCTGCACAAGTCGTCTGTCCGAATTGTGGTGGATTAACCAAAATTATTGGACGTGTCGATATGTGTGGACATTGCCGTGAACCACTAACAATGGATCCTTCATTAGAAGGTAAAGATTTTGATGAGGCTTATAATCGTCCAAACAAAAAGGAATAAAATTCTTCATAAAAAAATAAGGCTATCCGAAAGTGTTAACATTTACCTTTTGGATAGCCCTTTTTTTACTTAATATTTTCTTTTGTAGCTAAACACGTTGGACATGTTCCGTATACTTCCAACCGATGCGAATTCACTTTAAATCCTGTAATATGAGCAGCAAGTTGTTCAACTTCTTCCAATCCTGGGTATTGGAAGTCAACAATATCTCCGCATGAATCACAAATAATATGATAGTGATCATGGGTAATAAAATCAAAACGACTTGATGCATCACCGTATGTTAATTCTTTAATCAAACCTACACTTAGAAATACGCGTAAGTTATTATATACAGTGGCAACACTCATATTCGGAAAATTACTTGCAAGTGATTTATATATTTCATCGGCAGTTGGATGCGCTTCAGAAGTAACAAGATAGTTTAAAATGGCATGTCTTTGCGGCGTAATGCGAACCCCGCTTTGCTTCAACGTGTCCAGCGCGTCTTGTAACATATGTTCAGACATCGCTCTGCACCTCAATCCTATAAAGATTATTACTTTGTAATCATTATAATCAGTTTACTGAACATAATGGCAGTTTGTCAAGCAAAGCGTGACCTAGGCATATATATTTTTTCTAAATAAGCCCAAATCATTCTCATCTATAAAATATAAGCGTTCCAAACACCTAACTTTTTCTTAATATCCTCTACTTACATCTACGATATTGTTCATCTTTTTGTCTTCTTTTATAAAAGCTTCCAAGTTTTCTTCAAAAATGACTAATGAACGCTCAACATATTTCCCCGATTTACTCGAAACATGTGGAGATACCGTACAATTCGATAATGTCCAAAACGGACTTTCTTCGGGTAGTGGTTCTGTTTGAAATACATCTAATACAGCATGCGCAATCTTCTCTTCTTGTAAGATACGAATTAACATTTCTTCATCCACTAAATCGCCGCGACCGAAATTTAAAAATACCGCCGATTCTTTCATCGCATTAAAATGCGCTTCCGTCAGTAATCCTTTTGTTTCAGGTGTACTTGGCAATACTGATATGACAAAATCTGCTTCTGGTAACTTCTTTAACAATGCTTCAAATTGAATGCTTTCATCCATAAATTCCGTTTGTTTTCCAGAGCGATTACAGCCAATCGTTTTTACCCCAAACGCTTGCAGTAAACGACCAATTTCAGTTCCAATTGCACCAGGTCCTAAAATTAACGCAGTTGAATCACGTAATTCTGAAGAACTGAATCGGTATGTCCAATCTTTCGTTTCTTGAATGGCGTAAATTTCTGGAATGGACCTTTTAACTGCAAGCATATGCGCCAGCACAGATTCCGCCATTGGTGTTTTATGAATCCCGCGCACATTCGTCACTAAAATATTACGTTTTTCAATTTCTTCAAGTGCCATTTTTTCAACACCTGCTGAAGCAACCATAATCCACTTTAATTGTTTAGCACGTGCTAGTAATGCTTCGTCAATATTGCCGCCGTATGTTACAATCACTTCCGCAAAGTTTGCTTCTTCACAATCCGCCGTTCTTTGAAAATGAAATGTACATGTCGGAAACTTCTCTACAAGTGCTTCTTTTTGATGTTCTTCTATTTTAAATGTAAATAAAATATCCATTCTTACACCCCTACTTTCTTATCCCTGAATTTCTTTTAACGTTTCTAATGCTTCTTCTATATGTCCTTTTACTTTAACTTTACGCCATTCTTTCACGACTTCCCCGTCCGGATTAATCAAAAATGTTGAACGTTCAATTCCCCAAAATTCGCGCCCAAACATTTTCTTTAATTTCCATACACCGTACTGCTCAGCGACTTCGTGTTCTGCGTCGATTAACAACGAGAAAGGTAAGCCGTGCTTTCCGATAAATTTTTGGTGTGATTTCTCGTCATCAGGACTCACCCCTAATATGACTGCGTTTAAATTACTGAAATCTTCGTGATGATCCCGAAAATCACAAGCTTGCGTCGTACACCCCGGTGTAGAATCTTTCGGATAAAAATAAAGTACAACATATTTTTTATTAGAAAAGTCTTCCAATGAAACGACTTCTCCTTTTTCATTTTGCAATGTAAATTGTGGTGCTTTCTTTCCTTCAAGTGACGTCATTTACATGTCCTCCTTTTATCATCTATCAAATGCTTACTGTTATCGTAACTGAGCAAACGCTTACTTTCAATTTCTTTGGCGTAATCGCGTGATTTTGTTTAGAATAGAAAGAGTATCAAATGAACGGAGGCAAATATTATGGATAGAACAAATTCAGAACTTATTTTTAAAGAAGCAACAGAACATATCGTTGGTGGGGTAAATAGTCCATCTCGTGGTTACCGTGCTGTAGGCGGCGGTGCACCGACTGTTATGGAACGTGCAAAAGGGGCTTATTTTTGGGATGTAGATGGTAATAAATATATCGATTATCTTGCAGCATATGGACCAATTATCACAGGGCATGCGCATCCACATATCGCAAAAGCAATTACACATGCGGCAGAAACAGGCGTATTATACGGAACACCTACAAAACATGAAGTGAAATTCGCAAAAATGTTAAAAGAAGCTATGCCAAATTTAGATAAAGTTCGTTTCACAAACTCTGGAACGGAAGCAGTGATGACAACAACACGTGTCGCACGTGCTTATACAGGACGTACTAAAGTGATGAAATTCGCTGGTTGTTACCACGGACATTTCGACCTTGTCCTTGTTGCAGCTGGTTCTGGTCCGGCAACACTTGGAACACCTGACTCTGCAGGGGTGCCAGCTTCAATCGCAGAAGAAGTGATTACGATTCCATTTAATGATCCAGAAGCTTATAAAGAAGCAATGGCTAAATGGGGGGACGAAATCGCATGCGTACTCGTTGAACCAATCGTCGGGAACTTTGGAATCGTTGAACCAAATGAAGGATTTTTAGAGCTTGTTCATGAATTAGCAAAAAATCACGGCGCACTGATCATTTATGATGAAGTTATCACAGCATTCCGTTTCCACTACGGTGCTGCACAAGATATGCTCGGTTTAGTTCCCGATTTAACAGCGTTCGGAAAAGCAATTGGTGGCGGATTACCAATTGGTGCTTACGGCGGTAAAAAAGAAATTATGGAACAAGTTGCACCACTTGGACCTGCATACCAAGCAGGAACAATGGCAGGAAACCCAGCATCCATGCTTTCAGGTATTGCTTGTTTAGAAGTTCTACAACAAGAAGGAATTTACGAAGAAATGGATCGCCTCGGCGCACTATTAGAAGAAGGCATTACAGCTTCGGCTAAAAAGCATGGCATTACATTAACGACAAATCGTTTAGGTGGCGCATTAACGCTATTCTTTACAGACGCGAAAGTTGAAAACTACGATCAAGCGGAAGCAACAGACGGCGAAGTATTCGGGAAGTTCTTCAAATTATTATTAAAGAACGGCATTAACATCGCACCATCGAAATATGAAGCTTGGTTCTTAACGACAGAACATACTGAAGCAGATATCATTGAAACAATCGCTGCGGTAGATCGTTCATTCGAAGAATTAGCAACAATGATTGACTAGTTTTTTTCAACACTCGGAAAACCTTTATTATCTATTTATCGTCTTTATCCTTGAACGTGAATGTTTGAAGTTTAAAAGATTCACGTTCAATCAAGATTATAGTACTATAAAAAGTAACTTCGAACAGAAAGGGATTACTTTATGAAACTTGGGGCTCGTATTTTAAAGACTGGTGTTGCAATTGTACTCGCCTTATTTATTGCCGAGTTGCTAAAGTTACCGACAACTGTATTTGCCGGTATCGCAGCAATTTTTGCTATCCAACCTTCCATCTATCGCTCCTACTTAAGAATTGTTGAACAAATTCAAGGGAATATTATTGGAGCGGTTATCGGGATTACTTTTGTTCTTATTTTTGGACATCAACTCGTCATTATCGGTTTAGCAGCGGTCGTTATTATTTTAATCATGAACAAACTAAAATTAGAAAGTTCAATTACGATGGCGCTCGTGATGATGATTGCAATTATGGAAATTAGAAATGATGAATTCTTAGCCTATGCACTTCTGCGATTTTCAACAATTGTCGTCGGTGTACTCTCTGCTTTTCTCGTCAATTTACTTTTCATGCCGCCAAAATACGAAACAAAATTATTCCAATCAATCTATCAAGCGCAAGACGAAATTATTCGTTGGACACGACTTGCGGGCCGTCAAGCATCTGAACGTATTGCAACAAAGAAGTCCATTGCGAAATTAAAAGAACGTTTATCCGAAATCGATCAAACGTATTCGCTCTTTAAAGAAGAAAGAAGTTACTTTAAAAAAACAACGAGAGTTAAAACAAGAAAACTCGTCATCTACAGACAGATGATTACAACATCTAGAAGCAGTTATGATGTTCTGAAAAAACTTCATCAATATGAAAATGAATTAATGAATGTTCCTGAGCATTTCAGATTAATGATTCAAGAGCGACTCGATATTTTATTAAATTATCATGAACAATTGCACTTGAAATTCGCTGGCACTCTAAAAGCCGCACATTCGAATTCTAGTAGCGAAGACTATATTCAAAGGCATGAATTGATGGAGATTTTCGTCAAAGATATTGTTGTGACGAAAGAAACAGAAGATTTTTCTGAATATCATTTACTACATGTTTTATCTGCAATCTTGCATTATGAAGAACAGTTGGAACATCTCGACACACTCATTACCGCTTTGCAAAAACATCGCGGGGATGAATTAAACGAAGATATACAAGAAGAATTTTATTAGGAAGGCTGTCCGATCGCTTTGCGATTGGACGCCTCCTGTTTGGGCGTGCGTTTAATTTTTTTACCTCAGTTTTCTTTATCCGCCACGAAGCCCAATAAACAAAATAACGCAGCTTTTCTACGCATACAAAAAACGGTAGGTATCCCCGAAATCTTGCACTTTCGACTTTGGGGACAGCCTCCCGTTTTTTAGTTTTTCATCCGTGGGTCCATTGCATCGCGTAACCCGTCTCCCATTAAGTTAAAACCAAGTACTGTAAGCATAATCGCGATTCCAGGAAAAATCATTGTCCACGGAGCCGACTGCATATAGTTTTTAGAGTCCGCCAGCATTTTTCCCCATTCAGGCATCGGAGCTTGTGCGCCTAAACCTAAAAATCCAAGTGCCGCCGCTTCTAATATTGCTGTTGCAATGGCAAGCGTCCCTTGTACAATAACGGGTGCCATCGAATTCGGTAAAATATGCGCAAATAAAATCCGCACGTCCCGCATCCCAATCCCTTTTGCTGCTGTAATATATTCATCTTCTTTAATACTCAGCACTTTCGAGCGAATTAACCGACCAAAGTTTGGTACGTTAATAATCGCAATCGCAATAAGCGCATTTTGTAAAGATGGTCCAAGTACTGCAACAATCGCAATCGCGAGTAAAATCGAAGGGAAAGCTAACATAATATCAAATACTCTTGAAATGACAACATCTACCCATCGACCATAGTAACCTGCAACGATTCCGAGTATACTCCCAACGACAACCGAACCAATCACTGAAGAAAATCCTACCCAAATAGAGATTCTCGCACCGTGAATAATGCGCGATAAAATATCTCTTCCAAAATCGTCCGTCCCTAACCAATGTTCCGATGAAGGGGGTTGTAGACGATCTGCCATCACTTGGTCATTAATCCCTTCCTTGGCAATTGATGGCCCAAATACCGCGAGTAAAATAAAGAAGATGACAATAAACATCCCAACGACGGCAACTTTACTTTTTCTAAAACCTCTCCAAGCTTCACGCCAAGGCCCTACATTTTTCGTCACTTCAGCTTCTACAACGCCGTCCACTTTCGGTGCTAATTCAGACATATTCGTTTCCCCCTCCTTTAATCATATTTTATTCTCGGATCAATAAAGCTGTATAGTAAATCGACAATTAAATTGATCATGACGAAGAAAAAGGCAACAATTAAGATCCCCGACTGAATGACTGGATAATCTCGATAACCAATCGCTTCGTAAATATAACGACCAATTCCCGGCCAAGCAAAAATTGTTTCTGTTAAAATCGCTCCGCCGAGCAGCATGCCCATTTGTAAACCAATAATTGTTAGGACAGGAATAATTGCATTTTTTAAAGCATGTTTATAAACAACAAAAAACATTTTTTGTCCTTTCGCTCTAGCTGTACGCACATAATCTGAGCGCATTACTTCAAGCATACTTGAACGTGTCATCCTTGCAATAATCGCCATTGGAATTGTCGCAAGCGCAAGTCCAGGTAACACTAAATGGCGTAAGACTTGCCATAACTGATCAAATCGACCCGCAATAATCGTGTCAACGACATATAAATGAGTGATTGCGGTCACTGGATCTCGCACGGGTTCACGTCCCGATGTCGGTAACCAAGATAACTCCAAAGCAAACGCCCACTGCCCCATTAGCCCAAGCCAAAAGATTGGCATCGAAACACCGACAAGCGCTAAAATCATCGCTGCATAATCAAACCAAGAATTTTGGAACCATGCGGAAACAATACCTGCGTTAATACCTATGACAACTGCAATAATCATGGCAAATAAAGCAAGTTCAAAAGTTGCCGCTAAATAAGGCCATACTTCTTCTGCAACAGGCGCTCGCGTCCTCATCGATTCACCTAAATCTCCTGTTAAAATACCTGTTAAATAATCAAAATACTGTGTATACCATGGTTTATCCAACCCAAGCTTTGCTGTTAATGCGGCCACTGCTTCTTCCGTAGCTTGTTGACCAAGAATCACTTGCGCAGGGTTTCCCGGGATTGCTCGAATAATCATAAAGACAATAAACGTCATCCCAAGTAAAACAGGAATCAGTTGCAGCAATCTTTTCCCGATATAGCTGAGCATAGATTTCACCTCTTTAACTTCTCGTATATGTATCTGTTTTATCTGCGATAGAAAAAAGGGGCGATCCAGAAAGTCTAAAAGCGGACTTTCCAGACGCCCTAAATTTTCATATCAAAACTTCACTAAAGATTATTCAAAAGACACGCCAGATAATAAGTCTGACCCCGTTGGATGTGGTAAGAAACCCGTTAAGTCTTTTGTACCTGCAAGAAGCGGTGTTGAGTGCGCAAGTGGTACCCAAGGTGCTTCATCATGAATAATTTCTTGCGCTTTTTTATAAAGCTCAATACGTTTTTCTTCATCAATTTCTGATTGAGCTGCAATTAAAAGTTCATGCATTTCATCATTTTTAAAGTATGTGTAGTTATTGCTGCCGATATTATCTTCATCTAAAAGTGCATAGATAAAGTTATCTGGGTCACCATTATCGCCTGTCCAACCAAGCATAAATGCATCTGCTTCGCCTTTTTCAGCAAGGTCTAAATAAGTTGCCCATTCATGTGAAACAATTTTAGCAGTCACACCAATGTCTGCTAAATTCTTTTGCATAACTTCTGCAACTTTTTGTCCGTCTGGCATATATGGACGTGGAACTGGCATTGCCCATAGTTCCATTTCAAATCCGTCCGCGTAACCTGCTTCTTCTAAAAGTGCTTTCGCTTTTTCAGGATCATATTCATAACCTTCAATTTCATCGTTATAACCTGAGATCGATGATGGAATTGGGTTCACTGCGATATCGGCACGTCCTTCGAAAAATGCATCGATAATCGATTGTTTATCAATGGCATGGTTCATCGCTTGACGTACTAATTTATTGTCAAATGGCTCACGTGTCACTGTTAAACCTAAATAACCAACGTTCATAGATGGACGTTCAAATAATTGTAATTCTGGATCACTCTCTACAGATGCACCATCAGATGGGTTAATACCATCCGCTAAATCAATTTCACCAGTTTTTAAAGCGTTTAATCTTGTCGCATTATCTGGAATTGAACGGAAAATAATTTTGTCTAATTTCGGTAAATCCGCTTGCCAATAATCTTCAAAACGTTCTACAGTAATTGAATCATTTGGCTTCCACTCGACGAATTTGAATGGACCTGTTCCAACAGGTTTTCTTTCAAAATCATCATCACCATATTCTTCAATTGCCGTAGGACTTGCAATCGCAAACATGTCCATCGCTAAGTTTTTCAAAAACGGTGCTTGTGGACGTGTTAATGTAAAGACAACTGTTGAATCTCCTTCAGCAGTGACAGATTCGATAATGCTTCCGTCTCCATCACCAAACATTGTATTGTAATAAGGGAATTGTTCTGCATCCCCATTTGCCCAACGCTCAAAGTTTTTCACAACTGCTTCCGCGTTAAAATCTGTGCCATCATGGAATTTCACACCTTCTTGAAGTTCAAAAGTGTATGTTAGTCCGTCTTCAGACGCTTCCCAAGTTTTCGCCAGACCTGGCTCTACTGCTGTTCCTTCATCTTCAAATGTTAATAATGTTTCATAAAGATTGATTGTTACTTTAAATGTTTCTCCCTCAGTCGTTCTTGATGGATCTAGAGATGTTGAATCTCCACCTCGACCAAATACTAATGTACCGCCGTGATCTGAACTAGCATCCCCCGATGATGATCCATTGTCTTTGCCAGTATCTTTTTCTCCGCCGCCATCATTGCCCCCAGAACAAGCAGCGAGTACTGTTGAAAGAACAAGTAACATCATTACGGCGAATAACCCTAATTTACCCTTTCGCATATAATGACCCCTCCATTTTTTTTATATCATTGTCGCTTGTCTCATTGTATAAATGACAAGCAACAGAATGACCTTCTTCTAATTCAGTAAGTTGTGGTACAACTTGTGAACAAATATCCATTTTAAACGGACATCTCGTATGGAATGTACAGCCCGTCGGTGGATTTGCCGGATTTGGCATATCTCCTTCGAGAAATACTTCTTCCTTTGAAAAATTTGGATCTGGCACTGGTACCGCAGAAAGTAAGGCTTGCGTATAAGGATGCAGTGGCTTCGCATATAATGCTTCACTTTCTGCCACTTCCACCATCTTCCCTAAATACATCACGCCAACGCGGTCGCTAATATGACGAACAACACCCAAATCATGCGCAATAAAAATATACGTCAAATTAAATTCTTGCTGTAAATCTTGCATAAGATTCAAAACTTGCGCTTGAATCGATACATCCAACGCAGACACAGGTTCATCTGCAATAATGAGTTTTGGATTTGTCATAAGTGCACGCGCAATCCCGATTCTTTGTCGTTGCCCACCACTAAACTGGTGCGGATAACGTTTCGCATGATAAGCGCTTAAACCGACAATTTCCAAAAACTGATGGACTTTCTCTTTTCGTTCTTTGGCACTTTTTACACCATGCACTAATAAGGGTTCACTTAAAATCCTTTCAATCGTATGCCTCGGATTTAAAGACGCATAGGGATCTTGAAAAACCATTTGAATGTCACGACGTGTTTTCCGCATTTCCTCAGAAGAAAGCGCTGTCAATTCTTTTCCGTCAAATTCAACTGTCCCTTCAGTCGGGTCTAATAGACGCATTAACATACGTCCCGTTGTCGATTTTCCACAACCTGATTCACCAACAATCCCTAAAGTTTCACCTTCATTCACATGAAACGACACATCATCTACTGCTTTGACATAACCAACAGTTTTTGCCAGCAAACCTTTTTTAACTGGAAAATACTTCTTCAATCCCTTAACTTTCAACAACGGCTTTGTCGTCATTAGCCCCCACCTCGTTTTCGTCATATAAGAAACATCTTGTCTTTTGTACATCGGATGTTTCGTATAGTTCAGGATTTTCTTGGAGACATCGGTCAAATGCAAATTCACAACGTGCCGCAAAACGACAACCTTTTTTAATCGACCCTGGAATCGGTACATTTCCTGCAATTGAATAAAGACGATCTTTTTTATACCGCATATCCGGTACTGATTGAATCAGCCCTTTTGTGTAAGGATGTTTTGGGCTTTCAAAAATCGTTTTTACAGGCGCTTCTTCAATAATTTGTCCCGAGTACATCACAATGACGCGTTCACATGTTTCCGCTACGACGCCTAAATCATGCGTAATGAGTAAAACAGCTGTGTTCAAACGAACGTTTAAATCTTTCATTAACTTTAAAATTTGCGCTTGAATCGTTACGTCTAGTGCTGTCGTTGGCTCGTCCGCGATTAACACTTTCGGATCACAAACCAGTGCCATCGCAATCATCACTCTTTGTCGCATACCACCTGATAATTGATGTGGATATTCTTTCATCAAATCTTCAGCTCGTGCTAAACCGACTAATTTCAACATTTCAATTGCACGTTCTTGTGCTTGTTTTTTAGACCATTTTTTCTCATGGATTAAAATGGCTTCTACCATTTGGTTACCGATTGTAAACAATGGATTTAACGATGTCATCGGTTCTTGGAAAATCATCGCGATATCATTTCCACGAACTTGCCTCATTTTTCTTTCCGATACACCAATTAAATTTTGACCATCGAATACAATTTCTCCACCGACAATTTTTCCTGGTGGATTCGGTACTAACCCCATAATCGAAAGTGAAGTAACACTTTTCCCGCACCCGGACTCCCCTACAATCCCTAGTACTTCGCCTTCTTTCACATGAAAACTAACATGGTCAACAGCTGGAATTTCCCCGGAATCAGTGAAAAAGGTTGTTTGCAAATCTTTCACATCTAAAATGGTTTTACGATTATCCATCAACTCACCCTTTTCAAACTTTTCTACATACCCCAATTATACGGAGTGTTTAGATAATTGCAATAGTATTTTACTAAAATTCTCTCAAATTAGTAGAAATGTATAGTTATTACGATAGAGATTTACAAGCTTTTTTTGATTAAATGCCTGAAATGATTCGTTTTGTAGGAAAAGTGATTCACATTGAACTCCCCCCTTTTCACTACGTATAAAAGTGAAAAGAGGCTGTCTCAAAAGTCGAAACTACACGACTTTTGGGACGCCTCTTATTTTTACATACGTAGAAATGATGCATTTTTTGCTTATTAGATTTCGTGCTGGTAAGGAAAGCGCAAAAAGCGGCATAATAAACAAATTAAACGCACGCATAAACGGAAGGCGTCCAATAGCAAAGCGATTAGACAGCCTAATTTCCTTACACTTGTTGCACTTGGAATAAATTATAATAAACGCCTTGCTGGGCCATTAATTCCTGATGCGTTCCAACTTCCTTCACTTCTCCCGAATCGATGACAAAGATTTTATCCGCATGCGTAATCGTTGATAAGCGATGCGCAACCATTAATGTCGTACGGTCACTCGCTAATTTTTCCAATGAATCCTGGATCAGTGCTTCACTTTCTAAATCAAGCGCAGAAGTGGCTTCATCTAAAATTAGAAGTGGCGGATTTTTCAAAAATACTCTCGCAATCGCAATTCTTTGTTTTTGACCACCCGATAATTTCACACCACGTTCTCCAACTGTTGTATCGTATCCTTCAGGTAATTCCTGAATAAAGTCATGCGCGTTTGCAGCGATTGCCGCTGCCATTACTTCTTCATCTGTTGCATGTGGGTTTCCCATCATAATATTACTTTTTACTGAATCACTAAATAAAATATTGTCTTGTAACACAAGCCCAATTTGGTCTCGTATCGACTTTACTTTTACATTTTTAACGTCATACCCATCGATTAAAATCTCACCATCTGTCACATCATGAAAGCGTGGAATTAAACTAACAATCGTAGATTTCCCCCCACCACTCATGCCGACAAAAGCAACTGTTTCACCTGGTTTCACTTGTAGATTAACATTTTTTAAAACATGCTCACCATTTTCCTCATAGGCAAAACTAACATTTTTAAATTCAAGTTCTCCTTTAATTGCTGGTAAAGTTTGTGCGTCTTTCCGGTCGACAATATCATATTTTTCTTCCATTAATTCAAGCACACGGTCCATGGAAGCAAATGATTGCGTAAGTGCAGTAGACGAATTCACCAGTCTTCTAAGTGGACTATAAACACGTTCAATAAAAGCGATAAAAGCAACCATCGTACCGACAGATAAATGGCCGTTAATCACTTGGTATCCCGCATAACCAAGTACGAGAAGCGGCGCTACATCTGTAATGGTGTTCACTACAGCAAAAGCTTTAGCATTCCATTTCGTATGATCAATTGCCTTATCTAGAAATTGTTCATTCACTTCATCGAAACGTTTGCGCTCAACATCTTCTAGCGCAAAACTTTTAATGACGCTGACGCCATTTACACGCTCATGCAAATAACTTTGCACATCGGCTAGAGCTTGCGAACGTTTACGTGTTAACTCTCTTAACTTTCCAAAGAAATGCTTCACACTATACCCATAAAACGGAAATGCTAATAACGTAACAATTGTAAGCGGAATGTCCATCGTTAACATAATTCCAACAGCAATGACAATCGTTGCAATATCGAGCCATACGTTCATCAGCCCAATCATGACGAAGTTTCTCGTCTGTTCAACATCATTAATAACACGAGAAATAATTTCTCCAGCTCTCGTATTCGAATAATAACGTAAACTCAATTTTTGTAAATGACTATACAAGTTTTCACGAATGTCATATAAAATTTTATTGCTCACATATTGCGCATAATATTGACGATAATATTCTACAGGTGGACGAATGATGAAGAATAATAACATCGTTCCCCCTACCCAAAGAAATAATTGTTTCGTTGCTTCTCCCGGCGCTAACCCCGAAGTAGGAGAAATGACATCATCAATAATAATCTTCATCAGTAACGGCATAAATAATGGGATTGCAAACTTAATCACGCCAATAACAATCGTTAAAGCAATCATCCATTTATACGGTTTAACAAACTTCATATATCTTTTAATACTATTTCCCAACAAATTTCCTCCTATTATTATTCCTGCTCTCTTTCGGCTTGAACCGATTTATGAAATTCATATCTCGCCGTCCAAGCTTCAATAAAATCAGCCGCAAATGGCCCTTTTCTCTGTTTAATCCATCCAAGTAATTTTTCCAAATTATTATGTAAAATTTTATCGATGACTTCTGGATAACTCATTTCGTTTTTATGTTCTTCGTATTCATCCTCATCCAAAATCATATACCCCATATCTGGGAACACTTTAACATCTAAATCATAATCGATATACTTTAACGATCGATTATCATAGACGAATGGCGAACTAATATTTACATAATAATAAACTCCATCATCCCGAAGCATGCAAATAATATTAAACCAATGTTCTGCATGAAAATAACAAATTGACGGCTCTCGCGTTACCCAAGTACGCCCGTCCGATTCGGTGACTAAAGTTTTGTCATTTGCACCAATAATAATATTTCTCGTTCCTTTTAACACTGTTGTTTCATGCCAAACACGATGGATACTTCCATTATGCTTATAGCTGTGTATTTGTATCTTTTCCCCTTCCTTAGGAATTGTCATGATAAACCCACCTTTTAATTGCCCGAAAATTTTGATTCAGTATTTATCACTTAAGTATAACAACAGTCATGGTAAAGATAAAAGAATTATGTATGGTAAGGTCATTTAAAAGTAAACCAGTGTAACGCGCGAACGCTTCAAAAAAATATGGAGCGTCCGTAAACGCTAAATCTTTAGCCTTTACGGACAGCTCCACCGGTGAATCCACTTACTTATCTAGAACCGAATTGATTTTGTTGCTTGTTTGCAGCTTTTTGCTTGTTTGCTTCTGATTGTTGGTTTTGTTGTCTTACTTCTGCAACATCAGTTTCTGAACCAAATTCCTCGCCCATTGGTGTACCACCTTGTTTTTGCATGGATTGTTGGTTCTGTTTTCGCACTTGTTGTGCATTCGTTTGATTCGGTTGTCGATTATTTGTCAATGGATTTTCACCTCCGTGCTCAATATGATGTGCACTGTTTTGATTTTTATCCATTGGAAAGTTTTACAAATGTCTTTTCTTAATTTCTTCCCAAACTTTTACGACTGGAACGGGCTTTGGCAATCGTTCTACTTCTGCTGTGCTAAAGAACTGAAATTCGTCCAATGATAATTTTTCCGTTGCCAGCTGTCCATAATAACTTTGTACTTCCCATGTTAAATGCGTAAAAATATGCTTAAAACGAATTAACTCTTCTGGCGATTGAACTTTTATCCGATATTGTTCCATTAATAATTCCGATGCAGATTTCTTCGGTGATAACTCCACCATTGGAAATTCCCATAAATTCGCAAGCAATCCTTTTTCCGGTCTTTGTCTTAATAACCACTCACCCTTTTCATTTTTAATGACAAATGAAGCAACCGGAAAAACTTTCCCTTTCTTTTTCTTCGTTCGAACAGGAAATTCAACTTGTCTTCCTTCATGAAAAGCTGCACAATATTCTTGAACTGGGCATAATAAACATTTTGGTTTCGGCGTACAAATCGTCGCACCTAATTCCATTAAACCTTGGTTAAATGATGACGGATCATCTTGATCGATCAAATCCATCACGACTTGTTCAAAAATTCGTTTCGTCTTTGGAATTGTGATGTCATCTTCAATTAACAAAATTCTAGATAAAACGCGCATCACATTGCCATCTACCGCATGTTCAGGAACGCCAAATGCAATGCTTAAAACTGCGCCCGCCGTGTATGGACCAACGCCTTTTAACTTGGAAATTTCTTTACGATTCGTAGGTACAGCACCGCCGTATGTTTCAACGACTTCCCTTACACCCGTTTGTAAATTTCTTGCGCGTGAATAATAACCAAGGCCTTCCCACATTTTTAACAATTCGTCCTCTTCGGCTTCCGCTAACTTTTCCATCGTCGGATATTGTTCAATAAATCGTTCATAGTAAGGGATTACAGTGTCGACTCGCGTTTGTTGGAGCATCACTTCAGATACCCAAATATAGTATGGGTTGGATGTTCTCCGCCAAGGTAAATCTCTTTTTTCAGCTTGATACCAAGTGAGTAGCGACTCACGAAATTCTTTTTTATGTTCTACTACTTGCATATATTTGATTACAGTAAATGATTCACTGCAATCTTGTCCCTCCTCATCAATTGGCGAAGCCTTTACGTTTCACCATACATTTTTTAAAAATAATGTCACATATACGCGAATTGGGTAGTTTTTCTAGTGCGTTTTAGTTTCTTAATTATAAGAAAAGGGTATATTATGAACATATATGCTGCTTTCTTAAGCAACTCTCTGTTTCGGAAGTGTTAAATCTTCCAAACAAAAGGAGATGATTTTTTTGGATACAGGTACACATATCGTTATGGGTGTAGCCATTAGCGGCATTGCGCTAGCTGATCCTGTAATTGCGACCGATACAACAACGTTATACGCTGCTGTCGGTGGAATTGTCATTGGCTCTTTAATCCCAGATGTAGATACCGTTTTAAAACTGCGAAATAATGCAGTTTATATTCGACACCATAGAGGCATTACGCATTCAATGCCAGCAGTTGTTCTTTGGCCAATTCTTTTAACATTATTTCTTACACTCATTCTCCCAGGTGCCAACGTCTTTCACGTTTGGGCTTGGACATTTTTAGCAGTTTTTCTACATGTTTTTGTAGACATCTTTAATGCATACGGCACGCAAGCTTTGCGGCCATTTTCGCAAAAATGGGTTGCCATCGGAGTCATCAATACTTTTGATCCGATTATTTTTATTTTACATGTCTTTGCGATTGCTTTATGGAGTTTAAATTTTAATCCTTTAATCACTTTTATTTCACTGTATATCATTATTTTCTTTTACTATTTATTGCGCTTTGCGGTAAAAGGCGCTGTCAAACATGCTGTTGCCAACAGATTACCAGATGCGACAGAAATTATTATTTCACCAACGATTCGATTTTTCCAATGGAGAATCGTCGCTTCATCTAAAAAACATCATTATGTTGGACGAGCATACGGGCGCGCAATTACAATTTATGATCGATTTAACCGAGAACCTATCCCGGATTTCCCCGAAGTACAAGTGGCATTGGAAGATCCAAATGTTAAATCTTTCACTGATTTTTCACCCATCTATCGCTGGGAAATCACAAAAATCGGGGAGATTTGCGAAGTGCGCTTAATCGATTTACGTTATCGAAGCAATGACTATTACCCATTCGTCGCTGTCGCACATATTGATGAAGACTTAAATGTCTTGAACTCGTACACAGGTTGGATTTTCTCGGAGGAAAAACTAAATAAAAAGTTAAAGTTCATTTCACATTAACATGCTTAAAAATAAGTGGCGCCAAGAATCCCATATATTCAGGTCTTCTTGGCGTCTTCTCATTTGCCTGTTTTGACAGATTTCAACATTGATATTGGCAAAGCTTCCTCGGCAAGTGTGCCACCTAAACGATGTCCCCAAGCAAAACGCCCTTTTAAATAATCCACTTGGAAAAACATTCCGTCATCGCCTTCAATTCGATAGATTTCACCCGGTTCAATCGTTTCAGGGTCAATTAAATACGACTCAACCATCGTCATTTTTCTTTGATAAACGGCAAATTCATTCACAATCCCTAATTGCTCTGCTTTACGCGCTTTTTCACGTAAATTGGCAATTTCTGTACGCAATTCATGCTCTGACATATTGCTATAACTTTTTTCACTCATCCGATTCCGACTCCTTTTTCTCAATGAACGCATCAATTTTATCAAATGGAATACCTTTTTGATACATTGACTGTTTGACTCGATTATGTAACTCAAAGCCACTAAATTTTGAACGATATCTACGCCAAGCCTTCTCACCAATTGCCTGAGAAACTTCATCCCATTCATCTTCATCGATTTCAAAATCAATAGATGCCATTGCTTCTTTTATGATTTCATAGGAATATCCTTTACGCAATAATGCATTTTGAATTCTCATTTCTTTCTGCTGAGGGGATTCTGTACGATTTTTCCTCGCTTCTTTTTCCGCCATCTTTCGTGCGACTTCCACTTGTTCCTCCGCCGAGTAATCATTTAAAATTTGCTCTTGTAATTCTTTCCCAATCCCTTTTTGTTCAAGTTTTTGTCGAATGGCGCGCGGTCCTTGACCAGACGTTTTCTTTTGCGTTTCAAACAATGCTTTGGAAAAGTTCTCGTCATTCAAAAACCCTAAACGTCGCAATTTAACAATCGCTTCCAATACTACCGCTTCACCATAACCACTTTCCAATAACTTTTGTTTTACTTCATGCTCACTTCGCATTCTAAAACCTAAATAATGCAACGCTCGATTAAAGGCTTTTTCAATTTCATCCTCATACACCATATCCGAAATGGACCAGTCTTCAAGCGTCATGCCTTTCGTAAGCGCAAATTTCACTAGCACCGATTCATGCACACTAAACGCATACTCTTTATCTAAAAAAATGTTAAATCTTTCCGGATCCCGCTTTTGTTGTGTTATCTTGGTTATAACAGGCATCTTTAATAACCTCCTGTCCTTTTCACTAGTATACATGTTCTCGCTATACGATTCAGCTGAACGGATTTTTTTATTGATAAAGGAGCGTGAAATGATGAAAATTGTCATAGCCGGTGGAACCGGGTTTGTCGGGCAAAAATTAACGGAGCATCTCATGAACAAAGGGCATGAACTGATTATTTTATCTAGGCACCAAAAGCAAGAAAGTGAAAAAATTAAATATGTTCAATGGTTACAAAACCATTCACAACCTGAAAAAGAAATAATGGATGCCGATGTTTTTATTAACTTAGCAGGTGTTTCCATCAATGAAGGACGTTGGACACAAGCACATCAACAACAAATTTATGACAGCCGTATGCAAGCGACTGACGAATTACTGCGCATCATTCACCAACTGCCTACTACGCAGCGAACGCTTATAAATGCTAGTGCGATTGGCATTTATCCAGCTTCGGAATCGGCTCGCTATACAGAATTAGCGACAACGACTGCAGATGATTTTCTCGGGCAAACTGTGCGCGATTGGGAACAAAAAGCGATGACCGCTGAAAACTTTGGTGTTCGCGTAGCTTGTATGCGCTTTGGCGTTATTCTTGGAAAAAATGGCGGCGCACTTGCCCCTATCGTCACACCTTATAAATTATTTGCAGGCGGTACGGTTGGTTCTGGTAAACAATGGATGTCTTGGATCCATCTTGAAGACGTTATTCGTGCAATCGAATTTACAATCGAAACTCCTTCTTTAAAAGGACCTATAAATATTGTCGCACCTTTTCCAATGCAAATGAAATACTTTGGTCAAACGGTTGGAAAAGTATTAAATCGACCTCACTGGCTTCCAGTTCCTGCTTTTATGATGCAATTATTGCTCGGGAAAAAAAGTGACCTTGTCTTAAAAGGACAATTTGTCATTCCCGAAAAACTTCAAAACAATGGCTTTACTTTCACTTATTCAACTTTAGATGAAGCATTAAAGGATCTTTTAAAATAAAATGTATACTGTCCATAAATTCAAGCATCCTAACTAAAAAGAAAGGATGCTTGAATTATGAATCAGCAACATTGGCCTGGTATTTTTTTAGGCATTTTCATTATAATCGCTGGCTTTCTCTTTAATCCGTATGCCGCAAATGCGGAAGAACTCCATTGGGGATTTAAAAAGGCAAAAGATGAAATTCCTCCGGATGCAGGCGCTTCTTTTAATGAACTATTAAAAAAGCACGGGGCATTATACAAAGGAAATGACAAGGACAAAGTTATTTATTTAACTTTCGATAACGGCTATGAAGCGGGACATACTGAATCGATTTTAGACACATTGAAAAAAGAACAAATTCCCGCGACTTTCTTTTTGACAGGTCATTATTTAACAAGCGCAACACCTCTCGTCAAAAGAATGGTCGAGGATGGACATATTATTGGCAATCATTCTTATGATCACCCCAATATGGCCAACTTATCCACTAAAGGAATGCAAGATGAATGGCAAAGATTTGATAAAAAATTAAAAGAGCTAACCGGTGTAGAACGAACCGTTTACGCAAGACCACCAAAAGGAATTTTCAATGATAAACTACTTGAAGTCGGCAATCAATTAGGATATCGACATATTTTTTGGTCTGTCGCCTTTGTTGATTGGCATGAAGACAAGCCGAGAGGAAAAGATTATGCTTATCAAGAATTGATGAACCAACTTCACCCAGGCGCGCTCATTTTAATGCATACAGTTTCATCGGATAATGCAGAAGCGCTTCCAGATTTTATTAGAGATGCTCAAAAAAAGGGCTATATTTTTAAGTCATTAGATGATTTAGTTGCCGAATCAGAAGGCATTCATCCCGTATTTTAAGAAAACCAGGGCTGTTCAGTAGCTTTGCTATTGGATAGCCTTCTTTTTTGTAAGCATTTCCCCGCTATTTTGTTTGAATTTCTGTGTAATTCAAATTATAGGAGGGTGTTAACATGCAATTTACGATGACCGAACACGGCTTTAAAACAGCGACAAATTACGGGGAAATTGATATTTCTGGGAATGACGAATACGGCTTTAGACCTTTCCAATTACTCGTTTCATCAGTTGCTGTATGTAGCGGTGGTGTTTTACGCAAAATTTTAGAAAAGAAACGCATGCCTGCTTCTTCCATTTCGATTCATGTAAAAGAAGTGAAACGGAATGCCGAGGAAGCTAACCGAATTGAAGAAATCCATCTACATTTCAAGATTCAAGGAGAAAATTTAGCAGAAGACCAAATGGCTAAAGTGTTTGAACTTACACGAAAAAACTGTTCAATGATTCAATCTGTTACACCTGCCATTGAAGTTTTTGAAACATATGAACTGATGTCGTGACAAAAGTATATCGAGCATACCTTACTAGTCATTTCATCGCAAAATTTTTCCCATATAAAAAGGCTTCGTCTATTTTAAAAATTCGACGAAGCCTTTTATGTCTGTTCTTCAATATGTTCTCTTTCCATATACCGTACGCGTCTTACCGTGCATTTGCTCGCTTTCAGACGTTTCCGAATCCCCTCCTTGATCTGCTCATTAATTTGCCAATAAATTTCTTGCTCCTCCTTTTCTAATTGATAATTAAACTATATCACGTTAACAGACTATTCGCAACAGTTAATTATAATTTTAATGCTAAAGAACTAGAATAACTAGGAGCATCCAAATATCACTTAGATTGCTCCTAGTTTTTTTACATAACAGCATCACTCTTTTTTCGAGCTGCTAAAATTCTTTTTCTTTCACTCATCACTGCGTTAATCTGACCGCCAAGCATCAAAATAATACCAGATAAGTACAACCACATCATTAAAACAATAATTGCACCGATACTTCCATAAGTGCTGGAATAACTTCCATAGTTCCCAACATAGAATGAAAAACCAAGAGAAGTAATAATCCAACCAACTGTCGCAAATAATGAACCTAAAATCACACTTTTATAATGAATTTTAATATTTGGCACAAGCCAATAAATTAAAGAAAATACACTATAAATGAGGACCGGTGGTAATGCCCATCTTAAACTGGCCCAGATTTTCAAAAAGCCTTCTTCCAAACCTAAATAAGAGAAAGCAAGTGTCCCAATTTGCTGACCAAATACCGGCAATACTAACGCAACGACAAGAACTGCAATTAACATCACTGTAAAAACAACAGACATGCCGCGCGCAACAATAAAGGACCTCGTTTCATCTTGAAAATAAGAACGGTTCAATGCGCTTGTTAGGGCATTCATACCTTTTGAAGCCGACCACACAGTCGCGATAATCCCGAAAGATAATAAACCGCCATTCCGGCTATTTAATACATCGTCTAAAGTTTCTTCAAGTAGAAAGGCTACACTTTCGGGTGCATACTCTTTGATAAAAATAAATATCTCTGCTTGATCTAAATTTAAATAAGGCAGTAACGTAAATAAAAAGATTAATAGTGGAAATAAAGATAATAAGAAAAAGAAAGCAAGTTGGGATGCAAGCCCTGTAACATCTACTTTCTTAATTCTTGTTAATAGTTCTTTTAAAAAACCTTGGGAAGTTGTGACATCAAACTCATTTAAATCAGCATCTTTTATATCATCCATGAATCTTTTTACTGTTGTGTCTGCCATAAAACCTGATTTAGCATCTTTTTCATTCGTCTTTTTAGACTGAGGCTTGGGAGTTGTTGAAAGGTTTTTCTTCACCGACAATCCACTCCTTTCTTCGCCGATTACTTTCCCATTGAATCTTGACTTGTTGCTTCAGCCGCAACTTTTTCGTATTCATCTTTCGATTCAACTAAAGCCTCTTTCGTATCATTCACTAACTCTTTAATCTGAGGAGTTAACTGCTTAACATCTTCAACCGTTTCTTTAATATATGTCGCATTTTTAGAAAACTCTTCAAAAATCGCTTCATATTTTCCTTTTTGTTCTTCAATTTTCGACGATAATTGATCTTTATTTTGACTATAATATTGCACCATATCAATTGCCTTCTTGGATTTACCAATGACATTTTCACGGGTAGTTTTATCCAATAAACTTGCCGCGCCACCAATGACTGCTCCTAAAATCATATACATACCAAATTTACTTTTCCCCATCGAAAATCCTCCATTTTTATAAATATTGTTTCACTACATTATACCCTGTAATTGTTATAAAAAACATTGGTTATTGAATTTTGAAAATAAGCCTTGACTATACTCTGAATCTTTGTAAAATTGGGTATATACTTTATCCTATTGAAGGAGGATTATCTACTTATTACGCACATTGTTACACAAATCGAGTTTTTAAATAATGGGAGGGAAATGGCATGCTGGAAATTTTAAATAAAATTAGCGGATTTGTTTGGGGAGCACCATTACTAATTTTACTTGTCGGTACGGGGATCTTTTTAACTGCTAGACTTGCATTTATTCAATTACGATTATTGCCGTATTCTTTAAAGCTTGTTTTTACAAAAAACCAAGACAAAACATCTGATGGGGATATTTCTCACTTTCAGGCACTGATGACCGCAATGGCTGCAACTGTAGGTGTCGGAAATATCGTCGGGGTTGCGACTGCCGTTGTCATGGGGGGACCCGGTGCAATTTTTTGGATGTGGGTTGCTGGATTCTTTGGTATGGCGACAAAATACGGAGAAGCAATCCTTGCAGTAAAATATCGTGTAAAAGATGATAAAGGACAGATGGCTGGGGGACCGATGTATTATCTTGAACATGGATTGAAGCAAAAGTGGCTCGGTGTTTTGTTCGCAGTATTTGGTGCACTTGCGGCTTTTGGTATCGGAAACGGTACACAATCAAAAGCAATTGCAGATATTATGGCAAGTACATTTTCAGTTCCACATTGGATCTCAGGTGTTGTTTTACTCGTACTTGCTGGGATGGTTATTTTAGGCGGAATTAAAACGATTGGGCGAGTCACTTCATTTTTCGTCCCAATTATGGCTGTTTTCTATATTGTCGCTGGATTGATTGTCATGATTATGAATATTAATCTTGTCCCACAAGCTTTTGCTATCATCTTTGAATTTGCCTTCACAGGAGAAGCTGCTGTCGGTGGAGCGATCGGTGCAGCGATTCGGTTCGGGGTTGCGCGAGGACTTTTCTCCAATGAGGCGGGTCTTGGATCTGCACCAATCGCCGCTGCTGCTGCGAAAACGGATATGCCAGGTCGTCAAGCACTCGTTTCTATGACGCAAGTATTATTTGATACACTTATTATTTGTTCAATTACAGGTGTAACGATTGTTATGTCGGGTCAATGGAAAGATACGTCTATTGAGGCAGGTGCTTTAACGGCAGAAGCTTTTGGACATTTCTTAGGCGGCGCTGGTCCAATTGTCGTTGCGATCGGGCTAATTTTCTTTGCGACTTCAACGATTTTCGGATGGGGCTATTACGGGGAAAAATGCTTCCAATACTTATTCCCAAATCGAACAGCTATCCTTGTTTATAGAATCGTTTTCGTAGGCTTTATTTTAGTCGGTGCAACTGCTTCACTAGAGGCAATTTGGGCTTTAGCTGATATTTTAAACGGGCTTATGGCGATTCCAAACTTAATTGGACTCCTTGGATTATCAGGTGTGATTATATTAGAAACAAAACGATTCCAAGCGAAATTAGCAGAGGAAAGACGAAATGGTCGAAGCTGATTGGTTTTTCATAATTCTTTCCTTAGTTTGAATGTATTTGACACGTAGGAAAAATCATGTAATGATTAATAGCAACTAAGGAAAGGCGGCTAATAATCATGGATTTAACAAAACCAACTGAAGAAAATATCGTCTTCATGATTGAGCAAATAAAAGAAAAATTACGTATGGTAAATGTGGATGCTATGAAACCAGAAAGCTTTAATATCGAAAAATATGATGATCTACTTTTCATTCACAAAATGGTGATGAAACGCAATCATATTAGCGCAAACGAAGTCGAAGCAATCGCTGCTGAGCTTGGCACATTAAGAAAATAGCGGGAGGATGTTGTGAAAGGTCTAAGTGCTTGATTTTTCACAACGCCTCGCGTTTTTTTATGCGTTGAGTAGATGTTGTTGTATGAAAGTGGATTAATTATTATGCCACAAAAAAAGAGGTTGTTCAGAAAGTCACGTTCTTCTCCTTTCTGAACAAACCTCATCTTTATAATCCAGTTTCTTTTCTTGTACCATCTTCTAGTACTAGTGGTTGGATTAAAATTTCGACACGTCGGTTTTGGTTTCTGCCTTCTACCGTATCATTTGAAGCAATCGGCTGGAACTCTCCATAACCTTTTGCACTAAATAGTCTTGGATTTACTTCTTCATTTTCCGTCATTAACTTCAAGAAATTTACTGCTCGCATTACACTTAAATCCCAGTTAGAAGCGAATTGCGCGCTGTTCATTGGTACATTATCTGTATGCCCCGTTACAACGATTTGTCTTGGTGGATCAAATACTAATAATGCCGCAAGTTCATTAGCAATTGGCAAGTATTCTTCTTTAATATCAGCTCTTCCTGGATTAAATAAAATACTATCACGAATTGTCACTAATAAACCTTCATCTGTCATTTTTGTATCGAACTGATTTTCCAATTCATGAATCGCAATATATTCTTCTACTCGGTCTTGAATTCCTTCCAATGATTTACGGTCTTCAACGTATAAATCATTTTCGGTTTCATCACTGTCATCATCCGATGGAATTGGCATTGGTGTTGGTGCTGAGCTATCCATAATGCCATGACCACCGTCAAAAATCTCATTAAAAACTGCTGACAATTTCTCTAATTTACTTTCATCAATCGAACTAGATGCAAAGAGAACGATAAATAACGCGAGTAAAAGCGTCATTAAATCGGCATAAGGCAATAGCCAGGACTCACTCATTTCCTCAGGTTCTTTTTTTCTTCCCTTACGCTTCTTCGACAATTTTAGTCAGCCTCCTTCGCACCCATATCTTCAGCCGCCAATTTTTTTCTTTCTTCAGTTGATAAGTAAGATGATAATTTTTGTTCAATGACACGTGGTGCTTCACCTTCAAGTACCGATAGAATTCCTTCAATCATCATCATTTTTTGACGTGCTTCTTCAGCTGATTTTCTTCGCAATTTATTCGAAAATGGATGCCATAATACATAACCGGTAAAAATACCAAGTAATGTAGCAATAAATGCTGCCGAAATCGCCGCACCTAATACATCGATATCATTAAGGTCTCCTAAAGCTGCAATAAGACCAATAACAGCCCCAAGTACCCCAAGTGTCGGCGCATATGTACCTGCTTGTGAGAAAATAAGCGCACCAACAGAGTGTCGATTTTCCATCGCTTCGACTTCTTCTGTTAAAATATCACGAATATAATCCGCGTTTTGTCCATCAATTGCTAAGCCTAATCCATTTTTTAAAAATAAATCATCAATTTCATCTGTCTGCGCTTCTAAAGATAATAAACCTTCACGACGCGCTACATCCGCCCATTTTGAAAACATCTTAATAATTTCAGCATCTGAAACTAATTTTTGCTCTTTAAAAATAATGCCAAATAACTTCGGTACACGTTTCAATTCATTCATTGGAAAAGCAATAACAACTGAGGCAATTGTACCCGCAATAATGATTAAGATTGCAGCTACATTCCATATTGCGCCTATTGAGACGCCTTTCATAACCATACCTACCAGTAATGCAACCAATCCAATCACAAGACCGATGACTGTTGATAAATCCATTCGTAGACCCCCAAATATTACATTCTCTTATTTATTTCGGCATATTTCTGTTATTCTTTAGAAATAGGCAGTGAATTCTTTCGTTTTCCTACATCTTTTTTATAATTTATGGCGTTTTATTCACAATATCCATTGCACCGATTCTATTCCGATTGTACTATTGTACTGAAGGCTGCGATTTATATGGAGAACGGATATTCATTTAAATCATTTGCTGATGTTAATTTTCTGTTTTCTCAGAAGATTTATCCTTAAAATATTTGGAGGCGTTTATCGTATGACTACATTTGAACAAAAACTTCATAATTATGCACAACTTGCGGTGGAGGTTGGCGTCAATATTCAACCAAACCAAATTCTATTCATCACTGCATCAACAGATACTGTTGAACTGGTTAGACTCATTACAGAAAAAGCTTATCATTTGGGCGCTCGTCAAGTAATTGTTGACTTTAATGACGACACAGTATCACGTTTACGTTTTGATAAAGCACCGTCAGATTCTTTTGCAGAGTTTCCTCAGTGGAAAGTGATGGAACGTGAACAATTAGCCGAAAAAGGGGCTGCCTTTATGAGCATCGTCTCACAAAGTCCTGATTTACTAAGCGGAATCGACCCATCACGTATGGCAGACGCGCAAAAAGCGGCTGGACAAGCACTCGATAAATTCCGTCAAGAAATGCAAGCCGATAAATTTAGCTGGACAGTAATTGCAGCTCCATCACCTGCTTGGGCTGCGAAAGTATTCCCTGAACTTCCAGAAAAAGAGCAAGTTCCAGCTTTATGGGAGGCGATCTTTAAAGCCGTTCGCGCGGATCTCCAAAACCCAGTAGAAGCATGGAAAAAACATGATGAAACTTTACATCAGAAAGTCGATTATTTAAATGAAAAACGTTATGCAAAACTACATTATCGTGCACCTGGGACAGATCTTACTGTAGAACTTCCAAAAGGACATCTATGGTGTGGAGCCGGTAGTCTTAACCAAGATGGACATGCATTTATGGCGAATATGCCAACTGAAGAAGTTTTTACAGTCCCTCATAAAGAAGGCGTAAATGGTTATATTTCTAGTACAAAACCATTAAGTTATAGTGGAAATATTATCGATCAATTTAAACTAACTTTTAAAAATGGTCGTGCGGTTGAAATTACTGCCGAGCAAGGTGAAGAAGTTTTACAGCAATTAATTGATACAGATGAAGGCGCTAAACATCTTGGTGAAATTGCACTCGTACCACATGTTTCGCCAATTTCCGAATCAAATATTTTATTTTACAATACATTATTTGATGAAAATGCTTCGAACCATTTTGCGCTCGGAAGTGCCTATGCTTTTTGCCTAGAAGGTGGAAAAACAATGGAACGAGAGGACTTGGAAAAAAATGGGTTGAATCAAAGTATTACACATGTCGATTTCATGGTTGGATCTGAAGAAATGGATATTGACGGAATTACAGAAGATGGAACAATTGAACCAATCTTCCGTAATGGAAATTGGGCATTTTAATCGGTTTTTGGTAAAAAATACGTTCACAGTTTATACAATTCATTAAATAATTCTCGACTTCCCCTTATTTTTTTCTAGCTTTTATAGTATAATTGAAGCTAATCATCTGATTATGATTATAGAGAGGGGTCAGTGAATTGGGCTTATATTACGTAACAGTTATTGGCTACATGGTTTGCCTTGGCTTGTCTGCATCATTTATTATGTACTACCTAACTAAAGCATTCGATTCTAAACAAGCAACAATTATCGATCCAAAACCAGATACAGATTACTAATCAACTAAGAAGGCTGTCCCGAAGTCGAAATTTCACGACTTTCGGAATGCCTTCTTTTTTGTACATATGAAGATCATACATTGTTGATTATGCTCCTAAAAAGACGAGTGTCCAATCATCAAGCGATTGGATAGCTTCCTTTATTCAAATCTCCCCTTTTCATTTTTTATTGTTTTCTGTACAATTAAAGAAAACAATAGATTGGGGTTTGATTATGACACTTCTCACAGAAATTCTCGACTATAACGAAAAATTTGTAAGTGAAAAACAATATGAGCAATACGCAACAACAAAATTTCCCGATAAACGCATTGTGATTTTAACATGTATGGATACACGTCTCACTGAGTTATTATTGAAATCCATGAACTTTAAAAATGGAGACGTTAAACTCATTAAAAATGCGGGCGCAGTCATTGCACACCCGTTCGGAAGTATTATGCGCAGCCTTCTCGTTGCAGTTTACGAGTTACAAGCTGATGAAGTATTCATTATCGGGCACCATGATTGTGGTATGAGCTCGATTGACACCGACAGTATCATTTCCAAAATGGTTGATCGCGGAGTCGATAAAAGCTTATTTAAAACACTAAACTATTCAGGGATTGACATGAAAGATTGGTTACGTGGATTCAATGATGTAACGGAAAGCGTGCGAAACAGTGTTGATTTACTTGTCAATCATCCATTAATGGATAAAAATGTACCTGTTCATGGTCTTGTCATTAATCCTGAAACAGGGAAATTAGATAAAATTGTCGATGGTTATCAATAATTATTTTATTTCCGCCTAATTATTTCCCGGGAAATCGACAGGAAAATAAAAAAGATGAGCCGTTTCGAAAGCGTAAACTAAAATGGTCCCCAAGTCAAGGACAGATTAAAAAAAGAAGTTAAGCTACTAAGA
>CANSAF010000032.1 GCA_947644645.1 uncultured Sporosarcina sp. | reverse complement strand
CAGACGACAGCTCAGATGATTCATCAGACGACAGCTCAGATGATTCATCAGACGACAGCTCAGATGAATCATCAGATGACAGCTCAGATGAAGCACCAGAAGCTCCTGAAGCATCTATTAATGGTAAGGTAGTTACATTAACGTTTGACCAAGCAGTAGCAGTAGATTTAGGAAGTCTTTCAGAGATTACTATTGGTGAGAAAACTGCAACAGTAGCAGTAGATGATACTGATAAGAATGTGGTCACACTAACGTTTGGTGAAGAGGTAGATCTACCTACTGAAGGAACAGCAGAAATAACTGTAAAAGTTAATGGTGAAGAATATACTTATACAGTTACTGCAGGAGCAGTAGAAGACAATTGGACAATCGAACTTAAAATCTAGGAACACGATGAGGAGCCGACTCCTTAATAAGCAGTAGAAATATAAAATAGGCAGTTAAGGAAAAAACATCCTTAACTGCCTATTTAAATTTAGAAGGTGATTATATGAAAAAAGCATACTTTTTAAATTCAAACCTAAAAGAAACGAGAACAGGAATTGAAGAAGCTGCAATGAAAAGAACTTTTTATTTTAAAAAGCATCTACGAGTTCAACCTGTTTTTGTAACAGTTCGTTATAATACAAGGTTAAAAGAGATTTTTGAAGCACTCAAAGATCAAGAGAAAGTTGAATCTAGTACTCAATTATTAAATATGTATGATTATTATCAAAATGATACAGATGGTCTTAATACTGAAGAATATTATGCGGCAAGTCGTTCATTGAGAGTAGAAGAAGTATTAAATAGTAATGATCGAAAGTTTTTTAATGAAGAAGAAAAAATTGTTATTTATAACAAGCGAAATGAATTTAATCGCACCATTTTTAATAATTATTTCTCATACAATCCTGATAAGATAATGCATCGCCGTGATTACTATGATACTACAACAGGGCATTTAAGTAAGACTCAACATCTTGCTAATGGGCAAACGAAATTTGAAGTGTATTATAGAAAATCTGGAACTGCTTGTATTTATAAAACATTTAGAGAGAAAAATGGAAAGAACACATTAGACTTAATAGAATTATTGGATGACTATTCGAATGTAAGGGCAACATTTAAAAGTGAAGAAGAGTTTATTACTTATTGGTATCAAGAATATTTTGGGAAAATATCACCAGAAGAAGATACATATATTTTAGTCGATCGTGCGGTACTATTTTCTGAAGCGGTTGCTTCTTTACGTAAAGAAAATTTGAAGACTATATTTTTAATGCACAGTTCTCATATTGTTGCAGGAGCCCCACCTGAAACAGGAGCAATTAATCGTAACTACGCTCATTTATTAGAGAACTCTTATATAGCGGATGCGATTGTTATTTTTACCGAAAGACAAAAAAAGCATATACAACAGCGGTTAGGTAATTGGGATCATTTGAAAGTTATACCACATAATCTAGCAAATTTGCCGAAAAGAATAAATTTTACTTCCCGTAATTCATATGAATTAGTATATTTAGCACGATTTAGTATTTTAAAAAATCAAGAATCTTTAATTAATGCTTTTAAAATAGTATTGGAAGAATTCCCAGAAGCAAAATTACATTTATACGGGGAAGGAGATACAAAGAAGAGAGACCAGAAATATATTCTTGAGAATAAATTAGAGGAATCTATATTTATTCATCCGTTTACTTCATATCCAGAAGAAGTTTATAATCAAGCGAGTTTAGCGGTATTTCCAAGTAAACTTGAAGGGTTCTCTTTATTTGTTTTAGAAAGCCTAAGTCACGGTCTACCTGTTGTGAGTTATAATATTGATTATGGTCCTTCTGATATGATTGATGAAGGTATTAACGGTCTACTTATACCCCCATTAAACGAAGAAAAGCTGGCAGAAGGAATACTAAAAATATTGCGTGATCCTACACTCCATGAGCAGATGAGCGACGCAGCATACGAGTCAGCCAAACGCTTTAAGGCTGGAAGTGTAAGTATGCTATGGAAGGATTTATTGGAGGGGTTATAAGTGGCAAAGAAAAATATTTCATATGTATCCTTAGTTAAACTAATTGCAGCATTTGCAGTTGTTATGGTACATACATCTATGATGTATGTCACAAACAATGACTTTAATGCTAAATGGTGGACAGGGAATATCTTCGATAGTATTTCTAGAATTGGGGTACCATTATATTTTATGATTACAGGAGCTGTTTTTTTATACAGGGAAGAGCCTGCTCAGGTTTTCTATAAAAAAAGAGCAAAACGAATCATTCCAGCGCTTGTAATATGGAGTTTAGTGTATTATGTTTTTATTCATGTCATTCGAAATGAAAATGCATTTCAAATACAAGAATTTGTTATAAAGTTATTAACAGATAATCATTATTATCATTTATGGAATTTGTATGCATTTATTTTGCTTTATCTTACAATACCGATACTGCAAAAAGCTGTAAAATATATACCCACTTCCTATATAATTTTTTATGCTCTTATGAGTGGGGGATTAGTCACATTAAATAGTTTTTATTGGTTACTTGATTGGAGTTTACCGTTAAATGCCAATCCTTTCGTTCCAGCAGTTGCTTACGTGTTACTTGGGTATGCTATTGCACATAGAGACTTAAGGCTGAAAAGAATGGGGCTTTATGCATTGGGAGGGGCCCTATTTATAATTTTCTCTACGTATTTTTCTAGTCAATATCTTGACAAATTTCATTCTGCATTTTATAACAGGTATGGATTACCCGTCATGGTATATGCGACAGGAGTTTTTATGGGATGTCGTTGGTTAACTGAAAGGTATAGTTGGATAACTTCAACAAAAGTAGTTAGTATAATTGCTAGTAGTAGCTTTGGGATTTATTTAATTCACCCATTATTAATTCGTTATTGGAAAGATCATTTATCGCCTGAAATATATCAAACAACAACAGGATTAGAAGGACTACTCTTTTTGTATATATTAGTCTTTCTGAGCAGTTTGATAATTATTTCAATTCTACAGAAGATTCCTTACTTAAATAAGATAATCTAAGACACTTTTATAAAATTTAAACGAATGGTAAATGTTCCGTGGAGGTAGTAATGAAAAAAATTAATTATGAATGGAACTTTTTAAGGGCTTTAGCGTGCTTATCTATCGTCCTGCTCCATAGTACAACTCATAATGCAAGAGTAACAATATAATAACTTTTGTGTTATTAGCTATGCTGAATATTTTTGTCAACTATAAATTAGGGAGCATAAGTGCCAATTCAAGAAGATTAGATATTATGCCACTAGTACTCTCTATTACACTATTAATAATCTCTTTTAAAGAGCGTTTGAATGTTTCTCAAATAGTAAACTATATTAGCGCTTATTCATTTGGAATTTATTTGATTCACTTTCAAGTGCAAAGATACGTTGCACCCCACACAGCAACATTAGTAGATACAACTTTCTTACGAGTAACCCTTTTGTTTACTATAAGCTTGATTTTAAGTATGTTAATTACTCATATATTGAAATTACTGCCATTTGGAAAATATATAATTGGTGAAGTCAAAGTTGCTAAAATAAAAACAATGAACACAGAATAGATTTAATGACCTTGTGATATGTTCATTTTATTAAAGTAATTATAAGAGAATTAAAATGTAGAGAGGAATTATTTACGATGAAACAAGATCCTAAAAACTTTATTAGCGGAGAAACAATGAAGAAAGTCAATGAAAAAATTGAACAGGAGTTAATAGAATATCTAGAAAATGAAGAAAGCAATGAGAATCCGCATAATAAAAAAAGAGGTAATATAAAATTTTTTTTATCAATAGTTTTTGTGATTGTCTTATTTGCTTTTATAAAATTAGGTCCAATAATCATGTCTTTCTTAAAATAATATATTAAAATGTGATGAGAACTCCTAAATGATTTTAATTCTCTTAATAATGAACTGACCCGTCCTCTTCAAAAAGTCCATCCGAGGAGATTTTTCAAAGAAATCCCTTGGATGGGCTTCTTTTTTTGCATTGGAATGTTAGGTAAATGGTTGGAAAGAAATCATGGGGGGGGCGAGGTCATTGATGCGGATCTAAAAATAGACATGACAAAAAAGCCTGTTCCAGGCAAATTTTAAAAAAGGCTCACCCAAAATCTATTCAATTGCTAAAGATTAAGCAACTTGCTCGTAAGTTCAGAAGATGGCTACAACTTGTTCAAACAATTCCTAGGAGAGTTGGACAGGGAGTATTTTGTCGTAATGTGTTTGAATGTGAAGAATGAGCCGACAGCAATTAATATTTGTCATATTGGCAGCTTGAATGCAAGTATCGTTCATCCAAGAGAAGTGATGAAAACGGCTATCCTGTCTAATTCTGCATCGATAATAGTCGCACATAATCATCGTGCGACACGTTCGTAACCAAAAAGGCTACGCACGCTGTTTGCGAAAACGATAGAAAGAATTCGAAAATCTCCTTATATGAGTATATCGATTAATATTGTACTTGATAAAAGCGGAAAGATTTTCGTTCGAAAGGTTGTCCCGAATCCTTCGGTCGTAGGCGTCGAGGAAACAGTTGCAAAGTTAAGAGCTGATTATTACAGTTACATAGCACCGCCGCTGGAAATGACAGAAGATGAAGAAATGGCATTAGAAACTGAGCGTGAAGCAAATAAACAAATTGAGGAAGAACTTGTAGAGTTTCACGAAGAGGAAGAACGTAAATGTAAGTTGATTGAAGCAGGTCTTTTAAAAGAAGAAAAAGCAAAGTTTACCATCTTTTCAGTTCTTATTATCATTGCGATTATATTCGCAATGATCCGTTTTAGCATGAGAACATTTATGTAGTGGTTTTGATATTATAGCCACTCTAACCAATTAAAGCAAATTGTAAGAATGTCTCTCCAAGTAGTAATAGAAGATGCTGTAATCGTAACAACTTCATTTTCAACCATATATTATAATCCTGAAGAATAAATACAAGTGTCCATTTCAAAAAGTCCATCCGAGGAGATTTTTCAAAGAAATCCTTTGAATGGATTTCTTTTTTTGCATTGAAATGGAAGTGAAATAGTAGGAAGAGATTTTAAAAATCTAAGTTGATTAATTCAAATCTAAAAATAGGTATGACAAAAAAACTATTCCTAGTAATTTTTTTTAGAGGCTTACTTGAAATCCGTTCACTTGCAAAAGATTAAGCAACCCGTTCGTATGTATGATAAATTCCATTCATTACTGGAGTAGCCTTCAGTTTCACATTTTCTACCTTGATAGGTAAATGTGTAGGTGTAGGAATTGGTGTTTGTCCATCAAGTCCTTGATGTGGTCGATGCATATTGTAATAGTTATGAATGTAATCGGATAAATTATTGTGAATGTGCTTCCTATTAATCGGAATTAGATGATCAGTACATTCATGCTTTATCGTACCTATTACTCTTTCAGTGTAAGCGTTTTGCCAAGGTGATTTATATGCAGTTCTTTTAGACTGAATGCTTGAAGGTTTCAAGAAATGTTGAAATTTGTTAGACCTGAATAATGGATTGTTGTCACATTAAAATAAACGATTTTTCTAGACTTATGGTGAATGATGACAAGTACATGCAATATTTTTATCGTGAAAGTAGGTATTGTGAAAAAATCTGCTGCCCATGTTACATCTGCATGGTTTTTCAAAAAAGTCCTCCAAGATTGTTTTGGTTTAGTAGAAGGTGGCTTCGGTCGATTGGAATGTTGCTTCAAATATTTTGCAATCAGGTACTAGGTGAAAATACTAGGATGGACCTTTAGTAAGCTCACTAAGGGTACAGTATAATGAAAAGTATAGGCATCAGTTAGGAGGAGTTATAATGGCCGAATTATCTTCATTACCCACAAGTATCGCAACGAATGAATCTGCTGTTCACGTGCTACCTTCAATCAAAAGGTTCACAAGTATTGAAATACAAGATGAGAAACAGATCTACACAGATTTATCTCTTCGTTTAATTGACATAGAACGTGAACAGTTAAGTAATTCAAATTTTAGGTAATGTTTTGGTAAATAATGCAAATATAACTCCAATCTTTAAAACAGAATTATTTTCATGAAATTGTATGGATATTGTGTTATTGCGACTGATGAAGGAGAAGCAGTTTCTAGGTGAATTAGATTAGGAGTATTTTGTGGTGATGGCACTGGATGTAAAGAGTGTCAATCGACAGCTATTAACATTTGTCACATTGGTAGTTTGAATCCAAGTATCGTTCATCCAAAGGAAGTATTGAGATTAGCAATTCTGTTGAATACTGCTTCAATTTTATGTGATTGGCCGTTTCTTTTTGTAATTTCATCAATTCACCTATTAATTTTGTTCGTTTCTTATTAGCATATTTTTAATAATAGTTATTTATTGATCTGATTGAACCGAGTTTATGCACCTTCACCCGATGTTACTATGAAAAATGTCCTATATAGCGTATAATAAACGAAAGGATTTTATCGGAATAGAAAGTTATTAACTACATTTGTCTGAATACTTAAATCGGCGTATTGGAGGGAAGTTAGGGTTGAAGATTAAAGTGAATTTGGGTAGACGCTTTCTCTGGATGTTTCTTATAAATATGTCGATTTTCATACCGCTTTATTTGTTTGTATGGGTAGGAGAAAGTGAAGTAGGAGAAATCTTACTCATTGTTCTTTTCATTTCGTATTCATTTACTTTACCGACATTGGGGCTTCTGACCTCTCGTTGGAGGGCGAAAAAGCAATATAACCTATTTGTACTGAAGCCAAATGAAAATATCGATCCTTTTTATGAGTACTATTTACAAATGACTTATCGAATTTGCGAACGAGTAGGAATGAAGAAGATGCCTCAAGTTGCAGTATATAAAAGTGAAGAGGCCAATGCTTTCGCAACAGGGCGCTCACGTCGCAGTAGCCTAATAGCATTCTCTACAAAATTACTTGAGACGATGAGTGATGATGAGATTGAAGCTGTTATCGCACATGAGGTTTCTCATATTATGAATGGAGATATGGTAACTCAAACTTTAATTCATTCATATTTAAATTTACTTATTTCACTCATTTTATTTCCATTAACAATTATGCGTTGGATGCTTATTTTTGTTGCAAAACATGATACAAGATGGATAATTACTATTTATATATTTTTTGAATCACTCGCCCGAATCACTGCTTTCTTTTTTGCTAATCTAGTAAGTAAAGCATACTCAAGAAGGCGTGAGTATCAAGCAGATTTATTGGCAGCTAGATTGACAAGTCCACAAAAAATGATCAGGGCGTTAAGAAAATTGGAAGAGGATACTTATTTTGACCCAAGATATACAATGAATGCCGCACAACATTTTAATGGCAAACAAGCTTTCGCAGCACTTTTTGCGACGCATCCTACAATTGAGAAGAGAATTTCTTATATTATGAAAAAAGAACTTCAACTAAACACGCAACGGTCGACAACCTTTTCATGGTCAGTAGGTTCGATTATTGCTGCTTTATCACTATCGCTTTCATTTGTAGTTTATGCAGTTGATTTGCCACCGTCATTAGAATTTAAACGCGAAAAAAATGTAGAAGATCATCCAGTATATTTATTGGCTAACAGTGCAAAAGAATATTTAGTAATAGAAGATATAAATGGATTAAGTAAAGCGGATTTACGTTTGGCGCGAAATGAAATATATGCTAGACATGGTTTCATTTTTGGTGCGGAAGATTTACAGGGCTATTTCAGCAAGCAGTCTTGGTACACGCCCAACCCTAATTATACAAATGACTTGTTATCGGAAATAGAACATAAAAACATTTACTTAATTCAGCAAGAGGAAAGCAAACGACAGTAAATAAGATCAGCTATTTGAAAAGAGAAGCATTTCATAGTGACTTTCTTTAGGGGAAAGGGGGAATCAAAATAGAAGTATATTTAATCAAGTTGGGGTTAATTATTGTAGGACTCAGCATTTTATTAGGATTAACTGCTGGTGGGATATTTATGTCTACAGGTACAATGAAATCGTTTAAAGTTGTTTTGCCGTATTTTACTGTTTTCGGAGGCGTGTTAATATTAGGATTTTCCGCCTTGTCTATCATCTCACCTAATACAAATATACAAGGAAATAAAGAGTATATTACAGGCTTGAAAAATGAACTATTTAGTATTTTTACAGACTCAGAAACAGTGGAGATTACAGAAAGTGAAACAACTCAGTCAATAGATTTCATTACTGAGTACATTATTACTTATGGTCACGATTTAGTGGAAGCGATTAATACGGGGGATTTTTCAATTGTCGACAATGCTCTTTATCCAGATAGTCCATTATATAAATCACAAAAGAAGCTAGTCGATCGATTATATCGCGGAGGCATTTCCGAAGAGATTGTTCGGTATGAAGTGGACGCAATTCGAATCGTTTCAGATGAATGGGTTGAAGTAGATACATATGAAGCAATTGATGTTTATCATCCTGGAGAATTAAAAGAAACGAAGTATAATTGGCAATATCGGTTAAAGTGGAGTGAACAGGCGAAACAATATTTACTTTATTCTATTGAATAGATGTTAATGTACAAACATGATTTGATATTGATCGAAGGATTTCTTTAAATCTGACGTAACTGTCGCCTATTGGATTTATGTCTTCAAAGTGAGACAATTTTCTAGTGATGATGAGATGAAAAGTTAGTGTTTAGAAATAATAGGTAACTATGTTTGTTATAAAATGAAGAATAACTACGAGTAGTTGCAATAAATATTCGAAAGAAATATAAATAAATTATTCAATAGTATGACGTGAAATAGAATAAGATTGCTAGAACTTACCTGAATAAAATTGAAAAAAATATCACAACAGTGTATGATAATAAAAGAATAAAATATATTATTGGGGGTGTGGATTCAAGATGAAAAAAGTTGTACAAGCAATCATAATTGCAACAATTCTTGTTATTTCTACAGTAGCACCTAACGCTGTTTCTAAAATCTCAGCAGCAACATTCACAATTACCGATTATGTCCTTGAAAAAGACGGTAAATTATATGCTATAGATTCAGAAACATATGTGGAGATGAAAGGTGCGGGACTAGCGTTCTTAAAAGACGTGAAAATTACTCATGTGAAGTCTTCAGAAGGCGATATCTATGAGTTAGACACTTATTTGGAAGCCAAAGCTGGGATTAGTAACGGTACAATGGACAAGACATTACAATTACTGCACGGACAAGGCTTTGAAGCAGATGTTCAACCGGGAAAAGTAGTGATTGATGGGAACGGGGATATCTCATTAGAAGATTCTGATGGAAGTGAAGAAGGCCCTGTAGAAGACGAATTTAAAGTCTTAAGTATTGAATAAATTATAGAATAATATCCTATTAATAAGATAATGGTTTTAAAACTAGTCTAGTAGGGTTGTTTCAAAAGCTGTTTAACTTTTGGAACAACCCTATTTTTTTATATTGCTTCCTAAATCATAATAAATCAGTTAAAATAATAGAAAGTGTTCAGTTTACATAGAAAGAAGGATTGAAAATGAAGAGAAAACAATTGGCATTGATTTTAGGAATCATTGCTATGGCTATTGTTTTAATCGTAGCCATTGTAAAATTAAATTCAAATGAGAGACCAGAAAATGAAAAGTCTGAAGAAAATATTACTGATCAAATAAAGGGAATTCCATTAAGTACTTTGCCACCTGAAGCTTTTGAAATTCAAGATAATACGATAACAGATACATGGGGAGTAGTGTTAAAATATGACCAGCTTCCCAAAGAGTTGCAAGATGCGGAAAGTTATACAATTACGATTGGAGAAGTTGTATACGACTTAACAATTAATAAGTACAATGATAATGTATATAATGGTCAAGTTTCTAGTGTTGAACATACTGAAGAAGAGGTAGGAGAAGGGCTTATTAATAAGAATTGATTTGTTGATTGTCGGCTATACAAGGAAGGATGGCTGAGATGAGAAGAAGAAGGTTTTTATTCGTAGCCAGTTTGTATTTATTTGTAGTCGGGAGTATAGTATATATAGGTTTGAGTTTTTCTGAAGAAAATGTAAAAGAAAAACAGAAAAATATAACTGAAGATAATCAGAATATCGATTTAATTGACAAAGCAAGCGTTGTTAGTGGGACATCCATAGAAAAGGATAGGAAATTCTCAACTGATCAGGTTGATGATGAGAAAAGAGAAAATGAGTTAAGTGGAGATAGCGGCTTGTTTAACAATGAATTTGGTAAACAAGTATCCGAGAATCCCCACAAGGAAAAATTATCTACGCAAGAAAAGATAAAAAATCAAATTATTAAAGATGAGAAGGGAAATGAATTAGAAATGGGAAATAAAGGTACTGTATTAAGTTCATTAGGAACAGCATATGAAATTCAAGATAACACAATTGTAGATCGCTGGGGAGTAATCATTAAATTAGATCGCCTTCCTGAAGAGTTACGTAACGCGGCAGGCTATACTGTATTGATCGGTGAAAAAACATATGAATTAACATTAAATAAATATAATTCGAATGTATTCAATACGCAAGTCTCGAGTATTGAGCATACAAAAAATCAAATCGAACAAGCGATTATAAGTGTAAAATAAGAAAATCCCCTCATCAGTGAAATGTGACATATTGATGAGGGGATTTTATAATTACTAAATCATAAACACTTAGATGTCTTGTTGTCGGTTATGTACTTGAATATCTTCTCGCACGAACAAGTTAAGACTGTCAGATGAGCGATACGAGTCTAGAAATGAAAATCCTGAGTAAGTACAGGTAGTTGAAGTACTCACTAATAGTCGATGCAATTAAGCAATCTGGATTTCTCGACGCCTACCTCCTCTACCCGGTTATTTCGTATAAAGTGATTCAAGAGATACTGTCAGTAAACGGGGATTTGTATTGAAGGTATCCTTTTTTATAGGAATAAAGTGATGAATAGGATAATTGATTGAAAAACCTTAAATTATTTTATTAAAGTCTTTTAATGAGAAAAGAAATATTGAATTTTCTTGTACTTTATTTTGCTCGGTAGGTATACTAAAAGTAATGGAAAAAGAAGAAAGAAATGGGAGGGATATGTAGTGAAGGGTAGTTTTCGAAGGTTTTTGACAATGTTGTTAGCAGTAGTTTTAGTGATGTCTAGCAGTCCGTTCAATGCTTCGGCGGAGTCGGCAGAAATGATTTACAAAGAAGTCATCGCACCACAGTATGATGATGCTAGATATTTTTCGGAAGGATTAGCACCCGTTAAGAAAAACGGAAAATGGGGTTATATCAACGAGGCAGGAGAAGTCGTGATTGATTTTCAATATGACGGCGCACATAGCTTTTCAGAAGGTAAGGCTTTAGTTGAAAAGCTGGAAGATATGGATGGGTATTTTATGCGCTGTTATCATATCATTACACCAGATAATAAGTCTACACCATTAGGATTTGATCAGAGAGAGTACTGTGGTTTTGATGTAGAGTTTCATAATTCTACTTTTTATAATGGATATATTATTGTACCAGCAGATACTCCGACAGGACGATTTGTGTTCAATCAATACGGACAAGCATTTGATGATTCAGCATATTTACCGACAGAAGGACTGTTGGGAAAAGGTAATCATTATACAGATTTAGATGATGATCAATATGTGGTTTTATACGGTGACTTAGGGTTCGTTAATACAGCTCCTTTTAATCAAGGAATGGCACCTGTTTTATTTGAAGATTCAAATGATAAAAAGGGATATTATTATACTTTTCTAAACAAAGACGGCACATTCTGGTCAGGTCCGAAGTTTTATAATTATTACGTTTATGATATCTATAAATCCTATCAAGTATTTAATGATAATGCATTAGCTAGTTTGATGAACGCAGATGGAAAATGGGGAGCTGTTAATAAAGCAGGCGAAACGATTATTCCATTTCAGTATGAGGCGTTAAAAGCATTTACTGACGGAGTTGCAGCCTTTTCAAAAAATGGAAAATGGGGCTTTGTGGATATTCATGGAAATGAAGTGCTTAAGCCGCAATTTGATGATACTTCAGGGTTTGCGAATGGACTAGCTGTTGTACGCGAAGGAAATACAGCGCGCGTTATTGATCGCAAAGGAAATACAGTTAAAGGTTCAGAAAAAATACCTAAAGAAAGTTATTTTACAGAAGACGGGTATGAAGAAAATGGTGAAGTTCGGAACGTAGTCACCAATGTAGAAGAGTCTATTATTATTAAAGAAAATGGTAAATATGGATTTGCTGAGTTGGATTATCAGGAAAAGGTTGTAAATGTTACAGGTGTAAGTTTAAATGAAGAAAATGTAACATTAGAAAAAGGACAAGAATCAAGATTAATGCCAACGATTTCTCCGATGGATGCTACAAATAAAAATGTAACTTGGTCTAGCAGCAATGATAAGGTTGCAACGGTCAACAATTACGGCGTCGTAACTGCGAAGTCACCAGGTACCGTAATAATTACAGTTACAACAGAGGATGGCGCACATATCGCAACAACTAACGTAACTGTTCCCAAACCGAACCCTTACGAAAATTATCAAACATGGGGCGATGCATTAACAAACAGTTCGGCTCAACATAACTGGACAATCAAATTAAGTATGCCTGTCGATGCAAAAACAGTAAACAACTCAAACGTCTACATTGTCGATAAAGATTATAATAAACTAAACTTTATTCAACCAAAAATCGACACGAAAGCAGCGGCCGATTCCATTATTTTAACAAATAACGGCAGCTTTAATATTGGTGAAGATTACTGGATCATCATCGAAGATAGCGTCAAATCAGTAGACGGGAAAAAGTTAGGTAAAGGCTTAAAAGCTAAATTTAGTATTAAATAGTGTTAAGGTGGCACCTGGCTGGGCTATAGGCAGCAATAGCATTTAAATATTACAGTAAGCTAGTTAATCATCTTTTGTACTAGAAAGAATTCTTATTTTTAATCCTTGAACAATAAAGCTGGAGAAATTTTACTGCTCGTAAAATTTCTTTGGCTTTTTCAATTCTTAGGTGAGGTTTGTCCTAAACTTTTTTTACGGTGAATTTTAAAGGAATCTCCTCCAAGAGCAAAACAAAGAAAGTCGCGTGAAGGAGTATGGTTAATTAAATAGGGGGAAAATGGGATGCGCTTTAGGTAATAGTCACATTACTTTAGGTGATTAATACGAGACCTTAGGGAATTATATGTAAAATTTAGGGAACCTGGTGTTCTTTGGGTAACGCCAAGTCACTCACATATATATGAAAAACAGCCAACGATGCAAAGAAATCGTTGGCTGTTTGTTAACGTATCGTTTCATTTGCCGCTCATAAATAACAAGATTGTATGAATGGAAGGTTTGAGAAGCTATTTGATTGTAAACTTTTTCATCTTAGCTTCTTTCAAGCTTACCCCTTTTACGGATTGAACATTATCCGTAATGTGTAAAGTGTAAGCTTCACCGGATGTATAGCCTTTTTCTGGCGCATAGACTTCTACTTGATCGTTCTTAGTTTTGAACGTGATGCCGTCTACTTTTTCGCCATTACGATTTAGAATATAGACTGTGTCCGATGTAACTGTGTTTTGATCAACATCATTATTAAATGTGATTTGCCCTGAATAAATCTTTTGGGCAATCAGATAAGCATCTTTACTCATATCCATTGTGATTTTTATAGTGACGACACCTCATCTGTCTTTTAACTATGTAATGAAAAAATTCCCGGTTTATTTAACACTCTGCTAAAGTAGGTGGTGGAGAGATATACTTCCATAAAATGAAAAAGGTTCGTGCATTTTGTATATTGAGTCGTGGTAAAATAATAGTGGGGTAAAAAGTAGTACAGTCAATAAGATTTATTCAATAAATATTAGAGTGAAAGGTGATCAATTTGGAAAGAAATTTGATCGCGCTTGTCGGGGTTGGATAGAGTGTCTTTGTAATTGTATTGTTTTCAAATCAAAAGGATGTCATTGAAGTAAAGGACAATGATGTAAAAGGGATGGAAATGGTAGAAAGTAAAAAGGTGATGGTTGATTTGAATCGAGAAATTCCAATCCTTACGGTACATGGTCAGAAGAGGTTGAAGAAATCGTACAAAAAGTAGGTTTCCAAACTGCTACGCTTGTCGATCCAGGCATCAATACAAATACAACTTCGCCTTATCGATTACATCGCATCAATATGAACAGCAATTTGTCAGGCGAGGAATTGATTGAAAAGATAAATAGTTTTAAACAATAGTGATTTGAGAATATGTGGAAAAGTCCAGTTCATTCGAAGTTGAATGAACTGGATTTTTAAATGTGCTTTTTAAATAAATATTACTTTACCGCACATCAAATTGCATCTTCACTTCTTTGTTTAAAGTTTGGCCGTCAGCATTTGGTAGCTCTTTTGAGAGAGAGAAATAATGGATGCCTTTGTCCCAAACTGTATTTGGTGAAACGAGTAATTGGTTCGGATTAGCAGGATTTACAATAGCCGTAAATTTTATGAATAACTCCTGCTCATTAAAATCATGCATTATTTTCACGACATTGCTATAATCATGACCTTCAATTAATGGCTTATTGAAGGTGATTGTAAATACTTTGTTTGGTGCGACTGTCATTTTAGGGAAATCGCCTTCAAATTCAGAAGAATCTTCGACAGTAATTTTTGCACGACTTGTATAGTTTCCTTCTTCTGTTGTGACTGTAATAAACGTTTCACCAGCGCCTTTTGCCGTAATGATCCCATGTTCATCCACGATGGCAATGTTTGGATTAGATGAAGACCATCGTACTTTTTTATTAGTCGCATCAACGGGTAAAACGGTTTCAAAGAGTGCTGAAGTAGCTTCAGTCGTTTGCTTGGTTACTTTTACAATCGCTTCATAACGAACGTCGTGAATCGTCACATGAATTGTAGTTTCTCCGTGTCCGATTGCATGGACTGTTCCATTTTCATCGACGGTTGCAACGGTTGGGACTGTGGATTGGACGACAGTTCCTTTTGGCAAATAATCGATAAATTGTTCAGATTCTCCCGCTTCCATAAAGATGCGTTCAAAGAGCATTTCTGGTTGTTGCTCCGGCTCTGGTGCTTTGTTTGGCGTGAAAAGTGTCGTCAGCATGTATTCTTCATTTACAAATAAATATTCATAAGGTGAAGCTTGGAAAACGACTAAATAATAAATTCCTTTTTCCAAATCCCTGGACAAAAATTGATAATCATTATCTGTTAATCTTGCAAATTGGATAAGATTATCCTGTTGATCGAAAAGACCGATTGTTAAATAGTGATTATCTTGTTGGGAAACAAAATAACTTTCTATCCATGAACCGAGTAAAGAAAATCTTCCATCTGTGTCCAAAGTAAACTTAAAATAATCTAAATCATAAGACCGATTGGTAATAGATCCGACAATGCTATTGCCAGGCGAAAATGAATTGGCTTGCCAATAGTCATTATTCGGTTCACGTTCAAATTCAATTGAACTTCGACTTCGGTGTTGTAACAAATCTTCGTGGTTGATTGGTTGAATTGAAGAGGCAGTGCGTTTTTCCGTGTCTAAATTTAAGTGAATGGCATTTGTATTCAGTTCGACACCTTGTACTTTCACTAAGTCATCGGAAGCAACATTTTTTAAACTTTCTTCAATATTTACTAAACCGGAACCAAAGTAAATATCCTTACCAGGTGGTCCAATATCTGTAGCTGTTTGCTGGAGAATATTGGTGATGTTAGATACCGTAAGATCTGGTTGAACTGCTTTCATCATCGCGACTGTTCCCGCAACGATTGGAGCAGAATAAGAAGTACCATTTACTTGTGTATATTGGTTATAAGGAGCAATCGTATATATATCTTCTCCAGGTGCAGTTAAATCAACGTATTTGTTGTAGCTAGAAAATCTTGCGCGATTATTGTAACGATCTACAGCGCTGATGGATAAAACATTATTGTAAGAAGCTGGATAATTAATTGGATTTCCAAGAAGTGCATCGTTTCCAGCGGCAGCTACGACAGGAATTCCTGCTTGGATAGCGCGCTGCATGGCTTCATTTTCAAGCCTTGATGAACCTGCGCCCCCGAGACTTAGATTGATGACATCGACATTTTGTGAAATGGCATAATCCATCGCGCGTATGAGGTCTGATACCGTGCTTTTTCCATCGGTATGACTAATTTTTATCGGTAATATTTTTATGTTAAAAGAGCCTGTAACACCCGTAATCCCGATATTATTATTTGAATTTGCAGCGATAACCCCTGCGATATTAGTCCCGTGACCATCATAGTCTGTCGTGTTCGTATTGTTGTGGTAAAAGTTATAGCCACCAGCAGCAATTTTTCCACGCAAGTCTTCGTGGTTGCTATCAATTCCCGAGTCAATTACTGCGACAACGATATCTTTCTTTTGTTGTGTTGAAAAAGACCAACTCGCTTCAGTTTGAATATGAGGAACCCACCATTGCAAAGAATAATAAGGGTCATTCGGTTTTGAAAATAATTGACGCTCTACATTTGGTTCGACAACTGCAATAGCATCATCCATTTCTAACTTTTTTTGAAGATCAGCGATATCTTCAGTCGTTGAAAATATAATACGTTCAACGTTTTCAGTTATTTTTTCTCGAGACATTACATCTTCTAAAAGATCCACATTTGATAAAGTACGTACGGATTCATCATATTTGATCAAAAATTCTACTTCTGATTCCGGACTTTTCGCATCAACATTCGGAGACATAAAGATGATTAATATCATACATAGCAAAAACGTAACGATATTTTTACCAATGCTATTTTTAATCTCTAAGTACAAATCATCACTTCCAATCTATAATAATCACTTCATAGTATATCAAATTACCTATTACAAGTATAGATGATAAGAGGAGAATGTCAGCTGTATTTGTACTTTGGGTTACTGAATTTTAATGCGAACACATTTGAAAGATGAGATAATGCATAGGTATCAGTACCTACTTTTTAATCTCAAACGGATCATACCCTTAAATATTTCCGCTTATATCAGCAAAAATTTGTTCATTTAATGGAACGTAATATGAGAAATCGGGACGTGGATATTGTGTAATCGCTTGGATATTTGTAAAACAGACTTTTCCAATATATTGAAAACAATCGGGGATTTTAGTGACAATCGTCATTGGTAAAAAATAACTAGTAAAGTAATTGAAGTTTCGGTATAATTGATTGGATTATAATAAAAGGAGTGTAGTTATGCGAAAAAAGTATTTTGCACCATCGTCTTTTCTCTTAGCAATTGTTTTATTTTTTAACATGTTCACACCCGTTCAAGCAGCAAGTACAAAGTTACTATGGGATCTTTCGTTTGATGGGCAGTTAATGGATGACTTTACAGTAAATAAGCAAGGTGAGGCTACATTAGCAAGTTATTTCCCAGAGCAAACTGAATTTGCGGGATGGAATGTCTATGCTTTTGACTTGATGACAGTGAATGAGAAGGGTGATGTTTTACAAAAGACTCATAAAAAGGCGACAGATCTAGCGGTGTATACGATTAATAATATCAATTACACTGCGCTTGCGAATAGTAAAACTGGAATGATTGAATTATATGATGATAACTTCCAACTAGTAGCTAGCAAAAGCTTGCCGATTAAAAATGGTCCGATATTTATTGATTTTATCGATGATGTGTTAAGTGTTAATTATATCGATATGTCCCTAGAGAGGGATGAGAATTTCATTTTGAACCCTACAGATTTGGAGCCTATGACTTCAAATGAATCTTTCAATCGATCATACGAAGCCAATCGAGACTGGTTCACGGGAGAGTTGACGATTAAAGAACGTGTATTGGGGTCATATAAGAATAAATTAGTTGTTAATACAAATGATATCCAATTCCCTGGTGTATCACCATCAGATTTTAATTACTTATGGGGAGCATTTAAAGTGGACGGCTATTATTATGTATCCGCTGAATATTCTAGCCCAATTTCATATAAGACAGAACTTATAGGACTTTTAAAAATCAATGAAAATGGTCAAATCGTAGACCAAACTTATTATACGCTTGAAGGATATACAGGCTATTTTTCAAATTATCATTTTGATGATAAAATTATCATTACAGACCAGAATACAATTCGCCTAGAATATGATATATCTACTTTTCAATTGACTGGAGAAGAAGTATTGACAAGCGGGAATGCAGGTTATGGTGTATTAACTGATAGTCTGTATTATGTCGAAGAAAATTACCAAAATATCGTTAAAAATCAGTATGATGAAGTTTTGTATAAATTGCCTAATGCTTATGAATATACAGCGATTAATAATCATTACATCTTGGTATACGGCAGTAGTGTTGAGGACATTTACTTCGTCTTGTACGACATTAAAACTGGTGAGCGAATAGCAATAGATTATTTGAATAAAACGGTTGCTTCAAATGAATATGTGTTAACATTTGAGCGTCAGGGTAGTTGGAATTACGATGGTTATACAGATGCGAGACTTTACGACAACTTAAGTGTAGAAAATCCAGCGCAACCAGAACAGCCGGAAGGCCCGTCTTATGACGCGAACAAGCAGTGGACAATTACATTTAGTAAAGACGTTGATCCAACTTCTGTCACTTCAGATTCCATTTACGTCGTGGATAAAAAAGGCGTGAAAGTCGAAGGGCTTTCTTATCAGGTAGAAGGAGACAAAGTATTTGTGTCAGCGCCAACAGATGGTTATGAAACTGGCAAAAATTATACATTACATGTCACGAAGCAAGTCGTTTCCAAGGAAAGTAAAGTATTAAAAGCGGCAGAAATGAAGGAGTTTTTTATTAAATAATTGAAAAATAAGCAGACGGAGTGTTCCTTAAAAGGTAAATTACATTTTCAGAGCACTTCACTTTTTTATATCAAAGTTACGTTTTTGTTTATTTTTGATAAAACAATATATACTTTAATGCAAAATGTTTAGGAGATATGATTGGAATAGCCGTATTACGCAACGTAATACGGCTATTTGGTAATTCAAGTTTACAGAAAACCGTTGTAGTTCTTTGGAAAGTCATTCGCATTCTACTCACTAATTTGAGTTCACTATTTGAACTAATGCTTGAGTAGAAAATAAACTTTGACAAATTTTTAGTTACTGAATTGTAAAGACTTTAGTGCTTTCTTGTTTTAATGCGATGCCATTCGAGGATTGAACAGCAGGCGTAACATGTAATGTATAGGTTTTTCCGCGATCATATCCTAAAGTAGGCGCATGTACTTCTACTTTTTTATCTTTTGTCGTAAAAGTAAGACCTTCTACTTTATGGCTATTTTCATCGATTACATAAATGGTATCTTCAGAAACTGTATGCGCATCTACTTCACTATTGAAAGTAATTGTCCAAGTCTTATCGGGTAAGTATGCATCAGTTTTTAATGGCTCAGTTGTGTACATTTTCACCGTATACTTGTAAGTGTAAGGACCGCTATCCCTGTATTTGGCAAGTATAAAATGCATTAAACGGCAATCAAAAATGTTCCACTTGCCAACCGTAAAATTACCTTTGAATAATTGATTCTTTATAGCGATGACTTTCGCCATTAAACACAATTAAATGTGAATGATGGATTAGTCGATCAATGACACAGAAAATCGAAGATTCATCGAAAAATAAACCACCAAAGTTTTATAATGAGCGTCTAACAAGTTGCGTAGGAGAAGCTGTAAGAAACAATATTTCTTATTTACAACAGGCTACAGGTAAACCAGTCTATCAGGCGTTAAAAGGACTTCAAGGCTTTTAATTTATTATATTTTTTGAAAACCACTTGATTTTCAGTGGCTTATTTAGTGAACTTAATTTACATTTTTAAGTGTTCATTGGATCAGCTTATTACAATTCTTTATAAAAGAAAAGATTCGTTGATTGAAGTGCAGAGCGGCGACTCGGGTGGGAGTAGTGCGACAGGTAAGACCCCACAGGAGCCCGGTTTTGGCGACGAGGAGGCTTACCGCGCACCCCACCGAACGCGTCCGCTCGGAACGGAAATCAACACGCACGCCAATTCGTTATAATAAAAGGAAAACGGCAACTTTATTTTGAAGGGAATTTCCCTTTCAAAATTAATTCCCACAAAAACTTGACTCAATCTGTCATAACAGACTCCTTTTAAATGTATTTATATCAAGTATAGTTGTTAGATGCATGAATTGCTATTCAACTATTAGAATAGTTGTTATGTCTAAGAGTAAAACCAAGAAATTCAAATGCTTGCCTATTAGAATTGCTTCTTTATACAACTTACTAATCATAGGATTTTCCGTGATAATTGACTTGAAAGGTAGACGATAGTCATTGGCAAAAGTAACTAGTAAACAGTTAGAAATTTCGTTATAATTGGTAGGGTTATAATAAAAATGGGTATAGTTATCCGTTTCAGGAAATTCAATTTACGTACTGGATAAGAATGGTCAGAAAGTAGAAGGGCTTACGTTTACAACGAAGGACAATAAGGTAGAAGTTCATGCACCTACTGCTGGATATCAATCGGGTGAAACTTATACTTTACAAATGACTTCAGATGTAAAATCTACAAAAGGAATTTCATTGAAAAACAAAGAAACTAAAACATTTAAGATTAAGTAAAGCATCGATCCTAGATATACGAACGCTTCTAACAAATGATGTTTTATGGATTAAAAAGGCGGTTCGGAAACTTCTCTGAACGCCTTTTTATATGCTTGTAGAAGAAAAGAGGAGGGAGAGAATGGTTCTTCGGTTATTTATCGCAATATTTTTAAGCGGTCTATTTTTAAATGGTGGTCATTTATCTTTGGAAGGACAGCCGGCAACAGCATTATTTTTAAGTATTGTTACACTTGGTTTACTTGTTTATTTTTTATTGCAACAGAAAAGAGTTTCGGTATCGATGCTGATTTGTGGCGTATTGCCGATTGTTTATTTGGGACCGATTTTATTGGGAACATATGAATCTTTCAATGGCTCAATTTTACGCGTGTTTGATATGGCTGCATATGCTGCTTTTTGGTTTTTACTATTGTCAGTTGCATCTGTAAAAGAGCGGCGTAATCATTTGAATCAAAGTTTACTTATATTCAGTTATGTAGTCATTATAAGTACGATGGTTGGCATAAGTGGATTTTATCAGCCGAAAGAGTTTTGGTTACATTTAGTTGAAGGGCTGTCAGGCTCAACTGCTCGATTAGGCTCATTTATTCATTATCCAAACGCATTTGCATTATTAGTACTCGTTTTATTCTTTATACATAGTATAAATATGTTGCGAAACGAAAGAGAATCACAGCGTTTCATCAATCTATTTCCATTACTTCCACATGCCGTATTTTTATTATTAACGGAATCCCGTGCGGCTTGGCTTGTGTTTGGGATTTGTTTATTCGTTATGCTCATGCTTTTACCGAGAATGGAGCAATGGCGCTATTTGGTAGTAAGTGGAAGCGTATTGCTCATCGCATTTCTTTTTGTAGGGCAAGCGGAGTTGTTTATTCAGGGAAATCTATTCATTGTCCTTTTATTAATTGGTGTGAGTGGTGGACTCGCTTGGGGATTGACAAAATGGACGATTCCGATACCCGAAAGATTAATGAAAATCCCCATCGGTATGGTGTCGCTCGGATTGGCATTTCTAGCTGCACTCGATCTCTATTTTAAAGGGGGATTGTTTAAAATATTGCCAAGCGCTCTACAAACACGTTTATCTATGAGTGGCGGCTCATTTACAGATCGAATGATTTATTGGCAAGATGTATGGCAAGCGTCTGACCGATTTTTATTGATAGGGGTGGGCGGAAATGCTTGGCGTGAACTGATGTATCAATTGCAATCAGCACCGTATATTAGCCATGCTTTACATAGTTCATTGATGACTGTTTTGGTTGAAGTTGGGATTGTTGGATTACTGCTGATATTGGCGTTAATGGTTTTCTTTCTTTGGAGAATGTGGCGCATAAAGACTTTATGGATTGTCCCGACAATGGCGATTTTATTACATAGTCTTGTGGATTTTACGCTTTCTTTTACATTGATAGGATTTTTACTCATAATATTATTTGGCATGGAATTTAATATGCCGGAATGGACGTTCAATTTGTCTGCCAAATGGATGCGTATTGGGAAAGTGATATCGCTAAGTATCGTAATCATTTTGTTTTTAAGTGTCAGCTTATTTAGTTGGCGTTTTCAACAAGCGAGTGCAAAGTTTGCGAATGGTGATGTGGATACTGCTATTCAATATAATCCGTATGCGATGGAATACCGTTTAGTCAATCCAACAATTTCTTCTTTGGAAGAAGGTTTACGTTATACGCCGAATCATTCCTATGCACTTTATCGATTGGCGGAATTGTATGAAATAGAAGGCGATATGAAGCTTGCAGATCAATATTTCGCGATAGCACTCAAAAATGATCCATTCGACCAAGGAAAGCATTTAGGCTATATCGAATTTTTAAAGAGACAAGGTGAAGTAGAACGGGCCAATGAAGTTGAAGAAGTTTATAAAAATTTACGAGAAAAAGATTATCCGGTACGGGATCAACGCGGATTTTTAAAATAAAGACAAGGGACACAAAGGGAGAAAAGTTGGGGAATAGATAGGAAACTGTTTCTAAACAATTAACAAAAATCCTTTATTAATAAAAAAACTTGCCGATAAATAAGTAGGAGACGTATTTATTTTTTTAGAAGAAATCGTGAAGAAACGGAGAATTATAGTAGGAGGGATTAATTTTGAAACAACTGCAACTGCTAGGGAAGTACCCATTCGTTTTTTTATTAGCAGTTATTTTATTTTTATCGAATGATCCAGTGACGCATGCTGCTGAGCACCCACCGTTAGAATATACATTTGAAAAAGATCCAGGTGTTCAATTTAATGGAATTGACGGCATGAAACGTATGAAGATTACAATTCCAAATAAGAAACTATTAATCTCTGATATTGTGATGGGCGAGAATGTTTATGTTCAACATGGAGACGAGAAGATAAACATTTTGAAACCGATTCAAATAGAAGAAGATACGGTTATGATTTCGTTTAAAAATATCGAGTACTTAAATTTAATGGACCCGAATTTAGATTATGAATTGGTCATTGAACGAAGTGCGAATTTACATTTTGATCAAACGAAAACGTATCGATTTCCTTTTAAATTGTATGAAGTGTTGCCAGGATTCGAGTCAGTGTTTATCAAATCATCGGCAGAAGTTGTTAACCGCAATATTTTGAAAAACAATAGCTATAGAGATGTCTATGTGCATGTCCCTAAAATGTATTTAACAGGAATTGAGACGATTCACCGATATAAAGGGTTAGTCGATCCAGATATTGAGAGTCATTCAATGACGAATATGGATGTGTTTGCGGATCCAGATACATCGAGATTAAAAGTATCAGTGAATGATGAGGAACAGTATGCGCGTGATTTAGCATACAATACAGCGGTAAAAGGCTTTTCAATCGGACAAGCGGGACTTGAAGCGCTTGTTTGTGAAACTGAGAATAATTGTGAAGGTTCTGCAAAAAATTTCAACTTAAGAGCTTTTGACAAATATGGAAAATTATTATCAACACGTAATTTTAAAGTGCGTGTGTTAAATCCAGTTGATGGTTTTAAAGTGAATGATTATATTGCCAAGCCAGATAAAATTTTTGGACAACGAACGACAGTTTACGATTTAATGAGTGATCCAAAAATGTTGCAAGCAATTGCAAGTCAAATGCCAGTTACGGAACTCGATACATTAGGCATTGTCTATTCACTTGGTAGTGTCGCCGAAGTTGCGAATAACGAACAGCTTGAAATGGCACTTCGTAATCCTGCAATTAAAACAGTAAAGTTGACAGCTGCAATAACAGAAGATGTGACAATTGAGCGTGGCGTAACGATTGACGGAGAGGGGAATGGTTTCCTCGGTCAAGTAACAATTAATGGCGCTGCATCGACTGTTCGATTGAAGAATACGACAGTGGAAAGAGATCTCGTCGCAACAGGGGACGCAGATAGCTTTATGATTTTGGAAAATGTTGTCGTTAATGGCAGCACTGACGTGACAAATGGTTCACTCCACTTATTTAACTTCGAATCGTTTAATGACATTGTGTTAAATGGGGAAGAGATGAAACGTGTTGTCAGTGTCGAATCAAAACCTTCATTGTTAGTGAAAACAGATGCAGATATTAATTTAGTTGGCGCATTTAGTGATGTGACGATTGAACATACAGACGCACATTTAACATTGACGAATAGTACGGAAATTGAACGGATTAAGATTGATGAACCAAATCACTTAACATTGAAGAAAATGCGCAATAAAGAAATGCCTGAGAAAGTCGGAAACGGTACGATAACCGTTGAAGATTTGGACCCTCCAGTCGGAGAAGGCGGGCAGTTGATTCAAGAATGGTACTACCCAGAAATGCTAGCGCAATCTTCTAAAGTGTGGGAAGAAATCGGGGTTAAATTAACACTCGACCAAGCGCCTTCACAAGTGGACTGGAAAGTGATGAATCCGAAAGTATTCGGCAATCAATCAGAAGTATTACTGAAAAACAATATTTTATATATCGTTGATGTAACAGCAGAACAAACAAAAGAAATCGTTTTACAAGGTACGTATGACGGCAAAACATATCGTGTAACGATTTTGGCAGAAGTAGAAATCGAATATTAAAGTAGGAGGTGTGGCGACTTTGGTCACGCGTTTAAAACCACTTTCACTCATCATTGCGCTTATGCTACTCATCAGCTTACCGTTTCCACAAACGGTAGGCGCATATGGTGCAGTGTCACAAGAAAAAGTAATCGATGTCGGTAAAAATCACTTCGTCGTTTTAAAAAATGACGGCAGTGTATGGAGCTGGGGAGACCATACATATGGTCAACTTGGTGTAAGAGCAAGTTCGTTGCCTACAAATAATCCAAGCGCCATTCGAAGAGATGATGGTTCACGTTTAGATGGTATTAAAGCAATTGCAGCAGGAGGAGATCATACTGTTGCGCTCGATAGCAATGGGCATGTATGGACATGGGGACGGAATTCAAATGGTCAACTTGGTTATACGACTCCGTTTATCGGAACGACGAATCAAATGGACTTTAATGACGACCCACAACGTGTGTATGTAAATAATGCACCATTAGTTGCAACATCGATTGCAGCAGGGGAATTTCATTCATTAGCAGTGACAAGTTCAGGTCAAGTGTACGCTTGGGGTGCTGGTGATTTCGGTCAAAATGGTCAAACGACACAAGAGACAGCGCCAGTGCTAGTATCAGGGCTTTCGAATATTGTCATGGTTGCAGCTGGTGCGAATCACTCACTCGCTTTAACAGCAAATGGTGAAGTGTATGGTTGGGGACGCAATACGTCTGGTCAGTTAGGAAACGGGCAATCAAGACATATTAACCCCACGCCAGAAAAAATTGATCGTTTAACAGGTATTTTAGATATTGCTGCAGGAGATAATCATACGGTCGCTTTAGCACAAAATCGTACAACTGTGTGGGCATGGGGATCGAATAAATACGGTCAACTCGGCGATGGTGGACGTGAAGATCGACTACACCCTGTAACTGTCCAAAAAATTAGTGGCGTTAAAATGATTACAGCAGGTAGTGATCATACGAATGCTATTAAAGAAGACGGTACCGTTTGGGCATGGGGGCGTAATACGTCAGGAACGAAAGAATCACGTACAACACCTATTCAAGTTAAAGGTGTGAATAATGCCTTTGCAGTTGGTGGCGGTGGTTCACAAGACGATTCTTATACACTCGCAATCCATCATGATGGAACTGTATGGAAATGGGATCAAAATTCTTATGACACAACGACACAATTGCCTATTTTTAAACCTGTATCGGGTATTGATGAAGTTATGAAAAAAATTGCATATCCTTTTGTACAAGGTGGGCAAGTTGTCTTTAAATATGAAGGGGATGCATCTGTTCAAGATGTCCAAGTCGTTGGTAGTTTTAATGATTGGGATGATGTTCCACTTATACGTACTGGAAATGAATGGAGATTACAAGTTGAATTGCCACCTGGCAAATACGATTATGCATTTCGTGTAAACGGTGTGTGGACATCAGATCCATTAAATAATAATCGAGGTACGACGAGTACAGGTGCTCCAATTAGTTATTTAACAGTCGATCAATATGCGTTGGAAAGTCCGTTTATTAAAGATCATGAAGTAACATTTTCTTATAGTAGTTATGACGATAACGGCTTATTAGAGTATGACGCTGAAACGCATTATGTAGCTGTTCGTGGTAGTTTTAATGATTATGTTGAAATTCCAATGCGAAAGCAAAACAATAATGTGTGGACACTCACACAAACTTTACCGAAAGGTGAGTATTACTACGAGTATGTTATTCGGAATTTAAGTACAGGAGCATTGACTGAAAAACGTTTAGACCCTTTAAATTCTAACGTTTATACAGATCCAATTACAAAAATTAAAACGAATAAATTTAAGGTTGAAGAACAAATCTTGACTGAAATTCCAGTTGAAAAGATTGAATTCCAACCGAGAGCATTGAATATGGTTGTTGGGGAAGAGAAAGTGGTCTTGCCAACATTTACGCCATCAAATGCGACAAATAAAACATTAACTTGGACATCTACTGATGACTCGATTGTCGAAATTGTAGATGGTAAGTTGGTAGCACATGCTAGAGGGACGACGGTCATTGTTGCGAGTACCGACACTGGTAAAGTTGCGACATTAACAGTTACGGTTTCACCACAATCAGGCGCAATTGAATTTCCGAAAGTTGGTTATACAGAAATGCCAGCTAAATGGAGTGTTGCCCCAAACAAAGTGTGGACAGTGAGGTTCAGTAAAGCATTTGATATTAACACGGTCAACCATAGCAATATTTCAATTATGGATGAAAATGGTAACGGTATGCCGATTGGATGGCAAATCGGTGCGAATGATCAGACGCTAGAAATACGTTTACAAGATGGAAATCGTTATAAAGCAGGCGCTACGTATTATTTATTTATCGAAGATGGTATTCAAGATAAATATATGCAAAAGCCTTTAAAAGAAAAAATTCAAATGAAATTCCAGATACAACTGTAAGTCGTTGAAAGCCTACAATGAAGTGACCTTTGTTGTAGGTTTTCTTATAGACATGGAAAAAGAACATAAAGTGGGGTTGATAAACGTGAAACGAACCTTAAAAGCGTTACTAGCGTTACTACTCATAATTGCAATGATGCCGATTTTACCGGCAGTCGAAGCGGCGGATGAGTGGACGGATCACAAGGAAGCCAAAAATGTAAAAACGAATCGCGAATGGAAAGTGAATTTTTCCGATATTGCAACGAAAAATAAAATTAAAGACATTACTGTTGAAAGTAACGGGAAAAATATTCCTGTTAATCTCACGTATGATAATACGAAAACAGTAAAAGTAAAGCCGAAGCAACGTTATTTAAGTGGTCAAAAGCATACGTTGAAAATTGAACTTGCCAATGGTAAAAAAGACAAAATGGATTTTACAACGGCAATTGAAGATTTCGGCGACGATGCACGTATTTATACGGATGAAGTGATTAAAGGAACGGCTTCAGATAGTCGATATTATTCAATCGTTCCAACTGAAGATGGTGAATTAACACTTAAAGGCACAACGAGTAATAAAAAAATGTCCCTTTATTTATATGATGTTGCAAAAGAAAAGGGCGAGTTATTCGGATTTACAGAAGAAATGGCGAATCCAGCCTTAACTATTCCGTTGAAAAAGAATAAATTATACTATGTGAAAGTAATTGCGACAGGTGATTACCAGCTGACTACATCTTTGAAGTCGAAAGCGTTGTCAGCAGAAGAAGCTTTACAAGCAGCAACAGCAGCAGTAAACGCATTACCAACACCAATGGACGTTATGGAAAAGCATCAAGACGACATTGATCAAGCCAAAGCATTAATTGCATTGGCGCGTTTATTCGAGGCAGATTCATTACAAATTGAACGTTTAGAGAAGAAAATTGGTGCGTTGGAAGAAGTGCTTAAACCATTAGAAATTGTAAATGTGGCACCAGTCAATGCGAAAACATTTGAAGTGCAGTTTAATCGTGCTGTAGAAACGGATATTGCAACGTTTAGACTTGATGGTAACATAATCAATAAAAAAGATATTGTTTGGAACACAAATCGTACTTTTGCAACAGTGACAACATCAAACACATTAGGTAGTGCACACACGGTTGAAGTCTCATTGCCATTAGTGGATGCATTAAAGAAAAACTTTACCGTTGAAGGTGAGAAAGTAACAACAATTGAAATTTTAGGTGACACAGCAGTACGTGTGGCAGGCGATAAAGTTTCCATTGGATACCGTGCGTTGAATCAGTATGGGGAAGAGATGACAAATGTTCAGTTAGAATACGAGGTATCGGGCAGAATTGTTGATGTTAATAAAGACATTGAAATGAAAGATGGCCAACTATTTATACCTGTAAACCCAGGAATAATTCCAGAAGGTAGCATAGTCAATTTAGTGCTTTCAAAAGACGATGCAAAAATAGTTAAAGAGATTAAAGTATCTACAGAATCATCTGTTTATGAGATGAATATAAAAGAGATTAGTCCGAAAGATAAACCTATTAAAGAAACGACAAATTTAGAGGAAGAGGAATTTTATTTAATTGTTGAAGCGAAAGATCAGTTTGGTGCACCGATTAAGAACGAGGCTGATTTAAAAGGCGCATTTACGATTACTTCGACGAATCCGAATATCGTAGGTATAGCTCAGGAATTTAAAAATTCTAAAATAGAAGATGGTTTGTTTAAATTGGTGCTGGAAAATCCTGGCACTGACCTTCCAGCTATCGGTAAAACAACAATCGTTTTAACGACTCATGCAAGCAATAAGAAATCAGAGTATGCCATTACTGTAGAAGAAGGTTCGCGTGTTGATACATTTAAATTAGAGGTCCCAGAGCGTGTAACGGCAGGTAGTAATTTGGAAATTGTGATACATGCACTCGATAAATCTGGGAGACCAATAGTTGATTCGGAGATTATTAAAGGATCTGTTAGCGGAATTAAGTGGACGACAAATCCAGTGATTCACGAAGAGATTATAGAAAAAGACGGTAAATTCATTCTCTTATTTAGTGCCGACGATATTAAAGAAGGTAAGCTAGAAATCACAGGCGTATCGTCAACGAATAAAAAGGTGACAGAGACGATTACGATATTGGAAAAGGCACTACCAGCAACGTGGAAGTGGAAAGAAGGAGAAGAGCCAGAGTATGAATTTGTAGCGGGAAAAAGCTGGGATTCGATTACATTTACAACTGATAATATAACAGCTATTGATCAATACAGCAAAGAATTATCTGATGTTGTATTAAAAGAATCCGGTTATATATTAAAAGCAAGTACGAGCGATAAAGCTGTTAAAATAACAAATCAGAATAAGAAAGTGATGATTGCACCAAACGCAGTTGGAAAAGCAAGAGTGACGATTAGTTTGTATGATGAAAATGATCGTGAAATTGCTGGAAGTGGGCAAGTATTTGAGTTTACAGTTGAAGATGACAGCGGGTATATCGGTTATGAGTTAGCACCAATTGGTACGTTATACGATGCTAAGGAAGATCCTAATGGTGCATATGCGCGAGATGTTATCGTTATCGGGATTGTTAATGATAAAGGTGCTCAGGTGAAATTACCAACCGACGCGTATGAGTTATTAAAAGATGAGAAAACGCCAGGTCTTAAGTTAGAAAATGGTAAAATTTCTATTGATCCAAATGAAGAATTTTACTATGGGAATGCGACAAGCTTAAAAATGGATATTGACGTTAAAATTAAATCTACTGGGGAAGTATTGACGCAGGAGCTTACAGTATCGAAAGAAAAGCCGAAAGTGATGAGTTTGGAAGTTGAAGAAGATTTACTTACTTATCCATCAAATGAAGATCAAAAAGCTGATGTAATAAGCACTAAATGGATTTTAGGAGAAGCTAAAATTACTGCGGTGGATCAATACGGTGTGGGAAGTGAAGATGGAAAATTCCCGGACGGTACGAAAATTGAACCGACGATAACGTTCCAAACACTTAAAGGTGGACAGATATTTGAAGGAGACAGAACGAAAAACGCTAAAATTACCAACTACTCGGCAAACTCTGAAGTGAGAGCGACAATTACTGCAAATGGTCAATCAGTGAATTTAGTGATCAAGATGGAAAAAGAATATATGCCTGAATTAGAAGATGTAAAAAAAGACTTTGATGACAAAATTAAAGAGGGAATTGAACTTAAAGAAGATGATCGAGATCTTTTTGCATTCGTTCAATTTGCGTTCCAAAATTCAAATTATAACTTGACGATTAAAGAGACAGGCGAAGCTTCAACTATCGGAAAAGATGGTAAGATTTATCCTGTAGAGTGCAGTGGATCTTGCGAAGGCCAACACGAAAATGTAACAATCAAATTCACACTTACTCACAAAACACAACCAGATCTAAAGATAGATTCAGAAGAAATCGCGTTTAAAGTTCCGAAAGCAACAAAAGTAATACTAGCAGAAGGTTCATTAGGTCAAGCGGGAAGTCATGTTATTACTGGTTTATCTTCGAAAGAACATTATACAGTTTTGAAAAACAATAAATATTATGCGATTGTTGAAAATGGTAAGCTGAGTGATACTGCTTATGACTCTAAAGAAGCTGCGGAAAAAGCAGAGGGGCAAAATTCACCTGAAAACGGTGAAATTACAGGTTTAATAAACGGTGTGACATATAAAGTTGAAAAGGTTGCGCCGCAGAAAGTGTTAATTGATGAGGAAAGTAAAGGAAAGCTTCCCAATCTTAAAGAAGAAGATCGGAAAATTACGGGGTTAGAAAATAATCACCGCTATGTCGTTTCGATTGTGGGGGAAGATTCAGTAAGAAAATATTATGGTGTCTTATCAAATGGTAAGCTGCATACACAAGCAAGTGAAAGTAAATCCGGTGCAAGTAAAGACGCAGGATTTTTAACTGGTACTGACATTACCAGCTTAACAAACGGCATCACGTATAAAGTTGAAAAGGCTGAGAAATATGAAGTAGCAGGATTGAAGGCGACATTGGTTGATGGTGGTAAAAACGTTAAGTTGGAATATGATAATATTTATGCTGACAATATGAAGATTGAATATAGGATTGATGATGATTGGACAGAATTAGATGAGCAGTATTTATTGGATAGAAAAGTAGGTCCAACATCAGCAATGATTATTAAGTACCAATGGGAACCAGGAAGAAAATATAAATTCCGTCTAAAAATAGTTGATGATGAAAGATATGAAACAGAATCAACGGAAGTAGGGTTAATGATTCCAAAACTCCAAGTATCCGAGAATAAGATTAAGATTGGAGAAAAACCTGCACTAGGAGGAACGAAGCCTACAATTAGTAGTCCAGGAGAACAATATGAAATCGAAAGTGTTATTTGGGATCCGTCGCAAGGAAACACATTTGGAGTCGGTATTCAACGTGTTACGATTAAAATTAAACCAGGCGCTAAATATACGCTAGATGGTTTGAGTTCTAATTCCTTCATTGTTGAATATGCTACTAAAACGGAATATAAAAGAGAAGGAGAATTTGGGGTGATTACTGCAACATTCCCTAAAATAGAACAACCAGTTCCAGACCTAGAAGACTAGTACTAGGCACCAAAACTATTCTAACAATTCATCAAATCTGCGTTAGGAATAGTATAAATCACAACAGCCAACCCTCATTGTGAACTGCGTCCTGTCAAGTAGACAACGAAAAAACAAAAGCTTTATGCCACAGCC
>CANSAF010000031.1 GCA_947644645.1 uncultured Sporosarcina sp. | reverse complement strand
GAATATCGATTACAGACCTTATAATATTTGTTTGAAATAGTGTTGACAATCCAATTCACCAAAATCATCTATAGTGCAAAGGAGCGAGATCCAGTGTCGGTAAGTAACAATTTTTCTACATTCTGTAGCAATTTAAAAATGAGTGATAATATTATAAGTAAAATTCAAAAACGCTATAAAAGAATTACTAAGAGAATAAATCAGGAATACAGAAATCTTGACTCTGAAACCTCATATAGCTTATACGTAGGATCATATGGAAGAGGAACGGAAATATGGACTAGCGATATCGATATTATAATTCATCTACCTTATAAGATATATGAGAAATACAATAATTATATTGGGAATGGACAATCTGCTCTATTACAGGATGTAAAGAGGGCACTACAAAAAACATACGCTACCTCCCATATAAAGGGAGACGGACAAGTTATAGGAATTAATTTTGATGATTATATAAGCTTTGAGATTGTTCCTGCTTTTATTAATAAAGATGGGAAAAGCTACACTTATCCTGACTCTAACAACGGTGGGAGCTGGAAAACTACAAATCCGCGTGCTGAAATGGAAGCAATGAAAAATCGTAATTTGTTGACAAATAAAAATTTGAAAAGATTGTGCAGAATGGCGAGGGCTTGGAAAGATAACTGTAATGTTCCTATCAGTGGTATTCTTGTTGATACATTAGCGTATAAGTTTATTAGTGAATATCAACACAAAGACAAGTCATTCTTATATTATGATTTTATTAGTAGAGATTTTTTTAAATATCTTAAAGAACTAGATAAAGAAACTGATTATTGGTTAGCTCCTGGCAGCAACAGAAGAGTTTATAAGTCTGGCAACTTCCAATCGAAAGCTTCTTCGGCATATAAATTGTCTTTAGAAGCAATCCAATATCAGGATAAAGAATATTGGTACTCCGCAAATAATAAATGGAGGGATATATATGGAACAAGATATTCCTAATAGTCAAGGATATAAGCTAGAATCACAAATCAGAGAAGCTTACGGTAGAATAGTGTATACATTCACTTGTCATAATAAGATAGTGCATAGATTACTAAAAAAGAACAATAGAATAAAGGTTTGGCAAATTATATTGTCTGCATTAACTACAGGAAGCTTCTTAGCAACAATAATAAATGATGAAGTGATTATTGCGGTATTAGGAGCTATTTTCTCAATAATTTTATTAATATTAAATGCATACGTTAAAAACTTTGATCTAATTGAGATTGCTCAATCTCACCAAAAAGCAGCCGATGAATTATGGGTTATAAGGGAAGATTATGTCTCGCTTTTAATTGAATTTGAGTCTTTAGAGAGGGAAGAAATTATTAAACGTAGAAATAACTTGCAAGAACGCACAGCAGAAGTTTATTCTCAATCACCAAGAACTGACGCTAAAAGTTATAAGGAAGCTCAACAGGCATTAAAGACTGAGGAGGAACAAACCTTTTCAGAAAAAGAAATTGACGTAATGCTCCCTAATTCTATAAGGCGAGAAAAGACGCAATAATTTTCCATATATTATTTGTGTTGTTATAATTTAGATTGGCATTTAATAGGACTTCCAAAATCACTGATGTGCTAATGGGTAGCAAAAGTTCTTAGGACAGAGGTTTTATTATAGTTATTCCATAAAAAAGGATACTTGTGGAAAATAAGCAAATAAAAGATAGCAATTTTGCTATCTCTTTTTGTTTATTTCCAGTAAAACGGAATAGTATAAGGATAAATCAGCTATATTCAAAATCAAATTCTTCCAAGTGAACATATCTCAAGACACTAAACATTCCTCGTATTGTATAGCGTAAAGCTATTCAAGATCTACTTGTTTGACCTAAAAAAAAGTCAATCAAGACCTATATCAAATAAAATATAAATTAAAGGAGGTTGACCCATAAATGGGACTTGTATTATTGCTCGCCGAAAAACCATCACAGGCCAAAGCATATGCAGATGCTTTCACTGTGAAAAGTCGACAGAAAACACATATTGAACTGGCAAACAGTAAACTATTTCTACAAGGTGCCATCATTCCTTGGGGTGTTGGACATCTTGTCGAACTATAAGAACCGAAAGCCTATGATTCACGCTGGAATCGGTGGACGCTTGGCAGCTTGCCAATCTTGCCTGAGCGCTATGAATTTCAAGTCGCAAAGGGAAAATGTGCGCAGTTTCATGTTGTGAAAAAGTTAATGCTTTCTGCAGATACGATTATTAACGCATGTGACATTGACATCGAGAAGGCTCTAATATTTTTTATTCTATTTACAATATGACCGGTGCAAAAAACAAGAAAATTAAGCGACTCTGGATTAACTCATTGGAAGTTGATGAAGTGCGAAAAGGGTTCAATAACCTACAGGATAACAAAAAAGATTTGTTACTCTATTACGAAGCAAAAACCCGACAAATTAGCGACTGGCTTGTTGGTATGAATGGAAGTCGGCTCTATACCCTGCTATTGCAGCAAAAAGGATTCAATGAGAGTCTTTCGATTGGACGAGTTCAATCTCCAACAGTTTATCTCATTTACCAACGCCAAAAAGAAATAGAAAATTTTGTTTCTACTCCATTTTATGAGATTATGGGGAATTTCACGGCTAAAAATGGGACGTATATAGGTAAGACAAAAATTAAGAGTGATAAAAAAGAGGAAGTTCTTCAATTATTGGAACAGCATAACATCATGGAAAAAAATGAAGGGTTTGTAAAATCAGTAACGAAGAAAGAAAAGCGTACTAAATCACCTAAATTACATGCTCTTTCGACGCTTCAAGCCGTTGCAAATAGGAGATGGAGATACAGTCCTGCCAATGTACTAAAGATAGTACAAGGCCTATATGAGAAAAAACTTGTCACCTACCCGCGAACCGATACACAATTCATTACTGACAATGAGTTTGCCTATCTCGCAGACAACGTAGAACGCTATCAACAAATTGCAGGGGTCTCGTTTCCAATTGTTTCCCCAAGGTGCAATCATTACTTGGGGGATTGGGCATCTTTGTCGAATTAAAAGAACCTAAAGCCTATGATGCACGCTGGAATCGGAGGACACTTGGCAGTTTACCGATTTTACCTGAGCGAAGAATTAAAAATAAGATAAGATGTCACGGTAGAAGGAAAATCAGAATAGATGCTCGATCATTTTTTTAATAAGACTTAAGGAAAAAGACAGAATAAACTTTTATCATACAAAACATAAAGGGATCATGAGAATAGGTGGATGCCGGGCGGAGTAGATGCATCATGGCCATCCAGCTAGGAACAGGTGTAGATAGTATGTATGTTGTGAGAAATGGGGATAAAGTCGTTCCTGTTCCCGGAGACCGGTTTGAGGCACCTGCAAATAATTAAATGTGATTGGGATAGATACGATCCAATCACATTTAATTTATTATATGAATCCCCTACTCTCTAAGCGCAGCTTGAAAAGAACATCATCTATTATTTTCAATAAATGTATATATCTCGTCTGTCAGCAAAAAGCCGAAACCCATAATCTCACCGTCGGCTCCATCATTGCTCGCATTCGATAAGCCAATAACTTTACCATCCTCATTAAATAAAGGAGATCCCGAATTGCCATGTGTAATGAAGGCATCATATGCTAGGTAGTTTTCGCCTAAAAACATTAAAATTTTCCCTTTACTATCCCATAATGTTCCGTCTTTCTTATCACCTGGATAGCCGATTGTGTTGACGGCATCTCCTACTTTGACTTTCTTTATGTCCTCCAGTGAAGCAAGCTCGAAATGTTCAAGATTGTCATTGATTGTTTGTCCATCCTCAGTCGGACTTACTTCAATGATGGCCAAATCTATTTCTTCAATTGGAGAAGGCGTGACCTTTTTCACTTTATAATCAATCGTCTCACCAGAATCATTTTTTACACGGACAATTATCTTATTTTCCTCGACAGAATCTACGACATGCCTATTCGTCAGGATTTTACTATTACCGATCAAAAACCCTGTACCGTGTTCTTTTTTTCCTGCTTCTCCAATCCATACAATTGATTGGTATTTAGTATTTTCAACCTGTTGAATTTCAGATCTACTTTTATCCTTATCTTCCTCTTCTATTTCAACCGCCTTTCCATTTTCAGCTACTTCTTTTTCTAGCTCCGTTATCCTTTCTTGGTCTACTTTTTCCTTCGTCATCCCGCAACCGGTCAGTATAAGTATCCCCCCAATTAAAAGAGCATTTAGTCTAAACTGTCTTCTCATATTTTTTTCTCCTCTCTAGTTCTTTCTGTCGACACCGCTAATTTACAGTGGCAATATGAAACGTAGATGAAATTAAAAAAGTTTAGCGGTTGATATGAAATGACCATCCATTGATAATATGATGATGTTGACGAAATACAGCAGAAATGAGGAATCGACAATGAAAAAAAAGATTTTATTAGTAGAAGATGAGGAAACGACACGAGAAGGCATTGCCGAATATCTCACAGTGAAAGGGTATGAAGTGGTGGCTGTAGAGGACGGCGAAGACGCGATTCACGAATTTAGCCGCACGGTTTTCGACTTAGTCGTTTTAGATATTATGCTTCCAAAAGCGGACGGCTTTGACGTTCTGAAGACGATTAGGGATTCAAGCCGGACTTCGGTACTTATGCTAACTGCGATGGACGACGAGTACACACAAATCATGAGCTTCGAGGAACAAGCGGATGATTATATGAGTAAACCATTTTCCCTTGCCGTGCTAGAAAAGCGGATTGAGGCCTTGCTCAGAAGAAGCAGGCCTGATTATAACAGGGAATTATGGATATATGGGGATGGAAAAGTGGATTTCTCCGGCTTTAGTGCAACCTATCAAGAGGAAGCGGTCGATGTCAAACCGAAAGAAATTAAGTTATTGCAGCTATTGGTCGAGCATCCCGGACAAGTCCTTACGCGCGAGCAAATTTTAGACAAATTATGGGATTATGAGGAGGCACCACTAGACCGTGTCATTGATGTGTATATTAAGAATCTTAGGAAGAAGCTTCATCTTGACTGCATAAAAACCGTAAGAGGCGTCGGATATAAATATGAGGAATCTGTATGAAAAAGCTGAAACTGTTTCCGAAGACCTTCCTCTACACGATGGGCATTATGAGCATTATCGTCTTGCTCGTCCACGGGCTCATGTATGTCATGCTCCCCTCTTTTTATCTTGAACAGAAGAAAGAAGAAGTGAATATGAAGGCGAATGAGCTGATGAGCGCATTGGAGAAAACAAATGAAGCGCAAGCCGTGAAAATCGCCGAGCAATATGCGATTCAGCATAACGTGAATATTACGCTTTTTATTAACGATAAAGCTTACAGATACCAAGGATTTACACCTATTGATATTTTCTTCGACCCTGGAATGGAAGAGGAGCTATTCGAAATCCCTTCAGAGGTGGAAATCAATACAGCTCAACTAGGCGAAACAGAGTCACCTCAAGTCATCCTTGGGAAGCGTACATTTGAAAATGAAGATTATTTGCCTTATGAATTTCATCTTTTATTAAGCATTCAACCGGTAAATGAGACGAAGCAAGTGGCTTTCAAATTACTTCCTTATTCGATAGCCATCAGCTTTATCATTTCCCTTATTGCTGCCTATATTTATAGTTCGGTCATTACAAGGCCCATCAAAAACATCCTGTCCGCCACAAAAGATATGGAAAAACTAATCAAGGATAGCCATTGCCTTGTCGAAAGCGAAGACGAAATCGGGATGTTAGCAGAAAACATTAACTCTCTATATGACACCTTATGGAATACGATTGAATCGCTTGAACAAAAGCTCAATGATATCAGCGAGGTGGAAAAAGAAAAAGTAGAATTCTTACGAGCTGCTTCCCATGAATTGAAAACACCGTTAACATCCTTACATGTTTTATTGGAAAACATGAGATATGAAATTGGTAAATACAAGGACAGGGATTTCTATTTGGGACAGGCCCAAGAGATGGTAATGGATTCCACCAAAATGGTGCAAAACATATTAAATACGAGTAAATTGCAGACCGTCTCACACGAAGAACAGAAGGAAAATGTAGATGTCAGGGAAGTTTTATTAGAGACAATCGATTCCTATAAGATTTTGGCGAAAGCAAAAGAAATCCAATTGACCCTACAAATAGAAGATACTTGCTTCATCTATATGAATAAGAGTGCTTTGAGAAAAATATTCTCCAATCTTCTAGCGAATGCCGTCAACTATACTCCTAGGGGAAAAAGAATCATACTCCGAATTGCGGAAGGACAAATTTCCATCGAAAATGAATGCACGCCACTTTCAGAGGAAGTATTGGCGCAAGTTTTTAAAGCTTTTTACCGACCAGACTTCAGCAGGAATCGAAAAGACGGTGGAACGGGTTTAGGCCTGTACATTGTAAAAGATATTTTGACACATACAAATCTCCGCCACTCTTTTACACCGACTGACATAGGGATGAAATTCATCATTGAATGCCCCCAGACTCAATAGGAATAAAGTGATCAAGATAGTTTTGTAGAAAATTCCTCTACAGGCTATCTTTTTTCATTTTCCTGAATTCATATAGGTTTCATATTGCATCTGTAATCTATGTTTTGTAAAGCAAAGGAGGCATTTGGAATGTCAATGATAAAACGTGCATGGTATTACGTCACAAGAAAAAAGAGCAAGTCGCTGCTCATGTTCCTCATTCTGTTCGGTATCGCCACTGCGACAATTAGCGGAATTGCAATTAAAAAGGCGACTGTAGATACGAGAAGTAAACTCAACCAATCAATCAATGCTAGCTTCACGCTAGAAAATAATTTACAGAACAATATGGGAGTTGGTAGCCGTGGCCTGGGGAATGTACCCGCTTCTGCAGTCGAACAGATTAAGTCGATTGACGGAATTACAGAAGTCAATGCAAGGATGATAGGTGAGGTCGATCTGATTGATTTACAAAAAGTGAAACTTACGAATCCCAGGGTCCAGTATAATGAGTCGCTTGAAGCGTATAAGAACTTCTCCGACTTGGAAGGAATGACAGATTCTTCTTTAGATAATAAATTCATCAGTGGAGTCCTTTCGCTTTCAAAAGGAAGACATATTACGAAAGAGGATACACAAAAAGTACTAGTGCATGAGGAATTTGCAGAACTGAACGATCTAAAACTGCATGATAAAATTTACGTACAGGCAAGTGTATTATCTTCGGTTCCACCAAACGAAGCTGTAACAAAAGAAAAAATGGCGCTTGAAATTATAGGGATGTTCAGTGGAAGCAATATGGATAGGGCGACGACAGAGCATGAACTAGTAGAGAATGCCATCATCTCAGATATGCAAACAGTTAAGTTACTGAGAGGGTATAACGATACGTCGGCCATCTACCAAAATGTCAACTTCTATCTAAATGACCCGAAAGAGCTGCCCACCATACTTGACAAGGTAGGCAAACTGCCGATTGATTGGTCAAATTACCAAATCACAAAGTCTTCCAATGACTATCCGGCGTTAACAGCTTCCTTGGATAGCATGGATGAACTCATCAATAAGATGCTGATTGGAATTATCGTCATCAGCGCAATTATCTTATCGTTAGTTCTTGCTTTTTGGGTGAATGGAAGAATTCATGAAACAGGTGTCTTACTATCATTAGGCGTCTCAAAAATAAACATCATCACTCAATATGTTGTTGAAATAGTAATTATAGCTGTCGTTAGTTTCGGTCTGTCCTATTTCTCAGGCCAAGCGATTGCGCAAAAGATTGGGGATAGCATAGTTCAGCAGGCTAGTGAAGTAGGTGCAATGAGTGCCCAGCAAGATCTTGGAGGGATGCAGCTAGGAGCGGATCCCAATTCGGGTACATTCACAAAAACATTGGACGGTATCGATGTATCCATTACACTCGCTGAAATGGGGTATGTATGGTTCATCGGTGGATTGATCATCTTGCTGTCAGTCAGTATCTCTTCCATCTTTATCATTCGGTTGAAACCGAAAGAAATACTTTCGAAAATGAGTTAGGAGTAGATGAACATGGCAATTTTACAACTGAAAAATGTTTCATATGCATACAAAAACAACAAGAATAAAAAAATATTGAACAGTGTAAGCACGGAATTCGAGAAAGGTGTGTTTTATGCCATCCTTGGTACATCCGGATCCGGCAAAACGACATTATTGTCGTTGCTTGCCGGATTGGATGAGCCACAATATGGCGAAGTGAAATTCACCGGAGAAGATATTAAGGTGAAAGGCTATCGGCATCACCGAAAAAACCAAATTTCACTAGTCTTCCAAAATTATAATTTGATTGATTACATGACGCCTTTGGAAAACTTGAAGCTTGTCAACAAACGGGCTGATAAGCAGATCCTGTTAGATTTTGGATTGGATTTAACGGATATCAAACGTAATGTTTTGCAACTATCAGGCGGGCAGCAGCAGCGTGTGGCGATTGCAAGGGCGTTAGTGACGGACGTTCCGATCATTTTAGCAGATGAGCCAACCGGTAACTTAGATGCAGAGACTGCGGATGATATTATTGGAGTTTTAAAGCAGAGTGCGCATATGCAAGGAAAATGCGTCATTGTCGTAACCCACAGTAAACACCTTGCGAATCAGGCCGACGTGGTTCTTGAATTAAAAAATCAAAAACTTTTGCAACTAGAAAAAACCATGCCAACGCGATAAAGTGTACCCTTTGTAAAGGACATTTTGAAAAAAACTAGGCAATTTGTTGAAGCTGCTGTCTGTATTTTGCAGGCGGTAGCTTTTTCAAATTCCATTGACCCCGATAATGGTTGTAATAAATCATATAACTCTTAACTTCTCGTTTTACTCCTCCTAATGTCTCGCATTCTTTAATATTCGTTTCATCCTTAAAATGCCCAAAGAACGACTCTTGTGGCGCATTGTCCCAACAGTTTCCACGGCGTGACATAGATTGTCCTAATCCTATTTTCTTCACAAGTTTCTGAAATTGTGGATTCGTATAATGGAAGCCTTGATCGGAGTGAATAAAGGCATCCTCTGTTAAATGGTGATGTTTCTTCAGTTTATGAAGCGTATTGAGCGCAATATCTATACTTAATGAATCGGATACTTCATACGCCAAAATTTCATTTGTTTCTGCGTCTTTAATCGTTGATAAATAAGCACGTTTCCCACCTCTATACGTTAAATACGTAATATCGGTTAACAGTACGCGCCCTGCAACGCCTTGTTTAAAGTTGCGTTGTAAGTCATTTGCGCAGGTGCGATGTTCTTTTGTTGCTTTTGCCATGCGGCGATATGGATTCGCTTTTCGTATAGGACAAATAATATCGAACTTTTTCATAATACGGCGAATACGTTTTAAGTTGTACGTAATCTGATACTGATTCTGAAGTGTCATTTTAATTTGGCGCGCCCCTTTTTTGCGTCCCCGAAAATGATACGCCTTTAAAATGATTTCCTTCACTACTTCATCTGTTTCTTCTTTAGCTGCACGCTTTTCAATCGATTTTTCCGTGAAATAATTGTAGTAACCTGAACGGGAAACTTCCATTACTTCACAAAGATAGCTCATCATACGCTTTAGTTTGTGCTTTTTAATTGCGCGTTGAATTAATTCAAATTTCAATTCTGATACGATTTTTATTTCTTCTTCAACATCTGCCTTTCGAGTAGATCGAGCTTTTTTAGGAGTTCATTCTCTGCGCGTAATAATTGATTTTTTGCTTCTAAACGGGAAATCTTTTCCTCTAATGTGAATTCACGTTCTGATGGACGGCCTGAATTCGTTTTGCGTGTATCTTGCAAACCCTCTACGCCAGCTTGACGATACGCGGAACGCCAACGTTTCCCAGCAGAACGGATACGCTCTATACCAATTAATTCAACGTCTAATCCTACCTCCTCAAAGATTTCCCGTGGCAATCTCCCGTTTTCATTTTCTACAATAAAATGGCGTTTAAATTCATCTGTATATGTAATTGCCTTTTCACTAACTGCCACCACATTTGGATTTCGTTTTAGTTGTTCTTGTTCTTTTTTAGTCAGTAATCTTTTTGTCATATCGTTCCGCTCCAATCTCTTTTTATCATTATAAACAAAAGTACCCTATAGGATAGACTTTTTTCAAAGTGTCTATCTTATAGGGTACATTTTACGATTCTGATTGATGAAAATAATCGATTGAAAGAAAACCATGAGGAATCCAAGAGGGATATGCTCTAATGATACTTGTATTGTAAAAATAGGAGAACAAGATTATTGTTACTTATCCGCTGACAAAATGTCACGATTGTCGGTTTTAGATTCCTTAATGCCATTCATTTACGCATAGAATTCGGAAAAGGGCTTTGAGATGAATTTTAAAGACTATATATCAATCTATGAGATTTCAGTTGAGAAATTTAATAAAAATCCAAACAGCGTATACTTTATTAGTAAATTTAAAGAATTAATACAGAGGCTACCAGCTGAATGTAAAATAATATAAATTGATTTAACAACTAATCACCTTATAGAAAAGCACAATAAAAATGTTAAAGAATTATTTTTAAAAGAATCAGTGAATCACTTTGTTAGGAACATATATGTTCTTAATTGGCCTTAATAATGCATTTGGAAACCACCTCCGTATATGCGATAATTCAACTATAAGAACTACTGTATCATCGCAAAAAGAAAAGAGGTGTTCCTATGAAACCAGTTATTGTAGCCGAAAAACTATCCCAAGCAAAAGCCTATGCAGAAGCTTTCACGGTGAAAAGCCGCCACAAAACACATATCGAACTTGCCAATAGTCAACTTTTTCCGCACGGCGCTATTATTACCTGGGGTGTCGGCCACCTTGTCGAATTAAAAGAGCCTAAAGCCTATGATGCACGCTGGAATCGGTGGACACTTGGCAGTTTACCAATTTTACCCGAACGCTATGAATTTCAAATTGCGAAAGGCAAATATGCACAGTTTCAAGCGGTGAAAAAATTTATTTTATCAGCTTCAACAGTGATTAATGCATGTGACGTGCGATCGTGAAGGATCTAATATCTTCTATTCCATCTACTACATGACAGGTGCAAGGAATAAGACGATTAAGCGCTTATGGATCAATTCATTGGAAGTTGATGAAGTTCGTAAAGGATTCAATAACCTTCAGGATAATAAAAAAGACCTGCTGCTTTATTACGAAGTAAAAACACGACAAGTTAGTGACTGTCTCGTTGGAATGAATGGAAGTCGGCTTTATACCCTTCTGTTACAGCAAAAAGGCTTTAATGAAAGCCTTTAGATTGGAAGGGTGCAATTGTATCCTTCATATTTTCGGGTGTAATTGTAGATTTGTGAATATACCTAAGTTGTACAAATTGCACCCAAGTATTTTCGGGTGTATTTTAAAATAATTCCCCCAAAAATCGTTTTAACCTAGTTTTAAGCTTGAACCAAATAATAGGGAGGAGAGCAAATGTATACTTTGACAAAAATACCCGATATACTATTTTCACCTGAGAACTATATGGAAACTGAAGGACTTGATATTCGTCTGGCTGTTTTAAAAATGAATGATTTTTTAGAGACACTGGGAGACGCTTATGTTGGGCTTACATATGCTAACCCAGCAGAGCATCCAAACGCTAAGGAACTTGAGTTATCTGTAATTAGAAGAATACATTTAAGACATGCAGTTATTGACTTAAATAATTGTTTTGACTTGTTACTACAGGTTCCATGGTTTTTTTATCGAATTTGGGAGAATTACAATCCAGGGGAAAATCTTTATCAACATAACAGATTAAATAATGGAGTAGATAGGAGCAAAAATCCTTTAACAATAGTTAGAAATAATGACGGTTGGGTTGAGTTGGCGGAAGAATCATGTTCTCTTTCCAAGATATTAAATTACTTTAGTTCTCAAAATATCCAAGACCTTAGTAATTTAAAAAACCTCTTCCAAGATTTCAAAAACACAAGTATCTTTAGCACATCAAAGCCTTTTACAGTCCGCACAATCGCTAACCAAATAAAGCATAAACACAGTTTAAAGGTGAAGGAAATAAATAAACCTTATGAATTTAATGTTGATACCCCGCAGGGAAAAATCAATTTAAAAGATAACGAATTAGGGTTGTCATGTACCATACCTTTTTATGAAGTGACCTCTCCTAGTACTGTACTCGGAAATATAAGTATGGAGTATAAAGACGATTTATATATCGATATAGAATACCAGCCAGGTGAAAAATTCAGAGCCAAAGATTATATAAAAAAAGAATCTCTATACAGTCTAGATGAGATTCATAGAGAATTAATTAGTTATACGAATGGTATTATTGATTTATATGATAAGATCAGTGATTTAATTGATTCACATTTGGAATTTAATCCGTTATTAGAGTCTACAAAATTCAGAAGTTCCTCGTTAGACTTAGATAAATTCTTTAAACGAGCATAAGGTAGGCCTATACTGAACTGAAATGACATACAACTTTAACCCTATCCAAATTACAGGACAGGGTTAGATTTATTCAACTCTCTAGAAATAAATATATATAGTTTGGAGGTAGAAATATGCTTAGGTTAATCATTACAGAAAAACCTTCTGTCGCAAAAAACATTGCAGATGCATTAAAAATAAAAAACAGGAAAGACGGTTATTTTGAGGGTAATGGATATATCATCACATGGGCATTCGGACATTTACTCCAGCTCTACGATGCAAAAGATTATGATGAAAAGATGGCAAGGTGGGATCTTGAGAACTTCCCTTTCATTCCATCGGGTTTTCGATACAAGGTGAAAAGTGATCCACGAAATCGTGGGAAAGAAGATTCCGGCGCTAGAAAACAGTTGAAAATCATTCATAGTCTAATGAAAAGAAATGATGTAGATATGATTATTTCAGCTTGCGATTTTGATAGAGAAGGCCAAATTATAGGTGATACGATTATTTACAATCTCAAGACACAGAAAAAAGTATATCGACTTCTGCAAAATGAGTGGACCCCTGAAGAAGTGTTAAAAGGACTTCAAAATATAAAACCTAATACTGAAATGAGACCCCTTCTGGATGCTGGTATTAGCCGACAATGGGCTGACTGGGTAATTGGCATAAACCTAACATCAGTGGCAACATTGCAGTATCAGAAAGGTGCAGGACAAGCCCTAAATATCGGAAGAGTATTAATGCCGACTCTAAAGGTGATTTATGATCGAGATAAAGAAATAGAAAACTTTGTCCCAAAAGATTTCTTTAAATTGAAAGCCACATTTAAAACTAAAGATGAAAAAGAATACAATGGAACTTATTTTGAAAAGAAAAATGAAAAATTTGATTCTAAGGAAACACTTGAAAAAATTGAACAAGCGCTATCAAATCAAACTGCATCCATCAAGGACAAGCAGGTTGACCGAAAAAGAGAATATCCCCCGTATTTGTTTAATCTTTCAAATTTACAAGGGTATATTACAAACAGATACAAGGGTTGGACATCTGACAAGGTTTTAAAAGTAGCCCAATCGTTATATGAAAAGAAATACATTACATATCCGAGGACTGCCAGTGTTGTGCTAGAAGAAAGCCTGGTAGAAAAGTCGGCTAATGTACTAGACAAATTGAAAAAAGATTTGCCCTATGAAAATGAAATTAAGTTTGCGAAGTTAAAACGTGTTTTCGATAATTCCAAAGTTGATAGCCATAGCGCCATCATACCAACTTATTTAATTCCCAAAATCTTAACAAGCGATGAACAGATGGTTTATACAGCCATAAGGAACCGTTTCATTATGCAGTTCATGCCTATTGCAGAACATGAAGAAACAAAAATAATCACTAAAGTTAATAGCAGTGAAATAAAAGGATATTTTGTATCCAAGGGTCGGGTACAATTGGTGGAAGGTTGGAAAAAAGTCGAAAAGATTGAATCAAAAGATGCAATGTTACCCTTTGTGAATACAAATGATGTCGTTAGTATTGTAAAACGAGAGCTAACATCACATATTACAGAGCCACCAAAGCATCATACCGAAAGAACATTACTACGAGTAATGGAAACATGCGGAAAGGGTTATAAGAATGAAGACAGCGAGGAAATGATGGCTGCAATTTTAAGTGGCTATAGTATTGGTACAGCAGCTACAAGAGCCGAGACAATCAAAAAGTTAAAAGATGTCGGGTACATTGTTGGACAAGATAAAAACTTAATCTGTACCAAGCTTGGAAGAAAACTAGTAGAAACATTTCCAATTAAAGAATTGTTTGATTTAGAGTTCACAGGTCGACTGGAAAAAACTTTATCAGATATTGAAAAACAAAAGTTTACTAAAGACGCATTCCTCGACTTGATTTACAAATTTACTACCAATGCCGTTGATAGAATAAAAAACGAACCCAAAGTGATTATTAACGAAGTCCAACAAAAGGAAATACAGAAAGAAGTATTGGGTAAATGCCCTCTTTGCGACCATGGAATCATTGAAGGGACTAAAGGATACGGTTGCAGTAATTGGAGGAATGGGTGTAAATATGTTATTTGGAAGAATGATAAGTTCTTGGCTTCTATGAAGAAAAAACCAACAAAAACGATGGTGAAAACGCTTTTGAAAAATGGTGTAGTGACAGTGAAAGGATTAACAAGCAAAAAAGGGAATAAATTTGATGCCAAGATGAGATATGAAAAGAATCAGGAAAACGAGTATTTCAGTTGGAAGATGGAGTTTAATAAAGATTGATTGATTACGAAAAACCTGTGTCGAACAGAGACTCAAATAGTACAATTAATAACAAAAATATAACTATAAAACAATAAGGAACTGTCCAGAAAGTCAGTGAAAACTGATTTTATGGACAGCCTGTTCCGTTCATGGCTATTACTCTTGTTGTTGTCGTAACATCCGAATAATCGTGGAGCTTATAGGTTCACTTATTTATAATCATTGAGCGTCCCCATTGTCTTTACCTATATTTCGGAATGTAAAAAGCCACCCTCCGAAGAAGATGGCTTTCCTTTATTTTGACCGCTTAAGAGGTTCAGCTAATAATTTTTGGGCCGCACTACAGATAAATTTGTGCTGGCACTCTTTACTCAATTTCTCACCTGTCATCACATCGTATATATTGGGAATGAAAGCTCTTTATTTAACAATCGTCACTGGGCAGTGAGCATGTTTCATCACTTTATGACTTACACTACCGAGCACCATTTCTTGAAAAACATTTAGGCCACGACTTCCGATGACAAGTTGATCAATCGACTGTTCTTTTACGTGTTTTATAATTTCCTGACTTGGATTTCCTTTTAACATTGTAATCTTTATTTCTACCCCAACAGACTCTGCAAGTTCTCTAATTGGGTGTAATTTTTGTTCACGTTTTAATACTAAGCTTTCCGGACTCTGTGCCAACAGATACTCATCTTTAGCTTTATTATGATCCGCGACATTAATAATTTCTAAATGCGCCTCCGGTAAATATTGGGCAAGTAAAATGGCATGTTTTGCGGCACGTAATGCATTATCTGATCCATCCACTGCTACTGCAATCTTCATTCTGAATCCTCCCTATGTGAATTGTTTATACAATTGTTCACTTGAAGAATTTAACCCTTGAATATGCACTTTTACGCCTTTTTCTTCAAGCTGTTGTTTCAATTTTAACACAGCTCCGACTGCAGACTCATCCCAGAGCTGACTATTTTCAAAGTCAATCGTAATCTTACCCTCTTTAACATCTTCAAATGATTTCATAAACTTTGTAGTCGATGCAAAAAACAACGGTCCTTTTACTCTGTACTCTCCATTTTCATGTGTTACTGTCACACGTGAAATCTTTCCAACAAAGAAAAGTGCACTTAAAATAACCCCAACGACAACACCAATTGCTAAATTCTGTGTATATAAAATAATCGCAACTGTGATAACCATGACGAGTGTCTCTGATCTAGGCGCTTGTACCATAAACTTAAATGAACTCCAATTAAATGTTGTGAAACTAACCATTACCATAACGCCAACTAAAACAGGCATCGGAATATTTATGACGACATCACCTAAAACAATGATTAAAAACATGAGAAATACACCTGATGTAAATGTCGATAAGCGCCCACGTCCTCCTGATTTAATATTGATAATTGATTGCCCAATCAATGCACAACCTGCCATTCCACCGAAAAATCCAGTAACGATGTTAGCAATCCCTTGTCCACGTGACTCTCTATGTTTATTACTGGGCGTATCTGTCATATCATCCAGGACCTGAGTTGTCAGTAGAGATTCTAATAAACCAACAATCGAAAGTGCCAATGAGTATGGCAAGATAATTTTTAAGGTTTCAAGATTTAATGGAATATCTGGGAACAAAAAGGTTGGTAATGTATTCGGCATTGTTCCAAGATCACCAACCGTCTGTAAATTCACTCCACTGATAAGTGCAATACTTGTCATGACGACAATAGCAATGAGTGGTGCAGGGATCACCTTAATAAATCTCGGGATCAAATATATGAGTATTAACGTCACACCTGCAAAGAGATATGTCATGACGCTTCCACCTATTAAATAAGGCATTTGTGTCATAAAAATCATAATCCCTAGCGCATTTAAAAATCCTAGCATGACGGAATTTGGTATAAAGCGCATTAAATTCGCAACACCAAAAATTCCAAGTATAAATTGAATAACTCCCGTTAAAATAGTTGCTATAAGCACATATTGTAAACCATGAGCTGCCATTAAACTGACAAGCACTAATGCCATTGCACCTGTTGCTGATGAGATTAATCCAGGACGGCCTCCAACAAAAGAAGTAATGACCGCCATTGTAAACGAAGCGTATAATGCGACACGTGGGTCTACACCCAAAATGAACGCAAAAGCTAATGCCTCAGGAATGAGCGCCAGCCCAACAACGATGCCCGCTAAAATATCAGCGCGCACATTCCCAAACCACTGTTGTTTTAAAGTATGCATACTGTTCCCCTTTCATAAAGACAAAAATTTCAACATAGCTACTATCGATGTTAGAATGTATGTAGCATATCATTTCAATTCCCAAAAGTGAATAGTTTTGGGAAGTTAGGAGCAAAAAAATGAAATATGGATACATCCGCCCGATTGTTCAGGATCAACAATGCACCCATCAATTAAACGAACTTTTCTTTGATACATTATTTAAAGAGGCACATGGACTTGCCAAGAAACGAACTGAGCTTGAACAATTATTGATGACTGTTCAAAAAGATGACGAGCTGTTCGTCCAAAATATTGCAGTATTAGCAGATTCCCTTCAGCAACTTTTAGATATTTTGCGACTAGCAGAACGAGATCAAATCACTATTTACTTTGTCGATGAACAATTAACCAACCAAACGATACAAAAAGCTTCATTACTTCAAAGCGCTACATTTTTTGCGGATTTGCAATCAAAATTTCTAAGCCATTCTTCTACATTTACGCTACAATCTGCTAAACAGCAGGGTAAATCGATTGGTCGGCCACGAAAACCAGATGACAATTTACAGCTGGCTTTTTCAATGTATGACAGTAAGACTTATACGCTATACGACATAAAAGAAGCGACTGGAATTAGTAAGTCTACTTTATATCGTTATTTAGATGATCGCTCTACATCGGTGTCCGATGAGAAAGAGTAGAAGTATCAAAGAAAAAGCATCTAGCAATAACAGTATGATAATAAAAACATACGGAACTGGTTAAACAAAAGATAAAACCTTTCATTCTCATTCCATTATCAAGAAAAAAGAAACTAAAAACAACAGAGGAGCAAAATGCACCTCTGTTGTTTATTCATTACTCGCCAAATTATTATACGCTTGTAAAAACTGTTGATACGATTCATTACCTAACTTGAATTCTGGAAAAATAGTACTTGAGCAACACGAATATACTAAAGTTTAGATTAATATATATCCTATTGTTGAATATATGTATCCAATGAATTGAATTCTATCAAATAAGAAAGATTAATAATATACTCTTGATTTCAAGAACATTACGCCATCATTCCAACGAAAAAAGTACCCAAAACAGCAAGAATTGGTCAATTGCCAGCGGATGAAAGAAAATTATATGAAGAAATTCTGCGCACGACTCTCGCAATGTTTCATACCGATTATTTATATAGAGAAACAAAAGTGACAACCGATGTGAACGGACTTCCCTTTTTCACTACTGGGAAAATAGAGCGCGATTTAGGTTGGAAAGCTTTATTTCCCACAGCAAAAAAAGAAAAAGATGAAAAATTACCACCCCTCCAGCAAAATGAACAAGTGCAAAGTAAAATCGAGATTCATGAAGGGAAAACAACACCACCCAAGCCTTATACAGAAGGTCAGCTCATTACGCTGATGAAAACAGCAGGTGGGAAATTTGTAGAGGATGTTGAGGAAACCGAGATTTTAAAAGAAACAGAAGGCATTGGAACCGAAGCAACACGCAGTAGCATTATCGAAACAATTAAAAAGCATGGGTATATTCAAGTTTCTAAAAACATCGTGTCCATTACTGATAAAGGTCGGATTTTATGTGAAGCGATTGCGGGTAGCTTGCTTTCAAGTCCTTCAATGACCGCGAAATGGGAAGGCTATTTGAGAAAAATTGGAAATGGTGATGGCTCTGCAGATTATTTCCTAGGAAATATTGAGAAGTTTATTCACGCACTGATTGAGCAGGTGCCGACTAAAATTGAATCGACAACATTCAACATTCAATCAATCAATCCCTTCGACTAAAAAGAAATCAACACGCTTTACGAAAGTGGCGATCTGTCCGACTTGCCAAAAAGGAACAATCATTGCTTCCGAAAAGTTTTACGGTTGTTCAGCTTATAAAGATGGTTGTAAACAAACCTTTCCAGGATATCTCGCGAAGAAAAAATTATCGCCAACTCAAATTAAAGCATTGTATACAAAAGGCGAAACAGCACTCATTAAAGGCTTCACTTCCAAAGGTGGCAAGAAGTTTAATGCCAAGCTAAAGTTATCGCAAGGTCAAGTCGTTTTTCATTTCGAAGAGCAAACAACTTCTCCACCACAAAAAAGGTAAATCATCCACTGATTTACCTTTTGTGTTTTTTACACATTTAAAATTGTTAGTCCAATATACACAATAACGAAGCCGCTAATGGCACTAAGCGTTACAACCATCACTTTAGACCACAAATCTTTTCGAGTAGGTTGTTCTACTTGAATCGGTTTCCCCTCAATGAAATCCATAATTTGTCGGTATGTTTTTAGCTGATGGGTTTTCTTTAATCTCTCAATTTTAGAAGCCGCCATCATCGTGATTATAAATAATCCTAATGGAATCAATAACCCTATCATTCCTAAATACTTCATAACAGGTGCAATTGACAATGGAACTGCAATTAAGCCTACCAACATAACCCAGGATAACCTCATCATATTCGATTGTTGAAGCGCGTCTTTCATCATCTCTACATCCCCTTTAACGAGTTCATCAAGGGAGATATTAAAGATCGCACTTAACATGAGCAAATTATGAATATCTGGATAACTCCTTTCATTTTCCCAATTGGAAATTGATTGGCGGGATACGTACATCTTTTCAGCTAATGCTTCTTGCGACAATCCATCTCTTTTTCTTAATTGTTGAATTTGCTTACTTAAGTTCATCTTTCTTCCTCCCTTCACTTTCAGACTACGTTAAAGCTTGAAACAAGACGACCTAACTTCTTTTACATTGCCCTATTTCTCCATGTAAAATCATTTTATCATATGTATTGCACAGCAATATTCTAATATTTGATAGATAAATACAGGCAAGCATGAACAACTTTTATCGATAAGTTAATAAGCTTACTCTGATGAAAAATATCACTCAATCAACAGCAATTCTCCATACTCCACCAGTCTGTTATATAGCAATGTTACCATTAATCAGAGTCTTTACTTATTTCTTTCAGAACGATACAATGAAAATATCATTGAATATTATGCGCACTAGGGGAGCCATTTTCTTGGCTGAGAGAATTTTTTGACCCTTCGTACTCGATCTGGATAATCCCAGCGTGAGGAAGTACAGTCTAATTAAGATTATCTATGAGACTGCCTCCTATATCCAAGAGCGCAGTCTTTTTTTATTCAATAAAAGGGGGATTTTATTTGCATCATAGTCAGCTTTAGCATTTGAAATTTGGAAATGAAAAATCGTTTTAAAAGACAAATAGGAAGTGGTTGTCATACAAGAACAATGGGGATTTTTAAATACGGGCTTTCACGATGCTGCGATTAACATGGCAATGGATGAAGCCTTATTAAATTGGCATAAAAAAGGAGACATTCCGCCTACTTTACGTTTTTACGGATGGAATGCACCGAGTTTATCTGTAGGGCGTTTTCAAAAAGTTGAAGAGCAAGTCGACTTGGACGCAGTGAGTCGATACAACTGTGATTTCGTACGGCGATTAACAGGTGGTAGCGCTGTTCTTCATGACGATGAACTTACATATAGCATCGTTATCACTGAAGATCACCCGAATATTCCTAGATCGGTTCGTGAAGCCTATCATGTTTTAACGAAAGGAATTATGGAAGGTTATCGAAATTTAGGCATTCAAGCAGATTATGCCTATCCTTCTAGAGATGTTAGAAGTAAAGACCGGTCTGCCGTATGTTTCGAACAAGTCGCCTATTATGAAATGATTGTAGATGGCAAAAAATTATCGGGGAATGCACAAACTCGAAAAGACGGGATTTTACTACAACATGGATCCATTCCAATGAGCATTAATGAAAAAATGTTATTTGACCTTTTCCGTTTTCCTTCTGAACAAGTGAGGGAACGAAAGCGTCATGCATTTTCCACTAAAGCCATTGCGATTAATCAAATTACGAATAAAAAACATACGTATGAATTGTTAGTGGATGCATTTTATAAAGGTTTTCAAACGGGGCTAGATGTTCAATTTAAACCTATCGAACTGACAAATGCCCAATGGGATGAAGTACATCAGTTAGCTGAAGAAAAGTATGCAACAAAGCAAAAGTTTTCTCTCCAATCATCTATTGAAGGACGTGTATAAACAATGACAAAACAAGAAGAATACATGCGTAAACCTGAATGGCTGAAAATCAAATTAAATACGAATAAATCTTACACTGGATTAAAAAATTTAATGAGAGACAAAAAATTGAATACAGTATGCGAAGAAGCAAGATGCCCAAATATTCATGAATGCTGGAGTGAAAGAAAAACGGCGACATTTATGATTCTTGGGGATACTTGTACGCGTGGCTGTCGTTTTTGTGCTGTTAAAACTGGATTACCAAATGAGTTAGATTGGGGAGAACCTGAGCGCGTTGCTGATTCTGTGGAAATCATGGGTTTAAAACATGTTGTCGTGACGGCAGTTGCACGAGATGACTTAAAAGACGGCGGGGCTGCAGTTTTTGCTGAAACAGTGCGTGCCATCCGTAGAAAAAATCCAGCATGTACAGTGGAAATTTTACCTTCTGATATGAAAGGTGATTATGAAAGTTTACATACTTTAATGTCCAGTGAGCCCGATATTTTCAACCATAATATCGAAACCGTTAGAAGATTAACGAAAAAAGTACGTGCCCGTGCCATGTACGATCGTTCTCTTACGCTCCTTCAACGCGTAAAAGAAATCTCACCAAATACGCCGACAAAATCTAGCATTATGGTCGGATTAGGTGAAGAAAAAGAAGAAATCATTCAAGCAATGGACGATTTACGCGCACATAATGTCAATATCATGACCATTGGACAATATTTGCAACCAACTAAAAATCATTTAAAAGTAGAACGTTATTACCATCCAGATGAATTTGCGGAGTTGAAAGAAATTGCGTTGAGTAAAGGATTTGACCATTGTGAATCCGGTCCACTTGTTAGATCGTCTTATCACGCGGATGAACAAGTCAACCAATCCTCACGACAACGCCGCATTGATTATATGAAAAATGTAGAAGCTCAAGAACAGAAAGAAATCGATTTTACATTTGAATCATAGTATTTTAAAAAAGTTGGGAAAGCCTTTGTAGACTTTCCCATTTTTTCTTAGTCTACTTTTATTTGCCCCATCATGCCATTGTCTTCATGTTCCAAGATATGGCAGTGGAACATATACACACCTTTTTCCTTAAATTGAATGGCAATTTTCACACGTTCTCCTGGTTCAACAGAAATACTGTCTTTCCAGCCTTGTTCATGTTCAGAAGGTGCTTTTCCATCTCTTGAAACGATTTTAAATTGCGTCCCATGAACATGGAATGGGTGAACCATTCCGCCCATCATATCTGGTTTATTATAAATCTCCCACACTTCCGTAACGCCTTGTTTTTGCTGAAGGTCCATACGATTTGGATCGAATTTTTTACCGTTAATCATCACCATATTCATATGCCCAAATAATTCTATTTCTTTTGTTACAGGTAAACTCTTCTCTTCCTCAGTCAACATAAAATCATTTAATTGTGCAGGAAGTTCAGATTGAATTCCCTTCTCATTTTTCACATCAAATGGCAGTAATACTGTTCCTTTGTCATCGATGAGTGCTAATTCTTCCGCAGCATCTACTGCCGAAAAATCAAGGATAATTTCCGCTCTTTCAGAAGGTGTTAAAGTGACTTCATCTAATTTGACAGGCTCATTCAATAAACCACCGTCTGTTGCGATTTGAACAAATGACGCCCCCGTATTCAATTTAAACGTAAAATTCCTTGCGTTTGAACCATTTAATAAACGAAGACGAACTTGTTCTTGCTTCACCGTCAATTTCGGATTGACCGTACCATTAACCAATAAAGTATTCCCTGTCGTCCCATCTGGATTCCATGCCATTTGGTAATTCAACTGCCCATTTTCATCAAATAACTTATCCTGAAATATTAATGGAATATCATTTTCACCGTAATCTTTTGGAAGTTGAAGATTTTTAGTATTTTCATCCTCGACGTAAATTAACCCAGCCAATCCTTGATAAACTTGCCTAGCTGTCTTGCTTAAAGGATGCGGATGAAACCACAATGTAGAAGCTTCTTGATTGACGTCAAATTCAATCACCTTTTCTTCCCCGGGTCCTAAAACGTCATGCGGTCCCCCGTCTGATTCCCCTGCCACTTCTAGTCCATGCCAATGTAAAGTCGTTTCTTCGTCTAAGTCATTGACCAATTTGATGTTCACTTTTTCTCCTTGCTGGAATTTAAGCATCGGACCTAAAAATGAACCATTATAACCATAAGTCGTCGTTTCAATTCCTTCAAAAATTTCCGTCATTCCTTGTTTTGCACGAATCGTATACATAAACGCTTGATCCGATTCAGATTCGAGTAATGGGGGGATATTTAATTCATTTGTACCTGTTGAATGATTCAGTTCAATCATTCGATGCCCGCCCATCCCCATTTGTCCCATCATGCTACGCTCTTGTGGTGGCTCTACATTTCTATGATGCCCTTCCTGAATATCTGGCGTAGAATTCTGATGACTTTGCCCATAACTACAACCGCCTATAATCATTAAGCTTAGGAGTAATGCTGTCATTTTTATCCTCATATCATTCCGCTCCTTTTGTGCTTATTTACCTTCAGTGTAGCAAATATTTTCCAATTAAAGACTTAGCTTTCATAGAATTCACGCAATCTTCATTTATTCTTCATGAAAAAGACTAATAAAAAAAATCCTTGCATATTATTTAATAAGTTGATATTCTAATAGCGGGAATGATTTCAGAATTTTCTTTTAATTATTTTTGTTGTATAACATTTTTTAAAATTAGATTGTAAGCGCTTTTAAAATATAAAAATTATGGCGTTTCACAATGGCATGTCCGGCAAAATAATACGGGAAGGAGTATAAATTCGTACGCTGTAACATTTCTAAAAATTCTATAAAAGGGAGATGGGATCATGAGTCAAAAAATGAATGAACAAAAAATCGATTATGAGTACACCATTCAAACGGAAGAATTTAAAAGCCTTGTGAAACGCAAACACAGATTTACAACACCATATGTCATTTTTTTCTTTTTAGTATTTTTTACATTACCTGTTTTAACAAGTTATACTTCCCTTCTTGAAATCCGTGCAATCGGCTGGATGACATGGACTTGGATTTATTCCTTCAGCATTTTTGTTATGGTATGGGTGCTCACATCAATTTATATGAACAAAGCAAAAGAATTTGATAAAGACGTAGAAGAAATTATAAAAAAACACATCGTAAAATAAGGGGGAAGTCGTATGAGTTTTATTTCTATCATTATTTTCGTTGGTGTCATCGGACTCACACTTGCGATTACGTATTGGGCAGCTAAACAAACGACAACAGCGAGTGATTTTTATACAGCGGGTGGTTCTTTAACTGGTTGGCAAAATGGAATGGCGATTGCAGGAGACTATTTATCAGCTGCTTCCTTCCTCGGAATTGCAGGGGCCATTTCTTTAAATGGATTTGACGGATTTTATTATAGTGTAGGTTGGTTAACGGCTTACTTAGTTGTTTTATTTTTAATTGCTGAACCGCTACGAAATCTTGGGAAATTTACGATGGCGGATATGATTGGTGCTCGTTTCCATGCGCGAAAAATTCGCGGAGCCGCCGCTTTAAATACAATTACAATTGTGTTGTTTTATATGCTTGCACAACTTGTAGGTGCTGGAGCACTGATTAAGTTACTATTCGGCATCGATTATTGGTTATCTGTTTTGATTGTTGGTTTTATGATGACAATTTATGTACTTTTTGGTGGCATGACTGCTACAAGCTGGGTACAAATTGTCAAAGCAATTTTACTCATGGCTGGGACAATTATTATTTCTTTCCTTGTTTTACTTAAATTTAATTTTAATTTTATCGGTATGTTCGATGCCATGCGAACTGCTACGCCTCACGGGGAGGCATTCCTTCACTCAGGTGTTGTTTATAAAGATCCGATTGGACTCATTTCTGTGCTGATCGCACTTGTCCTCGGAACTGCAGGATTACCACATATTTTAATGCGCTTCTTTACCGTAAAAGACGCGAAAACAGCACGTTCATCCGTCGTGTATGCTGTTTGGATTATTGGACTATTTTATGTGTTGACGATTTTCCTCGGTTTCGGCGCTGCTAAATTTGTAGGAGCGGACGCGATTGTTGCAGAAAACGCAGCCGGTAATATGGCCGCACCAATGCTTGCCGGAATACTCGGCGGGGATGCTTTAGAATCTTTCGTTGCAGCTGTAGCATTCGCAACAATTCTAGCAGTTGTTGCAGGACTTGTATTATCAGGTGCTTCCGCAATTGCCCATGACTTATACGGTGAAATTATTAAAAAAGGAAAAGTAACAGAAAAGCAACAAGTGAATGCGGCACGAATCGCAGCACTTAGCGTTGCTGTCATTTCAATCTTACTGGCGCTTGGTGCAGAGAAAATGAACGTAGCCTTTTTAGTCTCTCTTGCTTTCTGTATTGCAGCTTCCGCCAACGTTCCAACGATATTGTTTACAATTTATTGGAAACGATTTAATACGACAGGCGCAGTTGCTTCAATGCTGGTAGGTTTATTTACCGCACTAATTTTAGTTGCAGTGAGCCCTAACGTGATTAATCCTGTTGAAGGCGCGGCTTTCTTCGTTGGAAATCCAATTTTTCCACTTGAAAACCCAGCCATCATTTCCGTACCTGCTGGATTTTTAGCAGCAATTATCGGTACGCTTGTTTCCTCACGTGCAAAAGATGAAATTAGCTATGCGGAAGTTAAATTTAAAGCTGAAGTTGGCTTCAAAGAATTAGAAAGTTAAGTCGCTTAATTTAAATATGTCCAGTGAGTCGTTTTAGACTGGCTGGACAACTTATTTCATTGTAAAGGCGGCAGATTCATATGAAAGTGGAACAGTATCATCAAATTTCCAAACATACTTTATTTAAAAATATTCATGAATCTAAGATTGAACAGTTCATCCAGCAATGCGAATTAAAACACTATCAGAAGGGCGATCGACTAACTTATTTTAAAACATCAGATGAAGGCATCTTAATCGTTCTCGAAGGGAAAATCGATGTTTTTATCGAACGTGAAGATAGACTTTCGGTACTTTTGGAAGTGTTACAAGAAGGAGAAATGCTTGGACTTTCTCATATTGCACATTATTTAGGTGAGAGAACAGACGCGCTTCACCAACATCATTTTGAATTAGAAATTGTAGAAGATAGTTATTGTTTACAAGTTCCAGGTATGGTTATCAAAGAAAGATTAGTTGACGCTTCTGTGAAAAAATATTTATTGGGAAAAGCTGCTGCTCGTCTTGGACATATCTACGCGACACTCGGTGAACAAGTCAAATTTGGGAATACTTGGGGAGAAAGTGAATCATTTATTCGTAAAGCGAAAGATTTCATGCATAAACCAGCCATCACCATTCAATCCAATATGCCTATTCAAGAAGTGGCTCGTTTGATGATAGAAAAATCCGTTAGTTCTGTTTTAGTCGTTGATCAACAAGAACAATTAATCGGAATTATTACCGAAAAAGATCTCGTGCAAAGAGTACTTAGTAAAGGTTTATCAACACAAGCATCTGCGATCGACATTATGACCCAATCGCCATTTACAATTTCTCCTCATACACATTACTACAATGTGTTGGCAAGCTTTTTTAATCATCGCATTAAACATTTACCTGTTGTCGAGCAAGGTCGAGTGATCGGGATGATTACTTTTCAAAACTTAATTTCTAAAAGAGACCGCGGTGCAATGGGCATTTTAAAAACGATTGAAAATGCTTCCTACGATGATTTACCAATCGTGAAAGACGCTATTTATAATGTATTGACGAATTTGATTGCAGATGAAATTTCTACCATTCATACTTTGGAAATTATTACTCAATTATATGACCGCCTCGCAAGACATTGTGTTGGACTTGCTGTGAAAACTTTAGAAGAGGAAGGCTACGGTGTCCCACCAGTTCCTTTTGCTTGGTACCAAATGGGGAGTGGAGCACGGGGGGAACAATTTATGTTAACCGATCAAGATCATTTTCTTGTTTATGGGAATGGTACCAGTCAAAAAACTGCAAAGTATTTCTTTTTATTAGGTGAAAAAATTGTTCAATATTTAGTGCAAGCAGGCTATAAAAAATGCGATGGAAAAATGATGGCAAGTGAAGAAATTTGGCGCGGCTCTCTTTCAGACTGGGAAACTCGTTTACAAACATGGTTTGTCCAAACAACCGATGAACAAATCCTACTCGGCTATAATTTTCTATCCTTTAGATTTTTATATGGGGATCATTCTATTGATAAAAATTTTACAGCAATGGTGCAGCAAAAATTTAAGTCTGCTCAAACTTTCCTTTATTATATGGCAAGGCAAGAACAAAATAATCCGATTCCTCAATTTGAACCGAGCTTCTTTCAAAGATTTAAAACAAAAGAAAAATATGAGACCATTGATATTAAGTTAAACGCGCTTTTTCCAATGCACCATTGCTTACAAATTCTTGGCATCCAAAAAAATTTGATCAATCACACGCCTTTACAGTTATTAAGAGGACTCGTTGACGCGAAAGAATTGTCTGAGGGATTTGCGGTCGATATTCGCCACGCATATGAAGTCGCTTTAAAGGCAAGAATTCAATTATCATGGAAAAGACATCTACAAAACAAACAAAGTACCACGACCATTCACTTTCATAAGATTCGCCGTTGGGAAAGAGATGAATTAAAAACAATGTTAAAAACAGTACATGCCTTACAAATGCATTTACTTAGAAAACTGTAGTTTGGAATGGAGGGAATTTCATGTTTTGGCGAAAAAACCGATTGCCTTATACACTTAGTCAACCTTTACAATTAAGTACAAAATTAAAAGATATGTCTTTTATCGTCTTTGATACCGAAACAACTGGTTTTGCGATTGAGACGCATGATCGACTCATCGAAATCGGGGCAGTTGTCGTTGAACAATTAAACGTAACTGATCAAACATTTCAAACGCTTATTAATCCATCTTGTGAAATCCCTGCCCATATTTCCGAACTTACATCCATTAAGCAGCATCATGTAGACAATGCCTCGCCTCCACTAGAAGCGATTCAACAGTACTTTCAATTTGTTGAGGCATCTGGAAGCAATGGTTGGGTTGGCCATCGTTTACAATTCGATACCACCATATTAAAAAAAGAACTGCAACGTGAAAAATACGTTTATGACCCACCTTCCACATTTGACACATTCGAGTTGATAGATTATCTATTACCGAATACGCCTAATCTGGACTTAGAAGGCTATGCAAATTGCTTTCAAACGCCTATTTTTGAAAGGCATCGTGCTTTAGGTGATGCTTTAACAACTGCTCATTTATTTGTTGCATTAATTCAACGTTTAGAGGAAAGCGGCATTAAAACCTTTGCTGATTTACTGCGCATTAAGCATAATCATTTGATTTCCCTTTAAATGAAAAAAGTGTCCAGAAAGTGATTTTCCCACTTTCTGAACACCTATCCCTTGCATTATGCACGCTTACCTTCTTTTTCAACAAAGAACGTAACAAGTAAAAATAACGCAAAACTAATTAATAAAATTGTTCCACCGACAATATAGAAAATCAACGCGAACACTTCATTCACATTAAATGGTTGTAAAAATTGTAGCCACATACCAAATGATAATCCCGCCGAACCAATGATTGCTGTCCAACCTTGTGCAGTCATTAACTTTTTCGCACGTACTTTGTAAGCTTTATAGAAAATTCCCCACGCGAACATTGATAACCAACCAACGACTAAAATATGTGCGTGAACTGGACGAAATGCATAAGATCCTGCTCCAGCCATATGTGAACCTAATACCGCACCTATTAAACCAAAAACTGCCGCAATACGAATTAAACGTAAGCTCCATGTTTGTTCCATATAAATTCCTCCCATATCGTTTATCTGATATCCTTATCTTAAACATCGAACATTAACAGAAGATGAACGCAACATTACAAATTGTAAATGCTGATGAAGGTGATTAGATGCGACTGGCATAAGGTGGATCAACGAAGTGGCGCACTCTACCACGTAGTTGAGACAACTTATGACCCGAGTATCTGCCTTCTGAAGCTGGATAAATAAATGCTGATGAAGGCGATTGATTAGTCGTTCACCACAGGAAACCTCACCGTACAAACCGTGCCAACATCTTTTTCGCTATCAATCGTAATCGTGCCTCCGTGTAATTGAACAACTTCCTCCACAATCGCAAGTCCTAATCCTGTTCCACTGACCTCACCCGTTCTCGACGTATCCGCACGGTAGAACCGGTCAAAAACACGTGACACTTCAACTTCATCCATACCAATACCCGTATCTTCAATAACGACAATAATTGCGTCAGACGTCTCCGTTAATGAAATTTCAATTCCCTCTCCGTCTGGCGTATATTTCAAAGCATTTGACAATAAATTATCCCAGACCTTTTCCAAAAAACTAGGGTCTCCTACCATCGTAACCTGTTCGATATGCATCGACAATGAAAGTCCCTTCTCTTCCAGTAACCATCTATACTTGCGAATCGCTTCTTTTAATTGTTCATCCAAAGGAAACTTTTTCACCGACAATGGCGAAGATAACTGATCTAGCGATGTTAATAATAATAATTGCTTCGTTAAAATCGATAATCGGTCCGTTTCAGCTTGAATTACTTTAGCATAACTCACGCGGTCGACTTCGCTTAAATCTTCTTGTAACAATAAATCCGAATAACCTTTAATATTTAACAAAGGCGATTGAAAATCATGTGACACATCACTAATAAACTCTTTTCGAAGTCGTTGGTTTTCACTTAATTTCTCTGTCATCGTCTTAAAACTTTGTGCCAACTTGCCAATTTCATCTCGTCTGTGAATATGTAAATCACTCGAAAATTGTTCTTCACCAACTTTTTCAGCCGCAATCGTCAGCTCAGTAATCGGGTCTATTAACTTTTTCGCAACAATTAACATCGCCAGTAAACTAATGACGCCCATTAATACGAGTAATCCCGCTAAAATATAATGCATTTCTGAAAAAAGCATCTTAATATCAGGACGTAAAAATAAAGCATAGCGTTCTCCCTCATACTGAAAAAATTGCCCGACTGTATTAATCGATTCATCCGAAAAAAATCCCGTTACAAATGTTTCGCTCGGTAAATTCGCCATGCCATGGTAAGCGCGTCCCTCTAATACTTCCTTAACTGCATCTTCAGGTAAATTATGCGCTCGAAAAGGTTCTCCATAAAAAGTTCCTACCTCGTCATTGTTGACAACATACAGTTTATATCCTGCTGCAGCTTGTGTTGTTAAATAAGCATCTAAATCTAGTGCTTCACTCCCTTCAATAAAGTGAACAAGATCATTGACGATTTGCATATTCTTTTCATCATTTTGCCCTTTTAACACTTGATGATAATATGTATTAATTCCTAAAAAAGCGAGTAAACCGCTACTGACCATAATCATAGCTGTAATAAAAACAAGTTTTCCATACAGTGACTTCATCATTCCTGAACCTCTAACTTATAACCGACACCGCGTACGGTCAAAATCATCACTTCATCTGTTAATTTTTCAAGCCTTTGTCTGACTCGCTTAATATGAACATTTAACGTCTGTTCATCTCCTTCATAGTCATATCCCCAGACGCGTTCTAACAGCATCTCTCTAGTAAAAACATGGCTTGGACGCGAAGCTAATACTGATAATAACTCAAACTCTTTTAAAGGTAATAGCAATGTTTTAGAGCCCACTGATACTTCATAGCTTTGCCGATTAATTTTCAATGGACCTGCTTGAATAAAGGCATCAACTGCTTTATCATATCGACGTAAAATCGCGTTAATGCGAAACTGAAGTTCCTTTGGTTCAAATGGTTTTACGACATAATCATCAGATCCCGAAAGAAAACCTTTCTCTTTATCTTCCAATTCGCCTTTCGCCGTCAACAATAGCACTGGAATATCCGTAAAGGAACGAATTTCTCGTGTTAATGTATACCCATCCATCCCCGGCATCATCACATCGACAACCGCCAAGTCCGGATACTCTTCTTCAATTAACTGTAGCGCTTCGTTGCCATTCGATGCCTTTTGTACCGAATAGCCTGCTTTCGTTAATTGGATACTCACTAGTTCTAAAATATTTGGATCATCATCTACAACAAGTATCTTCAACATCATTACACACGCCCCTTTTTGTATAACTTACCAAACTCTGCATTAATAAGCCCAGACAATAAAATAATAACTGCCGTCGAATAAAACCAAAGAATCAGTAAAATAATTCCAGACAACTGTCCATATAATAACGTATAATCTACATTCGAAACATACTTTCCAAACGATAAAGAAAATAATTGCCAAACAACTGTCGTGAATAAAGCACCTGGAAATACAGCCTTTAAAGACATTCTTCCAGTCGGAACAATTTTATAAAAAAGTAAAAAGAATCCAAGTAAAAACAAAGAACCCATTCCCCAACGAATCACCGGTCGAATAGACAACCAACCTTCCCACATTTGGAAAGAATCCATATGAATCATCATCCGGTGCAGCGCTTCGTCAATTGGTGGAAGTGCTACAGACAATGGAATCACAAGCATAAACAACAATGTAATCCCAAGATCACGGATTAATACACGCAAAAAAGAATAACGCCGCTTATGTCCATTTGCCAAATCTAAAGAACGTGCCAATGATTGTACGGCTATTGAAGAAACCCAAAAAGCACTGATTAAGCTTATATAAACAACCTTTCCTTGATTTGCATTTAAAATAAAATGCAAATTCCTTTCAATAATTATAAACGCGTCAACTGGAGTAAAAGGTTCTAGTAAGTTTAACAGCATCTCTTCATCCACTCGAATTAAACTTAATAAGGATATTGTAAAAATAAGAAAGGGTAGCATGGATAATAGTAAATAGTAAGCCGTTTGTGCAGCTTGATCAAAAAAACGTTCTTTAAAAAACCGTTTAATAACTCTCCTTACAATTTCCATTCGTTCACCTCTATTTTAATATACCCTTTATCTTATCGCTTCATGTGAAAATCAATGACATTTTCATTTATTTGATATCGATTGTCATTCATGACTATGTGATAAGCTTTTCAATTTGAGATAGAAGGTTCTAAAGTATTGGCTTTAATTTCCAAGATTATAAGATGTTTTTCAATCCAAGCAAAAGATATCTCGGCTATAATAGAAAGAAAAGATATTCATAAATATACAAAAAAAGCCACTACCATAAAGGTAATGACTTTTTTAGTGCTTGGCAAC
>CANSAF010000030.1 GCA_947644645.1 uncultured Sporosarcina sp. | reverse complement strand
TTAATCAAGCGGTTCATTTCTACTGCGTATTCCATCGGTAGTTCTTTTGTGAATGGCTCGATAAAGCCGAGTACGATCATTTCGATTGCTTCTAGCTCTGGAACACCACGGCTCATTAAGTAGAACAGTTGGTCTTCAGATACTTTAGAAACACTTGCTTCGTGTTGAAGTGAAATGTCATCGTTTAAAATTTCGTTGTATGGAATTGTATCAGAAACTGAAATGTCATCCATTAGTAATGCGTCACACTCGATATTTGCACGAGCGCCTTTTGCATTACGTCCGAAATGAACGATTCCACGGTACGTTCCGATTCCACCATTTTGAGAAATCGACTTAGAAACAATTGTCGATGACGTATTTGGCGCTAAGTGCATCATTTTCGCACCCGCGTCTTGGTGTTGCCCTTTTCCTGAAAGAGCAATTGACAATGTCATACCACGTGCATATTCGCCTTTAAGGAGAACTGCTGGGTATTTCATCGTTAATTTAGAACCGATGTTACCGTCAATCCATTCCATTGTTCCGTGCGCTTCTACAACTGCACGTTTTGTAACGAGGTTGTAAACGTTGTTCGCCCAGTTTTGGATTGTCGTATAACGGCAATAACCATGTTCTTTAACGATAATTTCAACGACAGCACTGTGTAGTGAGTTCGTTGTGAAAATTGGTGCTGTACATCCCTCAACGTAATGAACGCTTGCGCCTTCGTCTACGATGATTAAAGTACGTTCGAACTGCCCCATATTCTCCGAGTTAATACGGAAATATGCTTGTAATGGCGATTCGACTTTTACACCTGGTGGCACGTAAATGAATGAACCACCTGACCAAACCGCTGAGTTTAAAGCAGCGAATTTATTGTCAGAGTTTGGAATTACTGTACCCCAATACTTTTTGAAGATTTCTTCGTTTTCTTGAAGTGCAGAGTCTGTATCTTTAAAGATAATTCCTTGATCTTCAAGTTCAACTTTCATATTGTGGTAAACAACTTCAGATTCGTACTGTGCAGAAACACCTGCAAGATATTTTTGCTCTGCTTCAGGAATCCCTAACTTATCAAATGTGCGTTTAATTTCTTCTGGTACTTCATCCCAAGAACGTTCAGTTGCTTCAGAAGCTTTTACGTAGTATGTGATTTCGTCAAAGTTTAAACCACTTAAGTCTCCGCCCCATTGTGGCATTGGCATGCTGTAAAATAGTTCTAGAGATTTTAAACGGTAGTCGAGCATCCACTCTGGCTCATTTTTCATAGATGAAATTTCCTCGACGATTTTACGCGTTAATCCACGTTCTGAACGAAACACAGATACGTCTTCATCATGGAAACCGTATTGATATTCGCCGATTTCAGGCATTTTTTTAGCCATTTTTTATTCCTCCGTATTCATATTTTCATTCAAAATTAACGTTGAATGAATACATTATGCTTCGGATTCTCCGTCGATTCCTTTTTCCATTGCTTTCCAAGCAAGTGTTGCACATTTAATACGTGCCGGGAATTTGGCAACGCCCGATAGCGCCTCAATATCCCCAAGGTCGATGGAAGTATCATATTCGTTTCCGAGCATCATATTTGAAATGATTTCAGCAAGTTGATGTGCTTGTTCTGCTGTTCTTCCTTTTAACATTTGCGTCATCATTGATGCAGATGCCATAGAAATTGAACAACCTTCACCTTCAAACTTTGCGTCTTTCACGATTCCGTCTTCGATTTGCATCGTTAAGTGAATGACATCTCCACAAGTCGGGTTATTCATATCCACTGTTACGCTGCTTTCTTCTAAAACACCTTTATTTCGCGGTGTTTTATAATGATCCATAATAACCGAGCGATATAACTGGTCTAGATTTCTAGATGACATCAGTGAAATACTCCTTTGCAATACGGAGTCCGTCCACAAGGCGGTCAATATCTTCTTTTGTATTATAAACATAGAAGCTTGCTCTCGCTGTCGCTGATACTTTCAACCATTTCATCAGTGGCTGTGCACAATGATGTCCTGCTCGAACAGCAATGCCATTCATATCCAGTACCGTTGCTAAATCATGTGGATGAACTTCCTCTAGATTAAACGTAATGACACCCGCACGTGCTTCTGCATTGTCAGGACCATAAATGGTAATCCCTTCAATTTCTTTCATACGCTCAAGTGCATACGCTGCAAGTTCATGTTCATGTTTTTCAACATTGTCTAATCCAATTTTTTCAAGAAAGTCAATTGCCGCACCTAATCCGATTGCACCTGCAATAATTGGCGTGCCTCCTTCAAATTTCCAAGGAAGTTCTTTCCATGTTGATTCCTGTAAACCTACAAAATCAATCATTTCGCCGCCAAATTCTACTGGCTCCATCTTATTTAAATGTGCTTTTTTACCATAAAGGACACCGATTCCTGTTGGTGCACCCATTTTATGACCAGAAAATGCATAAAAATCGCAGTCTAATGCTTCGACATCCACTTTTAAATGTGGTGCTGCTTGTGCGCCGTCAACGACCATTACCGCGCCATTTTCATGAGCAATTTTCGTGATTTCTTGGATTGGATTAATCGTTCCAAGTACGTTTGACACATGCATGACAGAAACGATTTTCGTTTGATTCGTCACAGTTTCTCGTACTTTATCAAGTGAAATTGTGCCATCTTCTTCTAAATCAATATACTTTAACGTCGCACCTTTTGCTTTCGCAAGTTGTTGCCACGGAATGATATTAGAATGATGTTCCATATAAGTAATCACAATCTCATCGCCCGCTTCTACATTGGCGAAACCATAACTTTGTGCAACTAAATTTAATGCAGTTGTTGTCCCACGTGTGAAAATAATTTCTTCCGTCGATTTTGCATTTAAAAAACGACGAACTTTCTCACGCGCACCTTCATAACCTTCAGTCGCACGGTTTCCTAATGTATGCACACCGCGGTGAACATTGGAATTATCATACGTATAATAGTGGCTAATCGCATCAATCACTTGTTGTGGTTTTTGCGATGTCGCTGCACTATCAAGGTAAACGAGCGGATGCCCATTTACCTCTTGATTTATAATTGGGAATTGATTGCGTAAGTCTTGATCAAGCATTAGCGCAACTTCCTTTCGATTACCTCCGCTAATAGCTTCTTCATACCTTCTGCTTTTAACACAGAAACGACAGGTTGTAAGAAACCGCGAATGATGAGGCGTTCTGCTTCTTGTTTAGAAATTCCACGGCTCATTAAATAGAATAACTCGAGTGGGTCAACGCGACCAACTGTTGCAGCATGTCCCGCAGTTACTTCATCTTCTCGAATTAATAAGATTGGGTTTGCATCTGCACGCGCACGGTCATTTAAAATTAACATACGTGACTCTTGCTCAGCGTTTGAACCAGTTGCACCTTGTAAAATGCTACCGATTCCGTTAAAGATTGCTGTTGACTCGTCATTCACGACACCGTGTTTTAAAATCATACCATTTGTGTTTTGTCCATGACTTACAATTTTCGTTGTAAAGTTTTGACGTTGCTTACCGCGACCGACAACAACTGATTTGAAATGACTTTCAGATCCGTCGCCCATTAAGTCTGTATAGTTTTCATAAATTGTATCGCTATCATTCATTAAACCAAGTGCCCAGTTAATATGGCTATCGCGGCCTAATGTAACCCCGCGACGGCTTACAAAACCTGTTAAGCCTTTCGCAAGTAAGTCTACTGAACCGAATGTTAATTGTGCATTATCGCCAGTAATTGCTTCAGAGATAATGTTCGCTTGACCTTTCGCTTCTTCAACTGTTGACATATAGTTCTCGATATACGTTACTTCACTGTTCGCTTCTGCAACGATAATTGAGTGGTTAAAGAATGATGCATTTTCGTCATCATGTAAAAATAGCGCTTGGATTGGCTCTTCTACAACAACGTTTTTCGGTACGTAAACAAATACGCCACCGTTCATATATGCTGCGTTTAAAGCAGTTAGCTTATGCTCATCTACTTTTACGCCGTCTGTCATATAATATCTTTTCACAAGCTCTTCATGTTCACGTGCTGCTGTGAAAATATCTGTAACGATCACACCTTTTGCTTTTAAATCTTCAGAAATCGAAGTAAATGCAGGTGTATTATTATGTTGAACATACACATTGTACTCTTTTTCTTCATTGAATAATGAACGAGCTTCTTCTGGCAGTTCTTCTAATGAAGAGAATGTAGCACTTTCTACTGTATGTGTCGGGAATTCAGTGAAATTCCAACGATCGATTCTTGTTTTATCTGGTTTAGGCATAGGAAGTTGTTCCAATTTCGCAAATGCGTTTGCACGGAAATCTGTCATCCACGCTGCTTCATTGATTTTCTCTGAAAAGGAACGGACATCCTGTTCGGTTAATGCCAATTTTGTTTCAACCGTCATTTTGATTTGTCCCCTTTCTTATGCGTTTTGCTCTTCTGTTTGTTCGATACCTAGCTCTTCGTAAACCCAGTCGTAACCTTCTTCTTCAAGTTTTTGTGCAAGTTCTGGTCCTCCAGATTTAACAACTTTACCGCCAGCCATTACGTGTACATGGTCTGGAGTGATGTAGTTTAATAAGCGTTGGTAGTGCGTGATGATCAGGCAACCAAAGCCTTCTCCGCGCATTTCGTTAACACCTTTAGAAACGATGCGAAGTGCGTCGATGTCAAGACCTGAGTCAATTTCATCTAATACTGCAAATTTAGGCTTTAACATCATTAACTGAAGGATTTCGTTACGCTTTTTCTCTCCGCCTGAGAATCCTTCGTTTAAGTAACGTGTTGCCATATCTTCATGCATTTCTAATGTTTCCATTTTCGCATCAAGTTCGCGAATGAAGCTCATTAATGGAACTTCGTCGCCTTCTTCACGACGTGCGTTAATTGCTGAACGTAAGAAGTCTGCGTTTGTAACACCCGCTACTTCACTTGGGTATTGCATTGCTAGGAATAGACCTGCTTGTGCACGCTCGTCTACTTCCATTTCAAGTACATCTTCGCCATCAAGCATGACTGTACCTGCTGTTACTTCATATCGTGGGTGACCCATAATCGCTTGTGCAAGCGTAGATTTTCCTGTACCGTTTGGACCCATAATTGCGTGGATCTCATTTGTGTTGATCGTCAAGTCGACGCCTTTTAAAATTTCTTTACCTTCAATTTCAACGTGAAGGCCTTTTATTTCTAAAGTTGCCATTCCTATACCTCCAATATAATGAATGCGAATGGATAGCCATTCTCAATTTAGTATAATTCTAATCTTAACCGATAAATCGTTCCCTTGCAAATGTTTGATTCAGCTATAGTGGAAATAGCATTCACTTTCATTGTTGCCGATTTCCTTTAAAAATATAAAAGAAACGCCTTTTCTCAATTAGGAATTCATGATTGAGAAAAAACGTTTCTTTTTATTGTTTGATAGGCTTAGCGCCAGACTTATGCCTGTCGCATCTTTTCAGGCGGTTGAAGCTTTTATTTATCCAGCTTCCAAAGGCAAAGGCTCGGGTCATAAGCAGTTCTGCTAGGTAGCAAAAGGCGCTACATAGCTGAACTGACTTATGCCTGTCGCTGCTAAACGATGCCTTCAGCCTTTAGTTATTTAGTAAATCTATCCACCATAATTGCGATTGCGCCGTCGCCTGTTACGTTTGTTGCTGTTCCGAAGCTATCTTGCGCCATGTAAAGTGCAATCATTAGAGCAACCATTGCTTCTGAGAAGCCAAGCATTGATGCAAGCAAGCCAACTGCTGCCATTACCGCACCACCTGGAACGCCTGGTGCTGCGATCATTGTTACGCCTAATGCTAAAATGAATGGGAAATATTCAATAAAGTTGACCGGTAAACCGTTCATCAGTAAAACACCAATTGAACAAGATACAAGTGTAATTGTACTTCCTGATAAGTGAATTGTCGCAAATAATGGGACTGTAAAATCCGTTACTTTTTCAGAAGCACCTGTTAAACGTGCTTGACGAAGTGTAACTGGAATTGTTGCTGCTGATGACTGTGTACCAAGTGCTGTAAAATAAGCTGGCGCCATCGTTTTCATTAAGAAGAATGGGTTTTTCCCAGACATTGCACCCGCAACTGTATATTGAATCGTCAGCATGATTAAATGAAGGACAATAACCATCACAAATACGACCGCAAACACAGATAGTACTTTTGCAACTTCCCCTGTATAAGTCATGTTTAAAAAGATTCCGAAAATATGAAATGGTAATAATGGAATAATGACGAAAGAAATTACTTTTTCTACTAATAAATTTAACTCATCAAAGAAAGATAGAATCGTTTTACTACCAATTGAAGCCATTCCAATCCCGAATAAAAATGCAATGACAAGCGCTGTCATTACGCCCATAATTGGCTCCATCTCAAGATCGAAAAATGCCGTTCCTGCTGCTCTTGTCGCTTCTCCAATACTTGCCTCTGACACATTTCCGATGAAACTAGGTAATAATGTCGATGCAGCAAAATAAGCCATAACTCCCGCAACAATCGTTGAACCATAAGCAAATGCTGTTGCAATTCCGAGTAGTTTTCCAGAACCTTTACCCAGCTTCGCAATTCCTGGTGCGATAAACCCAATAATAATTAATGGCACAACAAAATTTAAGAAACCACCGAAAATCATATTAAAAGTCGCAAAGAAACGAACAAATATATTTGCAAAACCTTCATGAATCGTTGGAATTAATAAACCTAAACCAACAGCAAGCGCAATGGCAATAATAATTTTTCCGATTAGCCCTAGCTTAAATTTCATTTTACTTCCCCCTTTTTTACTTCATATTATATGTTCAAATATAGTACGATACTACTCAATAATGTACCATCATTTTTCCGACAAAACAATCTATTTTTAAAATTTAAAACGAACATTTTTTCGAATATTCAATAGAAAGTTCGCTTGTAGAAGGAAATTCACACTCCCCAACAAATATAAGCGCTTTACTTTCTCTGATTAGCATACACATAAAAAAAACGAGGCAGTTTAGAAAGTCAAAAACCCCTTTCTAAACGCCCCGCATTTTTCATTATTTCACAGGAACAACTGACCCTTTCCACTCTTCTAAAATGAAGTCTTGAATTTCTTGAGATGTCAGTACGTCGATTAACGCTTTAATTTCTTCCTGATCTTCATCACCTGAACGAACAGCAATAATATTTACATATGGAGAATCCGACTCTTCGATTGCGATTGCATCTTCTAGTGGATTAATACCTGCGTCAATCGCATAGTTTGAGTTAATTAATACTGCATCCCCTTCATCATTATTATAAAGTTGTGGCAATAATGCTGCTTCATAATTCGCGTCAAACTGAATGTTTTTCGGATTGTCTACAATATTCTTTACTTCTGCTTTCGTTTTGTCAATATCATCTGCAAGTGTAATTAAACCTTGCGCTTCCAGCATGCCAAGTACACGTCCATGGTCTGCAACAGAGTTACTCATTAAAATCGTTGCACCTTCTGGAAGCTCATCAAGTGAAGCGTATTCTTTTGAATAAACACCGATTGGCTCGATATGAATGCCGCCTACATTTACTAAATCTAAACTATGATCATTGATGAAAGACTCTAAGTAAGGAATATGTTGGAAATAGTTTGCGTCAATTTCCCCATCTGCTAAATCCGTATTCGGTAATACATAGTCTTGGTATTCTTCAATGACAAGGTCGATCCCTTTTTCTTTTAAAATTGGTTGTGCTTTTTCTAAAATAATTGCGTGTGGTACATTTGATGCACCTACAACAAGTTCTTTTAATTCTCCAGCTGTATCTTCGCCGCCACTACTGTTTGTACTCGTATCGCCATCATTGTCGCTCTTATTTGAACCACATGCAACGAGCACCACTGAAAGTGCTAATAATAAAAATGCTGATAATAATTTTTTCATATTGGAAACGCCCCTTTAATTTTTTTTATAATAATCAAGCAAAGCCTGCTACTACCTTTTATCGAGCTTACTAACGAGGAAATCGCCAATAAACTGAAGAATAAAGACAATGATCAAGATTAAAATCGTTGCCACCCATACGACATCTTCACGACTTCTTTGGAAACCATCTAAAAACGCTAATGTTCCAAGCCCCCCGGCCCCGATAACACCCGCCATTGCTGTATAACCAACGAGCGCAATCGCTGTAACCGTAATCCCTGAAATTAATGCTGGCATCGATTCTGGCAATAAAACTTTGAAAATAATGGTAGATGTTTTTGCGCCCATTGACTTCGCCGCCTCAATAACCCCTTTATCGATTTCTTGTAAGGCAATTAATACCATTCTCGCATAAAACGGCGCTGCACCAATAATCAAAGCTGGAAGTGCCGCTTCAGGTCCACGAATCGTTCCAAGTAAAAGCTTTGTAAACGGAATGAGTAAAATAATTAATATAATAAATGGGATTGAACGGAATATATTTACTAACGCTCCAACAATCATATTAATGAAGCGATTCGCCCATATTTGTCCGGGACTCGATAAAAATAATAAAATACCTAAAGCAAGTCCAATAACAAACGTAAAAACAGTCGACATTGCTGTCATATAAAGCGTTTCTCTCGTCGCTTGCCACATTTTATCCCAATCTACATTTTGTAAAAATTCATCACGCATTGTTGATTACCTCCGTTTGTACATGTTGTTCGTGAAGGTAGTCAATTGCTTGTTCGACCATTTGATTTTCTCCGACAAGTTGCAAAATGAGCGTGCCATAAGGTCCTGCTTGTGTATGCGAAATATTTCCTTGAACAATATTGACATCGATGTCAAACTTTCGAATGACACTTGCAAGTACGGGCTGCTCCGTACGTTCCCCGACGAAGACAAGTTTAACTAATTTCCCTGATGCAATATTTTCTTGGATATGCTGAATCGCTTCTTTTGCTGCATCAGGCTCCGTCACTTGCGCTAGGAAACGCTTCGTAATCGCTGCTTTTGGCGATTGGAAGACATCCAACACATCCCCCATTTCCACGACCTTCCCATCTTCCATGACCGCAACTCTATGACAAATTTTACGAATGACATGCATTTCATGTGTAATTAACACAATCGTTAAACCTAGTCTTTCATTAATGCCTGTCAGTAAGTCCAGAATTGAATCCGTTGTTTCCGGATCCAATGCTGAAGTCGCTTCATCACAAAGTAAAACTTCTGGATCATTCGCAAGCGCTCGCGCAATGCCAACTCTTTGCTTCTGCCCGCCTGATAATTCAGACGGATAAGCGTTTTCACGGCCCTTTAAACCGACAAGTTCAATCAGTTCGATCACTCTTTTTTCGCGCTCTGTTTTTTTCACACCCGCAATTTCAAGTGGAAAGGCGATATTATCTTTCACCGTTCTCGACCATAGTAGGTTAAAATGTTGGAACACCATACTTACTTTTTGGCGCGCCATTCTTAATTGCTTTCCTTTTGTCGACGAAATTTCCAATCCGCCAACTTTTACAGATCCACTCGTCGGCATTTCCAGTCCATTTAGTAGGCGAATTAACGTACTTTTTCCCGCGCCACTATATCCGATTACCCCAAATATTTCACCTTTTTCAACCGAAAGTGATACATCATCAACAGCTTTGATTTTATTTTTAGCTGTTCCGTATTGTTTTATTATATTTTGCAAATGAATCATTTTATTTTTCCACCTTTTAAAGAAAATCAATCGCGCCTTTGCGTGATTACGTTCGGATATTTTCATTCAACAGGTGCATACATCTGTTGAATGAAAATAAAAAACCCTTCCTACGAAAGAGTAGAAAGGGGTTAGGTTCGCTAAATAGACCGTTCATCCAATCTCTCATCTTCCAAAGCAATAACTTTGCGTGATTTGGCACCTTTTCACATTGCTGTGCTGGTTGCCGGGCTTCTCAGGGCACTTCCCTCCGCCGCTCTAAATAAGAGTTAATTTATTATTTGATTAAAGTAAATTTATCACCTATAGCGAATTTTGTCAACCGATTTTTTCAAGTAAATACGGAATTGACTGAAACGCATAAATCTTCTCTTTCACTTCGCCTTGTTCTGCGATTAATAGACAAGGAACACTTTCGATTTGATAATCAATCGCAACATCCTCTAAATAATTTAAATCTGCTTTGCCAATGGGTAAGTTTTCCTTCATCACATCAATGACATTCATCATTTTCGATGCCACCTGACAAGTCCCACAAATCGGTGTATACAAATAAAATAGAACTTTATCAGAGGTTTTCATCTGACTTTCCCATTGCTCACGCGTCCAATTCTCCACTTTTATTCATCCTTTATATCTAAAAATTGTTGCTGTATTTTAAAATGTTTTTCAAGCTGTTCACCGAGTAACTGAAAAGGCGTCGTCTCCACTTCTTTGTGGAATTCATCTGTATACAAATGAGTCGCTTCTGGATAATTTTGTTTGAATAAATGACGAATTCTCTCCCCTGTATGATCTGCATCAACAAAGACATATAAATCGTCCAACTCATAAGGTGCAAGCAATTCATCCAAGTGATATTCACTAATCGTCCCAAATGTACAAATGATTTTCACCGGCTCCGCCAAAATTTGCTGCAACCGAAGTCGATCTGCCTTTCCTTCTACAATTAGGATTTTTCGTCGCCCCACAACCAACGCCCTTTCTAGAATTCGGATATTTCCTTTTATGATACAGATTTCAGTTGAAAATTTCACGAAATATTGATTGCGCGGACATTATTAGGAATTGTGCGGACATTATAGCCGATTGCGCGGACATTTTCAGTGTTTCTGCGGACATTATTAAATCCTATCACGCATATAAAAAAGAAGCCGCCTCAAAAGTTCGTAACTTTTGAGACAGCCTCCTTACATTTACAATTATTCGTTTGTCATTTCGTCGTATTGCTCAGCTGACATTAACTCGTCTAGCTCTGCAGCGTTTGACGGCTCAACAACGATCATCCATGCTTCTTCGTATGGAGATTCGTTTACAAGTTCTGGACTATCTTCTAATTCTTCGTTAACTTCTAAAACTTTACCGCTAATTGGTGCATATAACTCTGAAACTGTTTTAACAGACTCAACGCTACCGAATGATTCGCCAGCCGCAATATCGTCGCCTTCTTCTGGAAGTTCAACGAAAACGATGTCGCCCAGTTCAGATTGTGCGAAATGTGTAATTCCAATACGGTAGTTTCCGTTTTCGTCTTTTACCCATTCGTGCTCTTTAGAATACTTTAACTCTGTAGGTGTGTTCATGTGATAGCCCCCATAATTTTAATAGTTAATTGAATGCATTTCATAATTTTCATGCAAATTCATTCACGAACGAATTTAATTTAAACCCTATTTAATTAATATCAATTTCATTATAGACGAATATTGATATTAAATCAACTTGAAATCGTTCGGATGTAAGCGTTATGAAATTTATTCTCTTATCTCTATCATGCCATAATTTAGCCCGAAATACAAGATAGGTTCAACCCTCTTAACCCCAAACTTCTTCAAACGTTTCTTCTTTAAAGCCGACAGTAATTTTCCCCTCACCAAAAACAATTGGACGCTTAATCAGCATGCCATTTGAAGCAAGAAGCGCAATTTGATCATCAGTTGACATCGTCGGTAATTTCTCTTTCAAATTTTCCTCACGATACACTTTTCCACTCGTATTAAAGAATTTCTTCAATTCAAAACCTGATGTTTCAATCATATCTTTTAATACTTCTGCAGTTGGCGGTGTTTCCACTAGATTCACTGCGTCAAAATCGATGCCTTGATCTGTTAGCCATTTTTGCGCCTTTCTGCAAGTACTACATTTTGGATAGCCATAATAAGTTATTTTCATTTTCCTCAACCTCCACTCCCTTCATCATACCAAAAATCCCTTCAGATGCCGAGTACATCTAAAGGGATTTTTAGGATTTGCTTAAACTGTATATTTTTCTTCTTCAATTAATAATTCAGCTGCTGCACGCTTCTTCGCAATAAGATTATGTGGATTTGAACGTGTTAATTTACGTAATGCCGATAGCATCATGCGCTGATTATCCCCATCGACTGCTGCAAGAAGTGTTTCTTTCGCGTCTTTTTCAATTGCTTCAAATGCTTCTTGACAGAAAATTTCTGTGTAAAGAATTTTTTGCTGTTCTTTTTCTTCACCGTTACGACCAATAGCTTTTTCTGTACGCAGTAAAACAGATTCCATTGCGAAAATATTGCTCGCGATATCCGCAATATTCGCTAAAACTTCCTGCTCTGCTTCTAATTTTGTACCAAAACGTTGTGCTGCAAGTCCCGCTGCAAGCAGACCGATTTTCTTCGCGTTTTTCACAAGTACTTTTTCGCTTGCAAGTGCTTCATCACCAACTTCTTCAGGCATCATCATGAGCAATTCTTCTTGTAAGCCTTGCGCTTTTTGTAGTAATGGAAGTTCGCCTTTCATTGCTTTCTTCATAAATGTACCCGGTACAAGCAGTCGGTTAATTTCATTTGTACCTTCGAAAATACGGTTAATACGTGAGTCGCGGTAAATACGCTCTACTTCGTATTCAGACATGAAACCATAGCCGCCGTGTAATTGAACAGCTTCATCTGCAATATAATCAAGAACTTCAGAACCGAATACTTTGTTAATTGAACATTCGATTGCATATTCTGCAACTGAAGCCGCAATTGCTTTACCGTCTTTTTGTTCTTCCGCTGAAAGCGCGCTATTTCGCTCTTCAAAGTTTCCAACCGTACGGTAAATTAAACTTTCAGATGCATATAGTTTTGATGCCATTGTTGCTAATTTTTCTTTTGTTAAGTTAAATGAAGAAATTGGTGTTTTGAACTGTTTTCTTTCATTTGCATATTTAATTGCCAGTTCAAGTGCACGTTTCGATCCACCAATTGTTCCTACACCTAATTTGTAACGACCGATATTTAGAATATTAAATGCAATAACATGCCCGCGACCAACTTCACCTAGTAAGTTTTCTACTGGAACTTCTGCGTCTTGTAAGATTAACGTACGTGTCGAAGAAGATTTGATTCCCATTTTCTTTTCTTCCGGACCTACTGAAACGCCTGGGAAATCTTTTTCTACGATAAATGTAGAGAATTGTTCTCCATCAATTTTCGCATAAACTACAAATACATCCGCAAATCCAGCATTTGTAATCCATTGTTTTTCACCGTTTAATACATAATGTGTACCTGCTTCGTTTAATGTCGCAGTTGTTTTTGCGCCTAAAGCATCTGAGCCTGAACTTGGTTCTGTTAATGCATAAGCAAAGATTTTTTCAGCCGTTACTGAGCTTGGTAAATACTTTTTCTTCTGCTCTTCATTTCCGAATAAAACAACTGGAAGTGAACCGATTCCCACATGCGCACCGTGCGTAATCGAAAATCCACCCGCAACAGACATTTTTTCTGCAATTAATGCTGATGAAATTTTATCTAGACCCAGTCCATCATATTCTTCTGGAATATCTGCACCTAATAAACCAAGTTCCCCTGCTTTTTTCAACAGTCTTACTGAATGATCGAATTCATGATTTTCTAGGTTTTCAACAACTGGCGTTACTTCTTTCTCCACATATTCCGCCGTTGTTTGCGCAATCATTTTATGCTCATCTGTAAAATCTTCCGGCGTAAATACACGCTCCGCCTCAATATCTTCAATTAAAAACGCTCCGCCTTTTACCAATTCTTTTGTTTCTGTCATTTAAAATTCCTCCCTTTTATTTACACTGTTCAGAAAGTCTAAGTTTGGACTTTCTGAACGTTTCCTGTTTGTGTGTTTGTTGATTGTTTCCTTTTTGTGACTTGGTTGTAGCTTGTCGTGGCTAAACGATGCCTTCAGCTTTTCTTATAGCATTTCGAATACGCCTGCTGCGCCCATTCCGCCGCCGATGCACATTGTTACGACGCCGAATTGTTTTTGTTGGCGTTTTAGTTCGTTCATCATACGAATTGTTAAAATTGTTCCAGTTGCGCCAAGTGGGTGACCGAGTGCGATTGCACCACCGTTAACGTTTACTTTATCCATATCTAACCCTAGATGGCGAATTACTTGTAAAGATTGTGAAGCAAACGCTTCGTTTAATTCCCATAAATCGATATCATCGACTGTTAATCCTGCAAGTTTTAATGCTTTTGGAACAGCTTCGATTGGACCAATCCCCATTACTTCTGGTGGCACGCCGCCGACTGCGAATGAACGGAATTTCGCGATTGGTGTTAATCCTTCAGCTTCCGCTACTTCACGGGCCATAATGAGCACAGCTCCTGCGCCGTCAGAAGTTTGTGAAGCATTTCCAGCTGTCACTGAACCTGTTACTGAGAATGCCGGACGAAGTTTTCCGAGTACTTCTGTTGTTGTTCCGTGACGAACTCCTTCATCCATTTCAAATGTAAATGATTTTTCATGTAATTTACCGCTGTCATCGACGTGACGTTGGATGACATCAACTGGTACAATTTCATCGACAAATTTGCCTGCTGCAATGGCTGCGGCTGCTCTTTCATGTGAACGTACTGCAAATGCATCTTGATCTTCGCGACTGACGCCGTACTTCGTTGCAACTTGTTCAGCCGTATGCCCCATGCCCATATAATATTCTGGTGCTGTTTCCGCAAGTTTAATGTTCGGGCGAATTGTATTTCCCATCATTGGAACCATACTCATCGACTCCGCGCCGCCTGCTAAAATCGATTTGGAATGCCCAAGCATAATTCTTTCTGCACCGTAGGCAATTGATTGAAGACCTGATGAACAGAAACGGTTTACTGTAATGGCTGGTGTTGTATCTGGTAATCCCGCAAGTGCTCCAATATTTCTTGCCATATTCATACCTTGTTCTGCTTCTGGCATTGCACAGCCGATAATTAAATCATCAATTGCACCTTCATATCCGCCGGCACGTCTTAATGTTTCTTGAATTGCCAACGCCCCTAAATCATCCGGTCGAACACTTGCCAGGGAGCCTCGTTTCGCTCTTCCAACTGGCGTTCTCGCTCCGGCTACAATAACTGCTTCACGCATGTTTAATTTCCTCCCTTTTCCGGTTTCCTTCTATATAAATGTCTCAGCTTTTTATTAGTGTCCAGTCACAGACACCATTCGCATTCCTCAGCGAATTGTGACTGCGTCTGGCACTAAATGATTCGCCTTATGCCTGTCGCATCTATATCAGGCGGTTTCAGCTTTTTATCAATCTAGCTTCAGGCATCAGCCACTCGGGTCACAAGCAATTCAGCTATGTGGCAAGTACAGCCACGTCGCTGAATCGACTTATGCCTGTCGTGGCTTAACGATGCCTTCAGCTTTTTATTATTAATTTCTCAACGGTTTTCCCTTCACAAGCATATGTTGCATACGTTGTTGTGAAAGTGGGTCCGCGACTAGGCTTAGGAAGGCTTCTCTTTCTAAATCTAGTAAGTATTGTTCATCGACAAGTGTGCCGTATGGAACTTCTCCGCCTGCGATTACATAAGCAAGTTTTTTTGCGATTTTCAAATCATGATCGCTGATGAAACCTGATAAATGCATACCTTCCGCGCCAAGTAATAATGTTGCGTAGCCTGGTGCACCCGTTACTGGAATTTTTTCACGTTTCGGTGCTTTATAGCCAGCTTCATATAAAGCGAGTGCTGCTTGTTTCGCATCGTAGATTTGGTGATCTGCATTGACGCTGACGCCATCTGCAAAATCTAGGAAGTTGTTATCACGTGCTTCATCGCCTGAAGTTGAAACTTTTGCCATTGCAATCGATTCAAATACTTTAGTCGCCACGTTTTGATAATCCATTCCAACGCCGTTTGGTAATCCTTTTAAATGCTTCTTATATAAGTTGACGTTTCCGCCCCCACCTGGAATTAAACCAACACCTACTTCTACTAATCCCATATACGTTTCAGTTGTTGCTTGAATATGCGCTGCCGGTAAACAAACCTCAGCACCTCCACCAAGTGTCATCGCAAATGGTGCCGCAACAATAGGCTTTTTCGCATACTTAATATTTTGCATCGCTTGATGGAATGAACGAACGACAAAATCTAATTCGAAAATATTATCATCCTGTGCTTCCATTAAAATTAACCCTAAGTTCGCACCGACACAGAAGTTTTTGCCTTGGTTTCCAATAACAAGCCCTTTGTAATTTTTCTCAACTTCTTCAATTGAATAATTGATCATTTGAATAATATCGAGACCAATCGCATTCGATGGTGAATGGAATTCGAGTAATAAAACCCCGTCCCCTAAATCAATTAAACTCGCACCAGAATTTTTCTTCAGAACGCCGTGCTTCTTTTTATAACGTTTTAAATCAATGACTTTTTCATTTACAGGAACAGCTACATATGATTCGCCGTTGAAATAGTAAAGCTCCCCGTCTTCTTCTTTATAGAAGGTTTCATAGCCTTTATCCAATAAACTTTGAACAAGACTTGGAATTTCATAACCTTCTTCTTTCAGTTTTTCAACAGATTTCGCAACGCCGATTGCATCCCATGTTTCAAATGGACCTTGTTGCCAGCCGAATCCCCATTTCATCGCATTATCAATCGCAACAATATCATCCGCAATTTCGCCATGTAATTCTGCTGAATAAACAAGCGTTGGCGCGAAGATATTCCATAGGATTTCTCCAGTACGATCCTTCGCGTAAACAAGTGATTTCACACGGTTTGCGAGCCCTTTTTGTTGCTTCGCCATTTCAATTGAAGGCGTTTTCATTTTTTTCGTTGGAACGTATTCAAATGTTTCGCGGTCCAATTCTAAAATTTCTTTGCCTTTTTTCAAATAGAAACCTTGCTTCGTTTTTGCACCGAGCCAACCGTTTTCAACCATCTTTTTCATAAATGCTGGCGTATCAAACACTTCTTGTTCTGCACCTTCTGTTTGGTCATAGACATTTTTTGCCACATGAACAAAAGTGTCTAACCCCACTACATCAAGTGTTCTAAATGTCGCGGACTTTGGACGACCAATTAACGTCCCCGTTACAGAGTCAACTTCCCCAATTGAATACCCACGTTTTTCCATTTCGCGAAGCGTAATTAAAAGTCCATATGTACCAATTCGATTCGCAATGAAGTTTGGTGTGTCTTTCGCGATTACTACACCTTTTCCGAGCTCATCTTCCCCAAATGTTGTCATGAACTCAACAACTTCAGGTGCTGTTGTGCTCGCCGGAATAACTTCCAGTAATTTCAAGTAACGCGGTGGATTAAAGAAATGCGTACCTAAGAAATGTTTTTGGAAATCTTCAGAGCGTCCTTCTTTCATCGCTTCAATGCTGATGCCTGAAGTATTTGATGAAATGATTGTGCCTGGTGTACGTACTGCATCAATTTTTTCATATAAGTTTTGTTTAATTTCTAAATTCTCTACAACGACTTCAATGATCCAATCAACATCTTTTAGTTGTTCCAAATCATCTTCAAAGTTCCCTGCAGTGATCAGTGATAAATTACTTTTTGTCGTTAATGGTGCTGGTTTTTGTTTTGTTAATTTTTGTAATGCGCCTGCCGAAAAACGATTTCTTACTGCAGGGCTTTCTAATGTTAACCCCTTTTTTTCTTCCGCTTCAGTTAATTCATTCGGAACAATGTCTAGTAAAAGTACTGGAATGCCAATGTTCGCTAAATGTGCTGCAATGCCAGAACCCATTACGCCCGATCCTAATACAGCTGCTTTTTTTATTTGATAAGCCACGTGTTCTTCCTCCCTTTATCCCTCTTGAATGAATGCTCATTCATAAAGTTTTCAAAAAAATATAAAGAAAAACCTTTCTGAATATTATTGTAATCTATTAATCAATTTTTCGCAATATTTTTATCTAATAAAATATAAAATTAATGATTGGTCATTCATTTCATTTTATACAGAACTGGTGATAAACGTGATAATATGAAGGAACAAACACTTCTTTTGATGGAGATGATTGAATGAAAAAAACTATTTCATTAAAGAAAAAATCACAATATGATGAGGACATTCATAAATATTATCGAAATTCAGCCTGTGGTCCTGTAACAGCTTATGCAATCCTCGACTTTTTCTTGCCGGGTCAATTTCAAAATATTAATTTGCTCTACAAAAAACTTGGTGGCACACCGATTGGATTATTTACGCATCACTTCATTCGGAACTTATCAAAAATTCTTGGGGACGATTGGCTTGTTCAAAAGTGTTCTATAGAAGAGATGAAAAAACAAATCGATGAAGGCCGACCTGTTGCGGCAAAATTTGATAAATGGTTTACATGGCATTGGCGCGGGCGCTATTCCTATGATTATCACTGGGTCTCTGTTGTTGGTTACGAAGAAAAAGAAAATGGACTTTGGTTATTTGTGCATGATAATGGTGGAAAAAATCGCCCCAGTCAACTCCAATCGCTTCCTTATGAACCAAATGCGGAAATTTTAGCATTTGTGAAAGTGGAACCGCTTAAAAAATGACAATTTGAAACTTTTTCCAAAGTATAACGTATCATTTAATAAGAAGGAGGATAAAAATGACAATACTTTTTTGGCCTTTTATGATTGCGTCGATTGTTTTTTCTTTGATTGCCATTGCTCAAAAGAAACCATTATTTCTCGTCGTTTCTTTCGTATTAATTATCCCTTTTTCACTTTACCTAGCAGCTATGCCAACTTTTAAATGGTGGGGACTCTTTGTACCGTTATGCTATTTATGTGCAGCTTTAGCGCTAAGGAAAAATATCATTTGGCTAACTTTTTTATTAATTTTGCCCGTAATTTTATCATCACCGACAAGAAGACCCCATCTGATTAGTGTTACGGGCAAAGTCCAACTATTCAGATGGGGATGAATTGTCGTCAGCCGACAGGCAGAAAGTTTGTTCGTTTCTTCCCAATAATGGTATAATTAATCATAGATTATGCAATCTGAAATGAACTTTTGGAAGTAGAATCATCCCGAAAAGCAAAGGGAGGTGAACAGCTATGCCAAGGAAAAAAGCCCCAAAGGTGTTACGAAGAAAAAAGAAAACAAACAATATTCAACGTTTTACACAAAAACAAAACATCGGGGGTGCCGGACTAACCGCGAAGGAATTTCGTCTGCTGCAACGAATGACACATAGCGCTAAAGCCTTGAGAAATGTTGGGTTATATACGATTAAACAGTGTTATCTAAACGAAAATCGGATGGCTACAACTAAAGAAATTGATGCGGCGATGAAACAAGACGTCAACTATTACGGCGTTCAGTCGAACTCTGCACAAGCGATTCGTATAACGCTACTCAATGAGGTGAAAAGCTTTTTCGAGTCACTAGCCGCATGGAAAAAAGAGCCTGGCAAGTTTACAGGGCGCCCTAAGTTTCCTGATTATTCAAAATCAATGAAAAGGAGAATTGTCGAAATCTATCAAGTGCCAAAAGTAGACAAAGATGGATATTGGTCTATCCCGACGAATAGGGCGTTTCGGAAACGTTTTGGTTCTATTAAAATTCGAATGCCTAAAAACCTGTTACACAAAAAAATCTCTTACATTGAAATCGTACCGAAGCAAAATGGTCGGTTCTTTGAGGTGCACTACACGTATGAAGTGCAAATCGCTCAAATGAAAAAGCAACCTACGACAACGAATAATGTGCTAAGTTGCGATTTAGGTGTAGACAGATTCATCAGTTGTGCAACGAATAATGGTGATACCTTCTTAATCAATGGCAAGAAACTAAAATCTATTAACCAGTATTTCAATAAAGCAATTAGCGAACTCCAACAACAAAATATTGAAAATGGCATTTCAAAACGTGTTGTCACAAATCGACTTGCTACGTTATGGGATAAGCGTAACGCTCAAATCAACGGATATATTTCTCAAACAATCGGCGTGTTGTTTAAAAAAGTCAAAGAATTAAACATTGACACGATTGTCATGGGACATAACGAGGGCTGGAAGCAAAAAGTCAACATAGGGAAAAAGAACAACCAAAACTTTGTTCAAATCCCATTTAACAGGTTAATATGTGCCATCGAAAACAAGTGTTTAAAAGAAGGCATCCGTTTTGTGAAACAAGAGGAAAGTTACACATCCAAAGCGAGTTTTTTAGATGGAGACGAATTGCCAGTTTGGTGTTCTGATGACAAAATGAACGATACATTTAGCGGAAAACGACTCAACCGTGGACAATACCAAAGTTTGTCTGGGAAATGTATTCACGCAGATATCAATGGCGCATTAAATATACTGAAAAAGTCTAATGTTGTGGATTTCAAGGGGCATCTAAACATCAAAAATCCATATATATTAGAAGTTCAAAAACGTAAAACCGCTGCCTAGGCACGGTCTAGTGGGTGCGTCAACCATCCTTGTGTACCGGACATTTGTCAGGGCTTGTAGCACACGCCAGCAACGCTGAGTGGTGGCTTCTCTCGCAGGAAAGAACTGCTCTTTTTCGAAAGGGTGGTGCAAGTGGGAAGGCGGTAAACTATCGTCACACCCAACCAAAAACAGTATTTTGGGGAGCATTTTTTGAAATGCTTGTTACACAGAACGTCAAAGTGGGTAAGGAAGACCTGTGTAATAAACTCGAAGCCCCCACTGAAAAGCTTTATCTCAGTGGGGGTATGTTGACAGTCGTTACACAATGAATTAAAGGAGATTGACGATGAAAAAATGGACTTGGGTACTATTAATAATTAGTTTTACAATGATGCTTGTGGGCTGTACAAAAGAGGCAGTCATTGAAGTAGGGACGCCGTTTGAAGATGACGGAGGAAGCGGCGTAAATATTCATACAGAAATTACGGATGCGAAAATGGTTGAACGTTTAAGAGACGTCATGGCAGAAGCGAAAGAGATAGATGAACCTGAAGACTTTGACAAAGATTCGCAACTCTTTTTCTCATTAAATCGTCCGAAAGAAGGCGTTGCTGAAATCATGCGATATGTCTATCTACAAAACGATGGGCAGTCGATTTTAACGATTGAAGGATATGAAGGTCCCGAGTCTTATTTCACTTTAAATGAAAAGCAAACCAATGAGCTGAAAGATATTTTACAATGAGAATTGACTTAGGGTGTAATTCTTGGAAGAGACTTACGCCTTTCTTGTAAATGATAGGAGGAAAACGAATGATAAATAAGTCCTATATATTAAAACAATGCATCCCCATTTTCATGTTAATTCTTTTTACATTTGCAGCCGATCGTTATATTAGCATTGTTTATTTTGAATTAACTGATGCTGGAATTCAACAACTAATTCTGTTCATCTCCATTGCATTTATATTTTTTATCTACAATCAACTTATTTTTAATTACGCTGAAAAAAGGCCTAATGAATTTATGCGGCATAAAATTTGGGATAAGATGTTCGTCATTATTTTAATTTTACTAGCGATTTCCATGCTGATTTTTATCACAACCTTTTTTACAACACCTTTGGAATCTCTTATTTCTTCCCAGCCATGGATTATGTTTTTCGTCACGTATTACTTTTTATTTTTGATTAATCTATTTGTTCTGTCCCTTATTCATAAAGTTATGCCAAAACAGATGACCATTAGAAGAAAACTAATGATAACTTGGGCGGGTTCTTCGTTATTGGTTGCACTCATTTTATTTTCATTCCCTACTGCTTAATAAAATTAATAATCCTAGAAAGGTAGCAAACTATGAAAATCAATACTTATCTCGAACAAAATTCCCCTACAGTACAATTAATCCCAAGCATTTATCATCAATGGGACAAGCGTACTCATTTTTCGCTCGGCGAAGAAATTTATCAATTTACAGAAAACGATCAGTTGAATTTAGAACGATTCAATACAGTATATAAGCAAGTACATACAATATTTAAAGCTTTATTTGACAAAGATGATGATTTAATATTAGTGACAAATATTTACTTGGAAGTCGGACAACAAACACAAAAAATAAAAGTATATGCGCCAAACTTGAAAGATCAACGCCAACTAAAACATCTTCAAGTGAAGACATATCCTTATCCTTTTGAGACGGATAAGCAAGAGTTGTTCGAAATGCAGCAATTCTCTTTATGTTGTAAAGTGCAAGATTTGAAAATAGAAGGTTTGCTAAAAGGAGCAATCCATGAAGATTTCCCATTAAAACCAAAGTTTGGTACAGATTTTGTGCATTATCCGGATGTTTTCTTTGTGAATCAAACAAAAGACATCATCTTTTTTATTTATGATGACCGCGGTTGTGAAGTCATTGCACGAAAACCTGAACGATTACGCACGCTTTACGAAACGCATTATGAATGGGTTGCTGATTATGATCGAGCAGAAATTGAGAAAGGTTTGGCGTTGTAGTTTTTTAATTAGAGGAGATGATCAAATGAAAAAAATGAGAGCCATCTTTATTGGAGATGTTCGATTTGACCAGTGTCCGGTCTTTGAATTAAATAGAGAAACGGATTATTTTGAAATGATTGGAGATCCCGAATTTAAATATGCGAGAGAAGTCGTTGAGGAAGACGGTGATTTTTTAATTTTTGAGATTGAAAATGACGAAGCGACTTTGATTGAACGGTAAACGAAAGCAGAATGGAGTTGATCATCATTAGAATCACAGGATTGATTTTAGGCATCATCATTATTGCTGTATCAAGTTATAGTCTAATAACCGGTGAATCTGTCACGGTACCTTATGTTCAAATTCTGTTAGGAATCATGCTGATTATCTTAGGAATTAATCAACTCAAAGAAAAAAGGAATGGCTTAGCGATATTTCTGTTCATTGTAGCTGCATTTAGCATACTTATTAATATTTTCATTCTGCTACCTTAAGAGCATGATTGTTCAAATTTGATATTTTAAAAACAGGCTTCATCACATAAAAAAATCCCATTAGCTACCAAACGAAATTGGTCTAATGGGATTTTCATGATTTATTTTCGACGAATACCGATTGTTCTACCTGCTTGTTTTGGCGCTTCTTCCTTTTGATCATTTGACCAAATCTCGTCAATGATTGATTGGACAGGTGCTGGGAACGGTGCTGGACGATTTGCTGTTGTGTCCATGCCCATCAACATTTGTTCGCTCGTTGCGACAAGTTCATTATCCCCATTCACCAATGTGAAAAAGATATGCATTCTCTTTTCATCAACGTCTAATAACTGAGCAGTTACTTGAAGTGCTTCATTTTCATTCGCTTCCAATAAATAACATAAATGCGTTTCAAGCGTGAAAATTGTATAGTGATGTTGCTCGCGTCCTGCCGCGTCTAGCCCGATATGATCCATAAATGCATCGACCGCCAAGCTAAAGACACGCGCATATTCAGCATCATTCATATGACCGTTATAATCGACCCAGTCTGCACGCACTTGATCTTTATACATAAATGACATTTTTAATTTCCTCCTCAAGCCTTTGCTTTCGGCTCATGCCAATATTCTTCAACTAAGTCTAGTAATTTTACCAAAAACTCATTACGTTTACGTTCTAATTCGGCTACAGATGCATCTCCTGCATGTGTTTCGCAGCCTTCGATGACTTTTTCTTTCAGTTCATCTGTTAATTCTGGTGCTTCTAATTTCGTCCATGGTAGTTTGAGCGCTGGACCAAATTGTTCTAGCATATGGCGCATGCCTTGATCGCCGCCTGCTAAATGGAATGTTAAAAATGGTCCCATTTGTGCCCAACGTAAACCTGCACCGTAAATAATCGCCGCGTCGATTTCTTCTGTCGTCGCAATGCCATCATTCACTAAATGCAGTGATTCACGCCAAAGTGCTTCCATTAAACGGTCTGCAACATGCCCTTCAATTTCTTTTTGAATGACCAATGTTTTCATCCCAACAGATTGATAGAACTCTTCCGCTTGTTCCATCACTGCTTTTGTCGTTTGTTTTCCACCAACAAGTTCTACAAGTGGTAAAATATAAACCGGATTAAATGGATGTGCAACGATAAAACGTTCCGGATTTTTTAAGCCGTTCTGCAAAACAGAAGGCATAATGCCCGATGTACTTGAACCAATTATTGCATCGCTTTTCGCATGCGCATCAATGCTTGCCAGTACATTTTTCTTTAACTCTTCACGTTCAGGCACATTTTCCTGAATTAAATAAGCATCTTTCACCGCTTCTTCCAATGTTGGAACGAATGTTAAACGATCTTTCGACGCGCCTTCTGCTAAGCCTAATTTTTCAAGTGATGGCCAAGCTCTTTGAATGACCTCTCTTGTGCGTTCTTCCGTGCCTTCACTCGGATCATAAGCAACGACATCATGACCTTGCGCTAAAAATCTTGCAATCCATCCATTTCCGATTACGCCTGTTCCAACAACTGCTAATTTTTTACTCATTACTTTTTGCCCCCAAGTGGATTTCTTAATTGATAATATTCGCGTGCTTCTTGTGGCGTCATCACTTCTAAACCATTTGCATGCAACATTTGTACGGCTTTCTCAACCAGTTGTTCATTCGTCGCTGGCACACCTTTTGTTAAATAAAGATTATCTTCTAATCCAACACGAACGTTTCCACCTAGTAAAGCTGTTTGCATTGCGATTGGCATTTGCATACGTCCAATTCCAAACGCTGACCAATGTGCGTTTTCTGGTAAACGATTTTTCATGTAAGTGATTGTTTCCACATCTGCCTCTGCGCCCCAAGGAATGCCTAAGCAAAATTGGAACATCGGATCTCCATCTATTAATCCTTCATTAATCAGTTGTTTCGCGAAACGTAAATTCCCTGTATCGAAACACTCTAACTCAGGTTTTACACCACTTTGTTGAATGAGTTTTGCATGATCACGTAGCCATCCAGTTGGGCTTAAATAAATCATATCGCCAAAGTTGACACTTCCACAGTCCAATGTACACATTTCTGGAAGTAGTTCACCAATTGGTGCGTGACGTTCTTCTGGTGTTTGAATCCAAGAACCATCGCCACCTGCTGCTGGTGTATTTAAATTTGGAATGAAATCTCCGCCGCCACCTGCTGTAATATTAATGACAACATCGACTTCCGATTCACGAATACGGTCCACAATTTCTCTGTAGTGATCGCGGTCATGACTGACACCACCTGTAATTGGGTCTCTTGCGTGAATATGTGCAACCGTTGCCCCTGCTTTTGCTGATTCAATCGCAGATTCTGCAATTTCCTTTGGTGTTACCGGAACATAATCACTAATGCCTGTCGTATCTCCCGCGCCCGTTACTGCTGCTGTTAATAGAACTTTATTTTTCATCATGATCGCCTCCACTTTTCACTGTACCGTCCAGACGGTTTTTCAATACGTACGACTATACAGGTTCAAGATTAACGTTTCAAGTGATTCACTATAAGTAAGCGCTTACAATCAATTGATAGGAAGCCAGCTTTTATTGGCAAAATCCTATTGGAACAACATTTATGAATAGTTATTTAGGACCATTTTCATCAATCCACTTTTTTAAAGTACCATAGACTTTTTCTTTCTTTTCTACACTAATCGGATTTATGTCAAAAAGATCCGCAAGCCAAATCCCATCTGCCGCAAGTCGAATAATTGTTGCAAGCGTCGGATCAATATTGTCATCATCAACAGCTTCTTGCCATTCTTGATAAACATCGCGAATTGGCTGAAGTAATTCAGGATTAATCGCTTTTGCAGCAAGCAATCCAGTATGCATATTTTTATTTTTATACGTATTTTTAAAAGTGACATCTAAATAAGCACGTGTCCACTTACCTTCTTCTACAGCGTCCGATGTTGCTTGCTCATCAATTTTACGTCGGTAATTCCCCGCTAAATGTTCAACCATTTCTTCCACAAGCACTTCTTTTGAAGGGAAATGATACAATAATCCGCCTTTACTTAACCCCGCTTCTTTTGCAACAGCGTCAAATGTTAAATTAAAAATCCCTTTTTCCGCAACCACTTTAGAAGCTGCTTCCAATATTTCAATTTTTCTGGAACTCGTTCCCACAATACTATCTCCCTTATCTTTTCTTATTCTTACTTTACCGCCCTACGAAAAGATTCACAAGCTATCGCTTATATCATTACCTTTTGTCGTAGCATTAAACATAAAAGCCTCACGAGATTTCGCAAGGCTTCGTTGGTTAATTAAATAAAGAATTGGCATGTCGAATGACAAGAGAATAACCCAGTTGTTCAAGTTGCTGTTGGACAGCCGCATCATAAAGCGGAATCGTCATTTCTTCAATCGCCGACTCGACTTCTAAGTCACAATGGATTTCCGCCAGTTTTCTAGAAAGATGCAGCATGTCCATATCTGCCTCAATATTCTTTCGACGAGCAGGTGTTAATTCATCCAAAGCCGCTACGACGCCATCTACCGACTTGTATTTCTGAATAAGTGTCAGCGCCGTTTTCGGACCGATGCCTTTCACTCCTGGATAACCATCCGCACTATCTCCAGTAAATGCTTTAATATCAATAAATTGTAAAGGTGTTACGCCGTATTCTTCAGTAAAACGTTCTTCTGTATAAATATCATATTCGCTATACCCTTTTTTAATCAATGCGATTTGTACACCTGGACGTAGCAATTGCAGTAAATCTTTATCGCCACTCACGACCGTAATATTCGCTTTTCCGTCCCAGTGCGCAATCATCGAACCGATCAAATCGTCTGCTTCCATACCTTTTTCACCGTAACTTTTCCAGCCCATCGCTTCCGAAGCACTTCTCGCCATATCAAATTGTGGCACAAGTTCTTCAGGTGGCGCCGGACGATTCGCTTTATAGCCATCGTACAAATCATTTCGGAAAGTATGCGCCCCCATATCCCAACAAACGGCTAAATGCGTCGGTTGAAAAATTGTTTTGGCTGTCATCGTATGGCGCAAAAATCCTTGCACACCATTTGTCGGTACACCCGCTTGATTCGGGAAAAAATGTCCCATCGCAGAAGTCGCAAAAAATGAACGGAACAGAAGCGCCATCCCGTCAATAATTAAAATATGTGGTTTTTCATTTGTATTCAATTCAATAATGCCTCCAATTTTTATGCTTTTTCTAGTATAGCAAACTTTGAGGGGGAGATTTTGAATTATTGAAGGTTTTTTGGAGGGGGGTTGGGTTATCCGCGCTTGGCGGTAGTTTATCCGTGTTCAGACGTGGTTTATCCGCGGCTCGAGGGGCGTTATCCGCGCTTGGCGGTGGTTTATCCGCGCCCCAGCACTGTTTATCCGCGCAAGAGCAATTTCCTACTAAAAAACCAAAAATACAATCAACTTTTAACCTACCACTCTCCCCCAAAAAACTCTTCAACGCCATAAAAAAAGACATCCAATAGATTCCACCAAGAATCTACTGAACGTCTTTCTATCTTTAATTTTCCAATGCAAGTTTAATATGCGCTAAATGATGTTTCTCGTGCCAACATAATTTAGCTAGTTTCGTCCCGACTGTAATTTCTCCGTTATGTTCATGTGTAAATACGCGATCTAGTTGTTCCGCCGTCAAGCTGCTTCCCAACGCAACAATGCGCGCATTTATGCCTTCTAAAATTTTAATAGATGTTTCAACAGGGAGTTCCGTATCTGGTTGAACTGCCCATTTATCTTGATCGAATGCTGGAACGACTGGGTTATCATCTGTTAAAGCTAGTTTCAAACGCCCGAACATAATTAACTGCGAATCCACGATATGGTGAATGAGTTGTCGAACTGTATAACTTCCTTCTCGATACGTTTTCTGCAATTGTTCCTCATCCAATGTCCCGACGACTTCTCTTAATTAATCTGTGTACCTGTCAATTTCTTGCAGCCATTCTGAAACATCCGCCAATGTTACTTTCTCTGGTACTTGTAGTTTGCCAATTGGAAATTTCACATCCATTTTCCATTCCTCCATTCTTTCAAAAGCTATACCCTATCTATTACCCTTTCAACCAAGCTGCTACTCTTTCAACATCTATAGAATACACGCGGTCTTCTCCAATTGGTTCAGTAACTTCATTCAGTTTCTGTAATTTACCAAAAGTTTTCTCCCCCATTTTTTCACTACCGCGAATTAAACAACTTGTCATCGCACAAAGCGCTTCAATTGCCAACACTTTTCGCGCATTTTCTATGATTGAATAAGCATGTCTTGCGCCAATTGTTCCCATCGATACATGATCTTCTTGATTGCCTGAAGATCGGATTGAATCGACTGAAGCAGGATGTGCAAGCGTTTTATTTTCGGAAACTAAACTCGCAGCCGCGTATTGTAAAATCATTGCCCCAGATTGAAGTCCTGGTTCAGCGCTTAAAAATGGTGGCAAACCTTCATTCAATTGCGGATTCACCAAACGTTCGACTCTGCGCTCTGAAATATTCGCCAGTTCCGCAACTCCAACTTTCAAGAAATCCATCGCAAAGGCAATCGGTTGGCCGTGAAAATTGCCGCCTGATACAACCGTTTCTCCTTCATCAAAAATAAGCGGATTATCTGTCGCAGCATTCATTTCGATTTCTAGTTTCTCCTTCACATAACCAAGCACTTGCCAGCTCGCCCCGTGCACTTGTGGAATACAGCGAATCGAATATGCATCTTGTACGCGCTTTTCTCCTTGGACAGTTGTTAAACGACTCCCCTCTAGCCACTCTAACATGCGACCCGCTACCTCAATTTGTTCCGGATAGCCGCGCGCTTCGTGAATCGCGGGATGAAATGCGTCCGTAATGCCATAAAGCGCTTCCATCGTCATCGCCGCAATCCATTCACTATCATAAGCGAGCTTTTCAGCTTCCAAATAATTAACAACGCCTTGCGCAGTCATCGCTTGTGTACCGTTAATAAGTGCGAGCCCTTCTTTCGCCTCTAAAACAATCGGTGCTAATTTATGTTTCTCCCAAATTCCCTCGCTCGATACAACTTCTCCGTTTTGCCAAACAAAACCTTCACCGAGTAGGACGAGCGCCAAATGAGCAAGGGGCGCTAAATCACCGGAAGCCCCGAGTGATCCTTGTTGCGGAACAACTGGATGAATTTCATGGTTAATCATATAAACAAAACGTTCCAAAACTTCCTCACGAATTCCTGAAAAACCTTTCAACAATGCGTTTAATCGTAAAATCAGCATCGCTCTGGAGACTTTTTCTGGAAAAGGTTCCCCGACCCCACAAGCATGTGAGCGAATTAAGTGCAGTTGAAGCACGCGCGTATCTTTTTCATCAATATGCACATCACTAAATTTCCCAAAACCTGTATTAATGCCATAAATTGTCCGATTTTCACGAACAATTTTCTCCACAGCTTGACGACTTTTCTGGACTTTTTCTAATGCTTCTTTATTTAAATATACTTTTTCCCCAGGACTTAATAACTGCTTCATTTCTAATAATGTTAACGTTTCTCCTGTTAATTCAATCATTTCCAACGACCTGCTTCCCTTTTTTCCACACGTTTTTCACATGATTTACGCCAAATAAATATTGTAACTTCTGGTAGTTTTCAATATCCCAAAGGACGAAATCTCCTTGTTTTCCGACTTCCAATGAGCCTACTTGATCTTCCATTCCAATCGCGCAAGCTGCATTATACGTTGCTGCGGTTAAGGCTTCCGCAGGGGTTAAGCGCATGGAAATACAAGCCAAATTCATCACAAGTGGCATGGAAGTTGTTGGCGAGGAACCCGGGTTACAATCCGTTGAAATCTCGACAGGAACGCCTTTGTCAATCATTTTTCGTCCTTCTGCTGCTTGCTCTCGTAAGTAAAGTGCCGTTGCGGGTAATAAACAAGCGACCGTCCCCGCTTTTGCCATCTTATCCATCCCCGTCTCAGACGCTTTTAATAAATGCTCCGCCGAAATCGCGCCAACTTTTGCCGCAAGTTCTGCGCCCCCATATGGTTCAATTTCATCTGCATGAATTTTGGGGATCAATCCATATTTTTTCCCTGCTTCTAAAATTCGCTCCGTTTGTTCCGGTGTAAATACCCCAACTTCACAAAAAACATCATTGAATCTGTTTTCAAGTCGGTATAACGTGTTTCAATTCGACGGTCGATTCTTGTTTCATCGACTTCGATTCCGATACAAACACCGCCAGCCATCGTCACCGCTAGTGGCTGTGCACCGCCCATGCCCCCAAGCCCTGCTGTGACAGTAATCGTTCCTTTTAAAGATTCTCCGAAATGTTGTTTTGCAAGCTCCGCGAATGTCTCGTATGTACCTTGGACAATTCCTTGTGAGCCAATATAAATCCAACTTCCCGCCGTCATTTGTCCATACATCATGAGTCCTTTTTGGTCGAGTTCGTGAAAAGTTTCCCAATTGGCATAAGCTGGAACAAGATTTGAATTGGCAATTAAAACTTTCGGTGCATCCGTATGTGATTTGAAAATAGCTACAGGTTTTCCTGATTGCACAAGTAATGTTTCATCATTTTCCAATTCTTTTAATGAACGAACAATCGCATCGAACGCTTCCCAATTTCGAGCTGCTTTCCCAATTCCGCCGTAAACAACGAGTTCTTCTGGATGCTCCGCGACTTCTTCATCTAAATTATTCATTAACATACGAAGTGCCGCCTCTTGTTGCCAACCTTTCGTATTCAGTTTCGTCCCTCTATAACGTTGAATTTTCCCCATCATTGCCAGCCCCCTCTACTTATACATTTAGTCTACATGATTAAAGTTGGAAAAGTGTCTTTTTTCAGAAAGTTTAGTCTATGCTAATAAGGTGATTTGGTAGTAGGGTAAAGGATTTTTATTCGAGAATGAGATGGTTTTCTGGGATTTTATGAATAAATTCAAATATGAAAGGATTTTCCAGGCTTTTATTAATCAAAGACATTCTTCGCTCTTGGTTCCGGGCAATCGTCTAGATGTCCTTTCCGTCGCTCGCATAAAGTAAGGAGAGAAAGATTTTGGAAGGAGTTTTTCAATGGTAAATCAACAATTTGGGCAATCGAATGATCCTTTTTGGTATCCACAATTGCCGGAAGGATATCATGATAGTGGAAGAAATCAACACGGCGGGCCCGTTCCGATACCTAGCTACGGACCACAGCCGGCTTTCAATCCGCAAACACAAAATTTTCAAGGCGGTAGACCAGGATTTTGGCCTCCATTTGGCGGACCTTCACAAGGTTTTCCTGGATTCCCAGGATTTCCGGGGCAAAACCAACAGCCATCTTTTCCGCCTAATCAGCAACCGGGAGGAAACACCGCGCCACAAGGGCCACCTCCAAGTTGGACACCTGAATATCCTGAAATACAAACACGTGCTGTAGATCCAGGTGCAATTGCTGGATGTATGTTTCGAATGACTTATGTTTGGCTATCGAGAAGACAAGGTTTTTGGTTCTTCCCAGTATTTGTCGGACCGAGGTCTGTCGCAGGTTATCGATGGAATTCGCGCAGAAGAAGATGGGAATATACGGGAATTGACTTAAACCAGATTAATTCGTTTACCTGTATCTAGGGGAAGCTGTCCAAACAGCCGTAGGGCGGGCTGTTTGGACGCTTCGCGTTGTTTGGTTGCGTTGAGTTTGGGTTGTTGTTTGCTGGTTGAGGAGTTGTTGCTTCTTAAAACATAAAAAAGCATAGTCCTAAAGATAAAGCGTTCAACTGACTAGAGAACTAGTTGGTTGAACGCTTTCTTTTTTCTTACAAGCTCACTTGCTTTTAAACATGCGAAACGATTAGTGAGGCTTCGCCTTCGATTTGGAATTCTCCTATGTTTTCTGGAAGGATGAAATGATCGCCTTTTTGAATTGAATAGGTTTGACCATTTACAGTAAGTGCTCCTTCTCCGTCAATGACGCTTGCAAGTAAAAATGTTGAACCATTAAAAGTAGCTTGGCCTTTGACATCCCATTTATAAACAGTGAAGTATTCTGCTTCAACAAATTTCTTAATGACTGCACTTGGAATATTTTTTTCTTCTGGCGTTGTATTTGGATCTTGGTGCGGAATTGTTGAAACCGCAATGGATTGGTCAATATGTAATTCGCGTAATTGCCCGTCTTGGCCAACACGGTCGTAATCGTATAAACGATAAGTTGTATCCGAACTTTGTTGCGTTTCTAAAATCACTGTGCCTTCACCAATTGCGTGAATTGTGCCGCTTGGAACATAGAAAAAATCGCCTGGTTGAATTTTTACTGTGCTTAATAATTCCGACCAATTGCCGTCATTTATTTGTTGGACAAACTCTTCTTTCGTTTTTGCAGTATGTCCAAACACAATTTCCGCATCTTCTTTACAAGTAACGACATACCAACATTCCGTTTTACCAAGTTCCCCGTTTTCATGTACTTTTGCATAAGCATCGTCTGGATGTACTTGAACCGATAAGTCTGCGTTGGCATCTAAAATTTTCGTTAATAACGGAAACACATCTGACGGATAATTGCCGAAAAGTGCCGGTTGTTCTTTCCATAATTCAATTAACGTCTTCCCTGCAAATACACCATTTTTCACTGTAGAAGGACCATTTGGATGAGCTGAAATTGCCCAGCATTCTCCTGTATGCGCCGATGGAATTTCATAGCCGAACTGATCTTTTAAAGCAGTGCCTCCCCAAATTCTTTCTTGAAATATAGGTTCTAAAAACAAAGGTTCTTTCATGATGATCATCCTTTCTAAACTAATTCTTCAAACACTTTAACACGCATTTTATCAGTTGTCCCGTTTCAACAATTTACTGGAAACTAAAATTAAATCCTTTACCCCATCCATGTGATACACTAAAGTCATAATTATGATACGGTAGATATCTCCATTATACCTATACCCTGTTTTCAAAAGTACTATCACATTGGAAGTGATTTTAACAGCCCTCCAAAAGAAGTCTCCCTCTTCAAGCGCGTGAAGGGCAAAGTCCAGCGCTAAGGGGAAGATGAATTTTGGCTGACGAATATCAGAGCCAATTCGTTAAGGGTAACACTTGAACGTTTGTTCCTTTCTAGTTATAATAGACAGAATAGAAAGTTTACTATGAAAGGAGGTGTCCTGAGATGATTCGCTGTTTGAAAACAAATTTTTATGCAAGTAAAGAGACAATTGACTCTTTATTTGAATGCAATCGCATTTCCGCTGAAGTATGGAATCACTGTTTGAAACT